>JAWCPE010000024.1:0-17230 GCA_038870415.1 Bathyarchaeia archaeon
TCGCGGAATGGTAAGAGCCTCTGCGGACTAAAGCAGGCCAGTGAGAATCGGTCGAGCTTCTACCCCACCATCGTCCCCCCCGGGTATCGCTGCGTAGACGACGAGCATCGGCTCAGCCTCACTGTTGAGGACCTAGCTCACTCCTTCCTTGCCGCTTCGTCTAGTCTAGGCCATACCGACTCCCTGAATATGATAGATAGCGGCATCGCCACGCCCCACTCTAGGCAAGGCGGTGCCGGCCTCATGGCTGAGGAGCATCTTGGACGCAGTCATCCGCCCGTCAGGGCCCTCGAAGCGTACGTGAATAGGCCACTTCCTCCTCGTCGACTGAGGCCCCTTAGGTGTTCAGGCTTCACGGCCTACGCTGGAGGCGCCACGCCTTCAGGCTGCGCAACGCTGCGAGGCGGTGGCTCAGAGCCCTCAAGGAGCGGGCGAGACGTGCTCCACCAATCTCTACCAGCCCCTAGTCAACCAAGAAAAGGGACCAGAGAGACTTTTAGGACACAGCCAGGGTTTTCGAAACGCTTATATGCCTGGTTAATTATCCAGGCATGGAGGTGAGGGTGGATGCCCATCGTGAGCGTCGGCGCTTCGAGGACGCTTAACGTGGCTCTAATCGCGTCATTCACGGCAGCCGCGGTTTCGACGAGGGTCCTCCTAGCGGCCTTCCCTAACATTAAGCCTACCTCTTTCCTGACCGCTATGACTGGCATCCTGTTCGGCCCTTGGATAGGCTTCGCGGTTGGACTCCTGACCATAGTTGTGACAGATATGCTCCCTTTCTTCGGAGTTGGCTTCCATACCTTTGTGACGGCACCCTGCATGGGGGCTATCGGCCTCGCCTCAGGCCTCCTCTGGAGCGGGAGGCAGGACCTCTCCAGGTTCGAGTTGGCGGTAGGTGGGTTCTTCATGACCTTCGCCTACGATATAGTCACCTCCCTCTTGGGCTACGTTCTCTTCCTTCCCAACCCGGGGGTTGCCCTCATCTCAGCTCTCGTTGGGCTCTACCTGCCGACCCCCTACCCGATGGGCCCCGCCCATGAGTTCTCCACGGCTCTCCTGATGGGTTTCCTCGGCGTTCCGATCGCTAAGGCGATAAGACGGAGGAGGGGATGGTGAATGAGCCGGCAGAACACGGCGAGGAACAGGGCATACAAGGCGGTTACCATCGTAGCCTTGGCTTGGGCACTCATAGGAACGATGGCGGCTGCCACCTACTACACCAGCTACGAAGCGTCACGGAACGAGAACCAAGAGCTCAGAGAGAGGGTTGTGAAGCTGCAGGGAAACCTGACTGGCGCTGAGCGCAGCTACGCAGAACTCCTGGCAAAGGTTACAGTGGTGGATCTGTACATCGACTATGGGAACGGAACGGTGAGCGCCTACAAGGGTCTGGTGATGTCGAGCCTCCGCCCAACCGCTCTCCTAGCCATTATGTCCGTTGCCGACGTTGAGTTCACATTCTATCCTGGCCTTGGAGTAGCCGTCACTGGGGTCAACGGTGTAAAGCAGTCCACCGCGGAGGGCAAGTATTGGCTTTACTACTTCTACGACCAGGAAGAGATGGCTTGGAAGGTCCCTATGTATGCCGCGGGTGAGTACCGCCTCGGGAGCGGGATGAGCATCTCGTGGAACCTGACGAAGAGTCCATTCTAAACCTCTCTGAGGCGGTTAGGCCTCTCATCAAGCCATCTGGCGCGCTTTTCTTCATTAAGCCAGAAGAAGCTTCCGAACGTGCCTCTCTCCCCTTGAGACCCTAGTGTTCCCTCATCTGGATAAGGCCCCCTTGCAAATCCTTATACACAAGACGCGGCCCATAGAGTCGGAATTTACCCTTAGCAGCTTGGTCCTCATGGAGGAGAGCCAGATGACGGAGCCTACCGACGAGGCTGAAACGTTGATTCGGCGGACGGTCAGTCTCTGCCCCGACTGCCTTGAGAGGCTTCCGGCTGTAGTCTTCGCGCGGGGCGGGAAGGTCTGGATTCGGAAGGACTGCCCCAAGCATGGAAGCTTCGAAGATATCTACTGGGGCAGCTATGACCAGTACTTGAGGGCTGGGCGTTACGCGTACGATGGCCGAAGACAGCTCACGTTGCAGGTAGACAAGGAGAGGCCGGAATGCCCGATGGACTGCGGGCTCTGCCGGCTGCACATGGGCCACACGGCGCTGGCGAATATCGTCGTGACGAACCGGTGCGACCTCTCCTGCTGGTACTGTTTCTTCTACGCTCAGAAGGCCGGGTACGTCTACGAGCCGACCCTGGAGCAGATAAGGGGAATGGTGAGGATACTTCGAGCGGAGAGGCCGGTCCCCTGCAACGCTGTGCAGCTCACCGGCGGGGAGCCGACTTTAAGGGATGACCTCATCGAGATTATCCGTATATGCAAGGAGGAGGGCCTCGACCATGTTCAGCTCAACACCGACGGTGTCCGCCTCGCCACGCAGCCGGACCTTGCGAGGCAAGTCCGAGAAGCCGGGGTGAATACCGTCTACCTCAGCTTCGACGGGTTGACAGCCGAGACTAACCCTAAGAACAGCCGCGAAGCATACAAGGCGATAGACAACTGCCGCCAAGCCGGGCTGGGGATCGTCCTCGTCCCAACCGTCATAAGGACGGTGAACGACCGCGAGTGCTGGAACATCCTCCAGTACGCGTTTAGGAACCTCGACGTGGTAAGGGGCGTCAACTACCAGCCCGTCTCACTCGTGGGCAGGATGCCTAGGTCTGAACGTGAGAGGTTCCGTATCACGATACCGGATGTGCTCGAAGCCCTTGAACGCGATAGCGGCGGACAGGTCACTTGTGAAGATTTCTTCCCTGTCCCGGCGTCCATACCGTTCAGCTTGTTGGTGGAAGCCGTCACGGGCAAAGCGGAGTATGAGCTGTCGTCTCACTTCGCCTGCGGCATGGCGACCTACATCTTCAAGGATGGGGACAGGATCATCCCGCTCGGTAGGTTCGTTGACGTGGAGGGTCTCCTCGAGTACCTGAAAGAGAAGGCGGACGAGTTGAACGCCGGACGGAGCAAGTACCTCGTCGGGGCGAAGATGCTGACGCAGATCGGGCGCTTCATAGACAAGGAGAAGGGGCCGAGGGGACTGAGCGTCCCGAAGCTCATCTACGAGACGCTTGTAAGACACGACTACCGCGGGCTGGGGGAGTTCCATTACAAGACGCTCTTCGTCGGCTTGATGCATTTCCAAGACCTCTACAACTACGACTTGGAAAGGGTGAAGCGGTGCGTCATCCACTACGCCACGCCGGACGGCAGGATAATCCCGTTCTGCGCCTTCAACGTCGTCCCCGAATGGTACAGGGACAGGTCGCAGAGAGACTTCGCCATCCCCGTAGAGGAGTGGGAGAAGCAGACGGGCAGGAAACTCTCCGACGACCTCTACAGAAGAGGAGCACAGCAACCATAGGAAAAAGCTAAGACGCGAACCTCACCGCGTGAAGCCTCCTGACGAGGCTCCACTTCATACGATATACCCTGGCTTTGAACCGCGACCTGCGAGCCCTCACTGTCGTAGCTATGAGAACCCTCAGGAATAGCCCTAGGAGGGAGGCCCGCGTCTTAACAGTTGCGGTCTCAAGAGGTGCCGGCAGGGTAGCTCCCTGACCTTCTGGCTCTTTCGAGCATAGTTCTGAAGTTTCTAAGGTTTGTTCCGATCGAGATGTTCGCCGAGGCTGAAAGGATGTAGCCGCCCCCTGGCGCCGCCGCATTTAGGCACCTTGCGACTTCCCTCTCCACGTCGAGGCCTGAGCCGAACTCTAAGACGTGAGGTGACACATTCCCGATCAACGCGATCCTTGAGCCGTAGAGCTCTTTCACCGATTGCAGGTCCATGCCTGCGTGGACGTCTATGCCCTGGTAGGCGTCTATGCCCGCGTCTACGACGTCAGCTAGGACTGGGGCTATGTTCCCGTCGCTGTGCAGGACGGTGAAGCCGCCCCGTCTCCTGAAGGCCTCGCACTGTCTCTTGAGTCGTGGCTTGACGAACCGCTTGAAATGGTCGGGTCTCATCCATGGGCCGCCTGAATGCCCATAGTCTACGCACATGAGGATCGCGTCCGCGCCCTCGTCGAGAGCTGCCTCCCCTAACCTTACCGCCGCCGAGGTGAAGGAGTCGAGCATATCCTCCACGAGGCTGGGCTGCGTGTACATCCACTGAAGAACGTTCTGAAGCAACGGCGGGTTCGAGACCACCGGGCCCCAAGACCCATCCGCGTCATAGGTGAGAAAGAACTCGTCCGACGCGAGGCTCTTGAGACGCCTCAGCACCGACAGGTTCTCCATGAGCCCCTCACGTGTCTCATCCGTTCCGGCCCGGTTCTCCTCTGCAACTGTCTCCGGCTTCACGTTAGGCCACTCTCTTCGCCAGAGGCTTCCTGAGAGCCACGAGTACCTCACTCCGTTGAGCAGCCAGGTCTCATCGTTGATCTTCCTTACGCTGCGCGGGGTCTCCGCTGAGCTAGGGCAACGAATCACGTCGAGGCCGAGTCCTCGGTGAAGCTCAAGGAGGTCCGCAGCTATTCTCCTGCCCAACCCGGGAGCCTTCCCCTCAGACCACAGGTCTAACTGCAGCGGGGTATTCCACGCTGCAGGTGTACGGTTGAGGAGACGTAAGCCTATAGCCAGCGGGATATGCATCTCGAAGACCGGCACCCTGTCTGGCTCCTCAAGATACAAGGCTGACAGAACTCTGTCCCTTGACGATGCCAACGCTGCTCCCCCGGAAGCTGGAAACCACTACCGATGGGTTCAGCTAAGCTAAGAAAAGCCTTGCCCAGAATGTTGTTACCCGGAGAGTGGAAGGACTATGAGCGTTTCCAGCGCTCTATAAAACGGCTCAGAACGCTTGCAGAGCCAGGCGGAACCTTAGAGAATGGCAGTGTCAGCTCAGAAATTAGACGGCTGCAGTGACAAGGTTGAAGCCCAGCATGCCGGTCCTCACCTAGGCCACGACATGCGGTTCGCTGTCTTCAACTTAGGAGCCGCGAGGAAGAGCGGCCCTCTCAAGCTGCACATGAGAGACCCTCGAGGTTCGATGCGGCAAGCCTTCCGGTAGGGCTTCTATGGAGAAGCTCGGAGAGCCACTCCTCATCCTTGAAGATGAGTCGCCTAGGCATCTTCTCATCTCGACCTAGATCTCATCTCGTCTTAGCCTCTGTCGAGCTGTAACTCTTGAGATGGCGGTGAAACGGCTGGTTTCCCGAACGTATCCTGTACTTTCTTGCGCTTACCTAGGCCTTGAGGTGCGCGTTAGCCGTATCTTCGTCTGTCGCGTGGTCGAGCGACTGGCGAGAAGGTTGATGTCTCATCTAAGCCAGCGCGGACTAGGCATCCTGCTCTCCCCCCTGTAGCTGGGCGTAGCTAGCGTACCGTGACCTCGATGGGCTTCGGCGTGATAGTGACGAAGACAGGCGGGAGACCTGCCGATTGAGGGTACTGCCCGCCCACACCATACGTTGGGTCGTACCGGTAGGGGAACTCAGGGGTGGTAACCACGATCTTGTATTTCCCAGCGGGGACCTGCTGTCCTCCGTCGTCCTTCTGGTCCCACGTGATCGTCCGCTCGATCTTCATCCCAGCCGTGAAGGTTACGGAGTATACTTGGTACTCCTGCTTGAACATCTGGTGGGCGGACCAGTTGTAGAGGAGCCTACCGCTCTCATCGTACACTAGGATGTGGAAGCGTTAGCTTGAGTCCTAACCCGTCGACGACTGGCTTGCGGGAGTCGTACCGTAACGGTATGGCGACCGCGACGGGTTCGCCCCGCGCGTAATCTCCCCTCGAGACCTGAGCTGAAAGCTTAAGGTCGGAGTACGAATCCATCCGCCACGGAGAGGTTATCGGTTTAAGGGGATGGCGGCCGGCCTCTCCTGTAGGGCTTGGGTCCTACTGAAGGTGGACCTCCTGAGGCTTAAAAGACTAGACCGGTCGGCTTCAGGCTAGCCTACACGCCACGGAGAGGCCGGGCTTAGGCTCACGCCGCTCATCTTGTATAGAACGCCCAAGCCAAGTTTCATGTCTTCATGGATGGACGACAACCTCACAGCTATGCTAGGGTGAACCTTCAGCCCATTCGCGTCGATTCCGATGAAACAGCAGAACCATTGAGCTGTCTAGGAGACGCATGTTCTCCGATGGAGGAAAGGGATACCTGAAACAGGCACGGTGCTGGAAAAAGTCCAGCGGCAAGGAGAAGTCCCCCTCATGAAAACCGTAATTAGTGGCGGAGGCTACCAGTTTCGTCGAGAAAAGCTTAATGAGCCTCAGAGTCGTCTTCCTCGGAACATCGGCGAGTATCCCGACGATGCGTCGAAACCTGCCCTCCATCGCTGTGATGAGACGCGCGGAGCTCTTCATGTTCGACTGCGGCGAAGGGACGCAGAGACAGCTGATGAGGACCGGCCTAGGACTCGGCCGGAAGACGAGGATCCTCGTCAGCCACATGCACGGCGACCATGTACTCGGTCTGCCCGGGTTACTTCAGACGATGGCGATGATGGGCAGGGAGAGGCCTCTTCACCTCTACGGTCCACCTGGGCTTTCAGAGTTCATCGACTGCTCGCTGCGCTCCGTCCACTTCCAACCCGACTATAGGCTTGAGCTCCATGAAACGACCGGCGGCAACATATGCGAGGAGCACGATTATGTCGTTACAGCAGCCCCCGTGACTCACACTTGTTTTGCTCTAGGCTACGCCTTGGAGGAGAAACCTAGGCCCGGCAGGTTTAACGCATCGCAAGCTAAGCTTCTCGGTGTGCCTGAGGGCCCTCTCTGGAAGCGTCTCCAGCTAGGCCACAGCGTTAGGATGCCGAGCGGCGTGGAGATATCGCCCTCGCAGGTCCTCGGTCCTCCGAGGCCGGGCTTGAAGTTCGTCTACACAGGGGACACGTCGCCCAGCGATACCGTGTTGAAGCTGGCGGAAGGAGCGGACCTGTTGATTCACGACGGCACTTTCGCCTCGGATATGGCTGAAAAAGCGGCGTCAGAAGGTCATAGTACCGCCGCGGAGGCAGCGAGCGTGGCGAAGGGGGCGAAGGTTCGCCAGCTCGCGCTCACCCACATCTCGGCAAGGTACGAGGATGCAGAAACCCTCGCTGCAGAGGCAAGGGCAATCTTCCAGAACACTGTCGTCGCCGAGGACCTGATGGAGATCGTCCTACGCTACACGGATTAGGCTCTTAGACCTCTTCTTCCCGGAGGCGGCGCGACCCAGTCGATGGCCTCGTAAGGGTCGTCAGTCTCGACCTCAACCTCGATCGGCCCGAGGGGAGACTCGCCTGGTGACTCGCTGAAGGACGCTTTCCCAACGAACGCCGCCTGCCTGTTGAACGCCACCCTAATCCTGCTACCCCTGATGCTCCTAGCGAGGACTAGGCGTGCGGCATCCCTGATCCGCTGGGCCTCCAGCATAGACCTGAGTTTCCCGAGGCTTTCCAAGCCTTCTCCCTCGGAGAGAAGCGTTACGCGACCGGCTTCAACCCGTCTCTCCAGCTTGGCGCCAGGCCCTGCCAGGTTGAGGAGCGCCGTTTGAACCTTCTCCTCATCCTCGGTTGGGTTGACCTCAGCCGTGAAGGTGGTCTTAACCCGCAAGTTGCTTGAGCCCCTTGACGAGTGTTCTCGCCTGTTTTTCGAGGGCATCGAGGCCCTCGTCGTTCACTATGATGCATTCGGCCTCTGGGAGAAGCCTCCTGAGCCCCAGAAGCTCTTCACGCCTCTCCCGAGCCTTGAACTCCTGGAAGGCCCTCGGGTCGTCCTCCCTACCCCTCAGATAGAGGTTACGGAACCTTCTCTCATCCGGCGCGACGACTCCGAGGAGCATGAACCTCTTAAAGCTCGACCTGAAGAACTCCAACTCCTCTAGGCTCCTCAAGCCTTCGATGACTAGGAAGTCGCTCGGCAGCTTCCGCGCCCTCTTAACGCATTCTTCGGCGATGACGATCGGTCCACGCTCTCCCCTCAACTTGACGGCTAACGCTCCTATGTTCTCGGCTGTCGGCTTTAGGCCCAGCTCGGCTGCGAACTCTCGGACGATGTCGCCCATGCTGATGACCGTCCAGCCCTCCGAAGCGGCTACAGAGGCGACGGTGCTCTTCCCTGAGCCCGGCAGACCGGCTATCCCAAGGACTAGCTTATCGATCAAGAAGCCCCAACCTTCTCCATCCCGAACTCCTTCGTTCTCACGAATACGTCCCTCAACCCTAGGCTTAGGGCATGGCGAGCAAGCTCAACGACCCATTCTCGGCTCGGCGAGCCAGCAGCTGTGAGGGATGGGTCTAAGACCTCAGGTGAGGGCACAAACTGCTGCAGAACGTAACTGTAGCTGCCGACGGGGAGAGAAGTAACGATCTTCTCGATGTCCTGCTTGCTTCCGATAAGACCGGGCACCACGGTCGTCCTCAGCTCGAGGGAGACCTTGTAGTCAAGGCAGGTTTGGATGGATTCCCTCACCGCTTCAACGATATGCGCCCCGTAGCTTGGTCGGCCAACGACAAGCCCATAGCGGCCCGTTTCCAGCGGGGCCTTCACGTCGACCGCGACATGGTCTAAGAGGCCATTATCAAGCAGTCTTCGGAGGACCGCGGGTTGGGTTCCGTTTGTGTTGAGGAAGCATTCCAAACCCCTCATCTTTGCCCTCCTGGACAGTTCAGCTACGGCGTCCGGTTGGAGGGTAGGCTCCCCTCCGCTGAAACCTACCGCGTCTAGGAGCCTCCTCCCTTTCAGGACCATCTCCGCGACTGAGTCGAGGTCTCTCTCAGTCCCTGAATCTGGCGGTATGAGCCGCGCATTCTGGCAGTAGGGACAAGCGAGATTGCAGCCCGCGAGGAAGAGCATGAAAGTGAGGTGGTCGCTCCAGTCCACCGTGCTCAGGTCGATGTAGCCACCGAGTCTCACCGAGAGCACGAAGCCCACCCCCTCTCATAGTCGAAGTAAGACACGGAGTTAGATAAACCTCATTCACGCCAGCCGAGCCGCTGACTCCGAAGCTTGCAGCGAAGGTGAGCCGTGTCGAAGCATCGCTCGTAGAACCAGTCTACGCTGGTTATCGTCAGCTTCAGCGACCGGTGGTCGCAGTGGTACCTTATCAGGGCCTTGTCGTCGACGAAGGTTACGCTTGGGTAGGCGTACGTTTGGCCTTCATTCTGTCTCAAGGTTCAAGGGTTCTCCCACGTCTAGCCTTCGTCTCTAGATACTACGGTGGTCAATAGAACCCTCCTCGGCCCCGTGTTGTCGTTCCAGACGGTAGCTCTCATGCCTCTTACAACCCGTCACCCGTAAGGCCGCCGATGCCGACATGGCCATCGGTTTCAGTCGGGTATCCCCGCGTCTGATCCACGAAGAAAGCTAGTTCTCAACCCGTTTATGACAAAATCCACCCGGCTGGCCGCAGGCTTCTCCTCATCGCGACCACGCGGCCGCACTTCGGGCAAGTGTTGTCCCGCTTGCCTCTAACGGGTGGTGTAAGCCCTACCGAGGGAAAATGTTCGCGACGCCTAGCTCTTGCTACAGGTTTACTTCTGAGGGGCTTGGCTCTGTAGAAACCCTCCCTGCGACGTTGGTTAACGCGCTAAACCTGTGGGCATCCTAGGCATCTGTCGGTTCCCACCTCGACACGGAGGGGGTCATGCTAGGAAGAGTTTCGAGCGTGAGGAGGGCCAAATCAGATCGTTCCAGATAGTGAAGAGTATGCGTGGCGTCTAGGATGCGACCGCTCACTACCAGGTAGGCAAAGGTTTCGACGGCCTTGCCCTCCTCAGCCCGAGCAAACTTCAGCTCTTCTTCAGATTGAGGATGCTAACATCTGCCATCGACTATTCACGAATGCACAGCGTAAGGGCTCTGTTGGAGATGCCCCTAAACCTCGCGTCTGAACAGGTAAACCTCTAAGACGCATACCGAAACCTTTCTTCTGGGTTCTCCTTTAAGGCTCTGCGTGTCCCCTCTTCGACTGGGTTCCTCTCTATCTCTTCCGTGTACTTAGGGGTCGGACGAAAGCCAGCCAGGCGATGGTGAAGAGCACTGAGGTCATGAAGAGGGACATCATGACCGCGCCTATTGGCAGGTTGCTCGCGTGGGCTAGGATCTCGTAGAGCAGGAAAAGGGTCGAGGCGACACCCGACCAGAATAGCAACCGGGTATCCAGCGCCTATGCACCTCGAGCGGCTCTCCACGCGTTGGGAACGGCCTCCTCTTCCAGCCTGCAGCAGCTTCATACCTTGTTCGCCTTGAAAAACGTAACTGTCCAGAGCTGAGATGAAGGCCTTGGGTCTAAGCCGCTCTGCCAAGCTCGGCGGTGGCAGGCCGGACATGACACGTTTGAAGCTGACGGAAACGGGAACCAAGTCGCTCGGAAGTGGATGACCCTCGAAGCCTGAAGCTCTTAGCCTCTCGCAGTCTACGAGGCCGTTCTGATTCCGGTATAGGATAGGCAGGCTCTAGGCAGCCTTGAAACTGGAGAAGGTGGGGAAACCGGAGAGACCGCGAGACCCTGCTCGTTGAACTGAACAATTACCATCAAGACGTAGAAGGGTTTTATGAGGTCGCAGGCGGAAGAAGGATGAGAAAATGGCCTCCCCATCTCAAGGCTTATCGAGGAAGCCTTTCTCAAGCGATTTAAGGCTCCTCTTATCCCCCCTCGCGTATCGAGTTCAGAGGCTCGACAACAGTGCTCAGCTGAAAACTGACCCCGTAACGCTATCGAGGAGGCCGTTCAGCTGTAGAACCTAGATAGCCGAGAACCATAATTCTTGAGAGACCTACCGTGAAGGTTTTCAGTGCTACCCAGACAGGTTCTCCAGCAGCATACTCACGAGTATGTTGAGGGCGCATCCAGCATCCTACTAGGCTTAGACCTCCGAGAACTCGTTTACGAAGCACTAGCCTAGGAGTGAAGCCTTGGCCGACGATCCGTATGCGAATGGACAGCTCCAAGAAAAGGTCACTCGATGTGGAAGACTTCCCTAAGCGGCAGGGTTGCGGGGCTGCCGTCAGGGTTCGAAGGCATGATTCCCCTCATGTACGCCCACCATTTCCGGCAGATCTCCGTGGCGGCGATGGCGTTCCAAAGGGCCTCGTCCTCTATCTCCACGTAGGCGAACAGCTGCCTCGTCTCGGGATGGAGGAAGATGGAGTAGCTGTGAACACCGTGCTCCTTCAGGGTCTTCTCCAGCTCCGGCCAGATGGGGTTATGCCGCCGCTCATACTCCGCCTCGCAGCCCTCTCGGACAGACATGACGAAGGCTTTCCGGATCAACCTACTAGACGCTCCTGCCTGATGGTTGTGGGCTCCGCGTTTATATCTGTCGCCTAGGAGGCTTCAGGTCATGCCGCAACAGTCAGGGAGAAGGGTCTTCCTCCGATTGGTCAGGCTGTTGCGTCCTTACTGGAAGGAGTTCCTCATCTCGTGGCTCTGCGTCCTCGCGGGGATGATCCCTCAGGTGGCTCTGCCGCTGGTGATGCAGAACGTCGTAGACATGGTCTTCGTCCAGAAGAGCGTGGAGGCGCTCCAAGGACTCATCCCGGTTCTTCTAGGCCTATTCCTCGTCGGACTTCTCACCAACTTCGGTCAGGGATACCTGTTACCTATGGTGGGGCAGAAGCTCATCGCCGGGCTCAGGGTGACAATCTTCGACCATGTCCAGTCGCTCTCGCACAGCTTCTTCGACAAGAGGCAGACGGGTGAGCTTATGTCCCGGCTTATGGGCGACGTGGATGTCGTCCAGCAGTCGGTGACGCGTCGCCTCATCGACTTCGTCCAGAGACTCATCTTCCTCGTAGTCGCGATCGCGTTGCTCTTCTCCATTCAGCCGGTGCTTGCGGCTCTCTGTCTTCTCCCCATGCCCTTCGTGGTGGCCGCTGTGAAGTATCTCGGCGACCTCGTGGGGAAGAAGACCACCGTCGTCCGTGAGAGGGTCGCCTCTGCGACCAGTCTCCTGCAGGAGGCGCTCTCAGGCATCCGCGTCATCAAGTCCTTCGTCTTGGAGAGGTGGGTCGCGAAACGCTTCGCGGATGCGAACCAGGGCGTCGTGAGAGCGACGCGGGACGTGGTGATCCTGGGGGCGCTCGGCGGCCCCGTGGTGATGTCTCTCATCGCCGCCTCGATCCTGACAGCTGTCCTCCAGGGCGGCAGCATGGTGATCGAGGGGGAGCTCACCTCTGGGCAACTGGTAGCTTTCATCCTGTACCTCGTCATGGTCATAGACCCGCTTGTGAACGTACTCGGCATCTACAACGAGTGGCAGCAGTCCCTCGCCACAGCCCGCCGGGTATATGAGCTACTCGACGAGCAGACGCAGGTCAAGGAGGCTCCAGACGCCGTAGAGATGCCGGCCATTCAAGGCCTCATCCAGTTTAAAGGCGTCTCCTTCTGCTATGAGCCTGGGAAGCCCGTCTTGGAGAACATCGACCTGGACGTGCGACCTGGCGAGACGGTGGCGTTAGTAGGCCCCAGCGGAGCCGGGAAATCCACGCTCGTCAACCTGGTTCCGAGGTTCTACGACCCCACCGCTGGCGCCATCCTGGTCGACGGCATCGATGTGAGGACCGTGAAGATACGCTCGTTGCGGAGCCAGATAGGCATCGTTCCGCAGGAGACGTTCCTCTTTGCGTCCAGCATCAAGGAGAACATCCTGCTGGGCAAGGAGTCGGCTACAGACGAAGAGATTGTTGAGGCGGCGAAGGCAGCTAACGCGGACGAGTTCATCGCCACGCTCAAGGACGGCTACGAGGCGCAGGTCGGGGAGAGAGGGGTCTCGCTCTCGATGGGTCAAAGGCAACGGATCGCCGTCGCCAGGGCGGTCCTCAGGAACCCACGCATCCTCATACTCGACGAGGCTACATCGTCCCTAGACTCGGCCTCAGAGGCCGCCGTGCAGGAAGCCCTAGACAGGCTGATGAAGAACAGGACCACCCTCGTCATCGCGCATAGGCTGTCGACGATAAGGAACGCGGATAGAATAGTCGTCCTAGACCACGGGCGGATCCAGGAGATCGGCACGCATGAGCAGCTGATGGAGAAGAGGGGGCTCTACTATGAGCTCTACTCTGCCGGCCTTAAAGCTCCGGCGCCGACCGCCACCTGACGACAATCATCAAGGAGCCTACGCTAGCTCCCCCACTTCCTCGGATATGTCCCAGGCTTCATGACAACCCTCTCCGTCTTCACAGCTAATCCCTTCTCGTTCTCAAGTATGTCCCGCGTGGACATGAGGGCTCGCCCTAGGGCGATAACCTCCCCCTTCAGCGTGAAGACCGCCACCGTGCTGCCCACCTTGACCTCTTTGTCAAGGCTGAGGATGCCTGGCACCGCGAGGTCAGCGCCGTGGCAGAGAGCGTCTACAGCGGAGTCCCTCACCACCATCTTAGGGACGAAAGCCAAGGCATCTTCCACAGGTTGAAGTAGCCGGAGCAGGCTGCTTGGGTCTCCCTCCTCGAACTCGTCGCGGGCCTGCGCGAGCGCCTCGAGGCTGACGAGCGACTTCTCCTCCGTGAAGGGGCCGACGCGTGTCCTCCGCAGCTCCCTCATGTGGGCTCCAGTCCCGAGGACCTGGCCGATGTCGAAGCAGAGCTTTCGCACGTAGGTTCCGGCTTGACAGCCCACCTTGAAGAGAACCAGGTTGGCCTCCACCTCGACGAGGTGGATGTAGTAGATCATCCTCGTCCTAAGCGTTCTCTTGACGGACGCCCTCAGGGGCGGGCGTTGATATATCTCCCCTTGAAACTCGCCTAGGACTCTCTCAACTGTATCTCTTCCAGCAGGGGCATGTAGTTGCATGACGCAGACGTACTCTTTCCCGCCTTCCAGCAGAACCTTCAGGACCTTGGTCGCTTCGTTCAAGGCGACGGGTAGGACGCCGGTCACGCCGGGATAGCCCCGGAGCAGGGCTCCTCTAGGGTTCCGCTGTGACCGGCCCTCTTCGCGCCCATGATGCGCCTAGCCATCGCCGTGACATCGTGGCTCGTGGGCCCCGCATGCTTGTCCACGTTCAGGAAGCCGTACTCGATCCGTTGCTCAAGGCTTCGCTTCGAGGGCTCACAGCCGTAGGCGGGGTCCGTCTCGTCTACAGCCTTCTCGACGAGTTCACGTTTGGTCTCCCAGGGCGGCGTAAGGGCCAAGCCTTTCTCTCAGCCTCCATTCCATCTACGCAGGCTGCTTCATAGCCTGAGCTAGGCCGGCTTTCTCGAGCACTTCTATCGCCCTCTCGTCTGAGCAGCCCCTCCGGATCTCAAGCTTCATCTCCGTAGGCTTCAAGTGCTTGATGTTGACGCGCCGTCTCCGTACGCCTGTGAGGGCTTTCGGCCCAGTGACGAGGACGAACCCACCGTCGAGAACATCGACGACCACACATCTAGAGCCGCGCTCCCTCCCGGCCGTCTTGACGCAGACCCGTCCGACTTCTATCATCGGTTACGTCTCCCCCTGATTCTCCCCGAGTTCTTTCTCCTACGCTTCTCAGCCTTGTGGTTCCGAGATACTCCTCGACGAGGGTTTTTAAGACTTTGAAGACCGACTCTCTCGGCAGCCTGCCAGTATTGAGGATGATATCGTAGATCGAGATATCCTCGAACGCGATCCCGTAGAAGTTCCGGAAACGTTCCCTATCGCTCGCCTCGCGTCGAAGCGTCTCCTCCCGTACCGTCTCTAGAGGTCGATGGTCCCGTTTCGAGAGGCGCTTGAACCTCTCCTCGTCCGGGGCTGTGAGGAAGATCTTCACGTCGGCCAGTGGGCCGGCTATCCAGGCGGAGAGGTCGCCGTCGAGCACAACGCCGCCTTTAGACGCCTCCTCCCTCGTCCTCCGGTCTATAAACTCGTCCAGAGCGCGGTCTTGCCTAAGCGACTCGCCGAGCTCGTGGACTGCCAAGCCCTTCTGTGCAGCGAACTCCCTGAAGAGCTGCCCCGCGGAGACATACCGCAGGTTGAAGGCTTGCGCCAGCATCCTCGCGTGTGTTGAGCGCCCCGAGCCGTGAAGCCCAGAGACTGCGATCACGCCACTCCACGTCACTACTCAGCCCTCCTTGGTACATGCTCTGCACAGCTAAGCCTACCAGATAAAACCCGTTCCTCGGCTATCAGTGAACGCCCACCGCAGCAAGCTGCTAGATGAGGCAAGTCGAGGCCAGAGAGGCGGTCAAGGCACAAAGCCCAGCCTCTCCTGGGCAGTTTACGGTCGGCCAGCACGCTTCCCCATGGGTTTTCCTGCCGGTTTCCCGGGTGGTTTAGAGGTGGGCCGCTCGCGAGGCGTGGCGGTGGTCGGTTGGGTACCGGGGAGGCCGAGGCCCATTGGGAGGCCGACGATCTTGGAGAGCGGTCGGCTAATGGCTATGGAAGATATCAAGTACCAGTAGAACATGGGGAGCTCCACGTACGCAGCGGACGGGTCGAAGCTGAGAGGCAGCAGCGCAGCGGGCCTTGTCTGGAACGCGTTCCCGATCAGGGTGAAGAAGAACCAGAAGAGCGCAAGGGAGATGAGGGTCATCTTCATCTGCTGCTTCGCCGTCTTGCCGCCTAACGTGCGCATGGCGGCCTCCCGCTTCCGGAGCTTTGCCTGAAGCTTCTTATCCCCGCTGAGCTTCGCCTCCTTGAGAAGCGACCTGTACTCGGACACAACCTGCATGTACTCGCGCTGCTCTTCGACGTTGATAAACAGCTTGTTCAGGCCCATCGAGGCCAGGTTGAACAGCGTAGCGACAACTATCACGAACATGGAAGCTGTACGCATATCTAACGTGTACGGGACGAGCAGCGAGACGAGGAAACTCCAGAAGCCTAGAAGCCAGTCGAGAGGGCTCATAGGGCACCGCCTCCATGCCCGGTTGAGGCTGCGGTTCCGGGTTGGCTGCAGGAGAGGTCGCGGGGAACAGTCAACCTATTCACCTAGGAAACGTCTAAGCGCCGGGTACATCTCCGAGACCCGTTCCCGCACGATCAACTGGTAATACTGATAGAGTATGCCGACTGTCAGGAGGATGCCTGTGCCGCTTCCGAAGACGTTGAAGAAGTCCGCTAAGCCTGCGACTAGGCCGACTATGACGCCGCCTAGAAGCGTCACGGTGGGAATATACTTCCTGAGCACCTCCTCGATCGTCTGAGGGGTCCGCCTGAACCCGGGGATCTGAACCCCCGAGTTGATGAGCTGCTTCGCCACGTCGCGCGGCCCCATGCCGCCCACAGCCATCCATGTCAACGAGAAACCGGCGCAGAGGGCGACCAGTAACCCCAAATATCCCAACGCGTGGAGTGGGTCTGCGAGCACGCGGTCGAACGACCTAGGAGGCGTCGCGTACAGAGCGAGCCCCCCTATGGGCTGATTCGTGGTAGAGTTGAACTGCCCTAGTAGGTTGAGCCACATATCCGCGTTCTGAGGGTTGAACCGGGACCAGACGATCTGGGCGCCCAGGTAGATGTTCGCCAGGAGCGCCGAGGCGAAGATGACCGGGATGTTCGAGACGTAGAGCAGCTTGACGGGGAACCTCCCCCTGAACCCCCTATACCTAGCGTAGGTGATGGGCAACTCGATCCTGACGCCTTCAAGGTATATGACGATGATGAAGATGACGAGGGTAGAGAGGAACCCCAGAAGGCCGGGGAAGCCTCCCTCCCTCTCTACCAGCTCGGCGAATGGTCTGCCCTCGACGAGTCCTTGGATGGCGGCTGGGATGGCGCCCAGCATTAGCCTGTCGGGTGCTAGGCCGGGCAGGGGCGAGAAGCCAAGCCAGAGGATCGTCTGGGCGACGCCAGCGGCGATGAAGAGGCTGATGCCGCTTCCGAGGCCCCAGCCTTTCTGGAGCATCTCATCCATCAGCATCAGGAGTAAGCCGGCCGCTATCAGCTGGATGAAGATGAGGGCGCCGACCTCCAAGGTGATGGTGCCCCAGGCTCCTGCAAACCAGTAGAGCCCCGCCTGGAAGACGGTCATGACCACCGAGAAGAACTTGCTCGCCGTGGTGAAGAGGCCTCGGTCACCTGGGTCTGACATGTCGCACTCGATCATGTTGGCGCCGACGAGAAGCTGCAGGATGAGGCCTGCTGTGACGATGGGGCCTATGCCCAGCTCCATCAGGGTGCCACGGTGAGAGGCGAAGATGATCCGCATCGCTCCGAGAGGGTCCTGGATACCCGTCTTGGGCAGCCCGAAGAGGGGTACCTCGCTCATGACGAGGTAGATGACGAGGACGATGAAGGTCCAGAAGAGCTTCTCGTTAAAGCTCACCCTCCTC
>JAWCPE010000025.1:0-17001 GCA_038870415.1 Bathyarchaeia archaeon
GGGTAGAGCTGGGCGCCCCGGTCCGTGAGGACCTGCCGTGGCTTACCGTAACGGTTGAAGCAGTCCCGGAGCAGCCTCACCGCGGCCTCAGCCGTAGGCGTCCAGCCCCTCCATACGCCGAGGAGGAAGCCGGCCCCACCATCTGTAGAAGGCGCCCTATGGACGCCTAGACGGCCTCAGAGGACGACTTTCCAGCCTCCGGCGGAGAAGCAAGCGCTTCCTACGCCTCGAAAGCTCCCCTCCCACACCACCCCACCGACACGCGGCTCACCCCTATAGAGTATCGGCAGTGTAGGTGATAGATCACGCGTCTCCCTTCGGGTTCTCCTTTTTAAGCTGAGCATAAGAATACCGGAGATGATAGAGGCATGAGGATCATCGATTTTATGGATACGGCTCTCCATGTGGTTGAGCGCTCGGCACGGGCAAAGCGAGGCGAGCAGGTGCTGATCGTCACAGACACAGAGACAAGCCCGCTCATAGCCCAGGCTTTGGCCGCTGCAGCTCACGCCGTCGGCGCAGTCCCGGTGGTAGCGACCGTGCTTAGGCTGCCCTACCCGGCAGCGGAGGTACCCGAGAACGTTGCAGCCGCCATCGCTGCCTCAGAGGTGACGATAGCGCCTGCCAGCCAGCCCATCACGCACAGCCGGACGATCCAAGAGGCCATCTCTAAGCATCATCGGAGATTCGTGAGCATGCCTGGGATCACCGAGCACATGATGACAGCTGGCGCATCGACCGTCGACCACGACACGCTTGAGAGCGTCACGAAAGCGACGGCTGAGGCGCTCAAGGATGCTCGTTCCGTAAGAGCGGAGAGCAGGAACGGCACAAGCATCGAGTTCTCCATAGAAGGTAGAACGGTCTACCCGAACTATGGGGTCATCGCAGGAGATTGGGGCCTCGCAATGTTCCCGGACGGCGAGGTCTCAGTCGCGCCGGTCGAGGACAGCCTTAACGGCACGATCGTGGTCGACGGATACCAGCTCGGCGTCGGCGCTTTGAGGCAGCCTCTCAGGCTGACTCTGCGGAACGGTATTGTGACGAGCGTCGAAGGCGGGCTGGAGGCTCGAGCCCTCAGGCGGCTCATAGAAGCGTACGGGGACGTGAACACGTACAGGGTGGGCGAGTTCGCGATCGGGACTAACCCTGAGGCTCAGCTCATCGGCTCAGCGGGGGAGGATAAGAAGATGCTGGGAACGATCCACTTCTCACTCGGCGACAACCTCATCATGGGAGGACGGAACCAGAGTAAGCTCCACCTAGACGGGGTCGTCCTTTTCCCGTCGCTCCACGTCGATGGGGAAACACTCATAGAGGACGGGGTCTTAAAGCTGCAGGGCTCGCGGAGGCTGCTAGGAGAGTGACGCGGCTGGGCAGCATGGATAAGGCGCAGATCATCGGTATCGAGCAGTCTCGCTCCGCGAGGGTCTATGAGAGGTTCCCCGTCGTCGCGGTGAAAGCCCGAGGGGCAAGCCTCTGGGACATCGACGGCAAAGAGTACGTCGATTGCATGAGCGCCTACGGCGTCGGGGTGGTCGGCCACTGCCACCCCAGGGTGGTGGAGGCCATCAAGAGCCAAGCGGAGAGGATTATCGCCTGCCACAGCTCCTTGTATAACGACGCGAGGGCGGAGTTCATCGCGAAGCTGACTGAGATGGCGCCGAGAGGCCTCAACCAGGCTTTCCTCTGCAACAGCGGCGCCGAGGCTGTCGAGGGAGCCATCAAGCTGGCGAGAAAACATACCGGTAAGAGCGGCATCATCGCGATGATGGGCTCCTTCCACGGGAAGACGATGGGAGCGCTCTCAGTGACTTGGAACCCTAAGTACCGCGACCCCTTCCAACCACTGCTCGGCAATGTTCAATTCGTCCCGTATGGGAACGCGGAGCGTCTGAGGGCAGCTCTCACCCCTGAGACGGGGGCCGTCATCACGGAAGCGATCCAAGGAGAGAGCGGCGTGAAGCTCCCTCCTGAAGGATATCTGCAGCAAGTGAGAGAACTCTGCGACGAGAAAGATGCCCTGCTCATCGTGGATGAGGTTCAGACGGGCCTCGGCCGCACAGGAAGGCTCTGGGCTTCAGAACACTCGAATGTGACGCCGGACATCATGTGCCTCGCGAAGGGCCTCGGTGGGGGCGTGCCGCTTGGAGCCGTGCTTGCCAGGGAAGAGGTCATGGCTTCCTTTGAGAGAGGCGACCACTCCAGCACGTTTGGCGGTAATCCCCTCGCGGCTGCCGCGGGCTCAGCTGTCCTCGACGTGCTCAGGGAAGAGGGGCTTCCGGAGAGAGCGGCAAAGCTAGGCGGGTACTTCGAGGAGAGACTGGAGAGGCTTCAAAGAACATACAGGGTGATAAGGGAAACCCGGGGAAGAGGCCTCATGCTTGCGCTGGACCTCAGGTTCGACGTGCGAGACGCCCTTCTTCAAGCGCTGGACGCCGGTGTGATCCTGCTGTACTCCGGGAAGGCCACCATCCGCCTTCTCCCCCCGCTGGTAATAGAGCAGAAACAGATCGACTTCGCTGTGGAAGCCTTAGAGAAAGCCGTCATATCGGAAGAGGAGAAGATGGCTGGCAAACCCTCCTAGCTAATGAATGACGCTGATCAGGCGTCCGCATCGATGCTTGCATGAATCTCCCAGCTACTCACGGTTAGCGAGCGTCAGCGGCCTCGCCTTGATGCCGCATCGTTTCTCCACAAGTCTTGCAAACGTCTCGTTCAATCCGCCACCGAAACAGGTGTAGAGCCTCTTCGGGCTTACCGCTTTGACGTATTCGAAGAGGTGTGGGAAGTCAGAGTGGTCGCTCAGGGCGAAGGCCTGCCTTGAGCGGCTTAGGAGAACGGCCCAGCCAGAAGCTAACGCGGGTTCAAGGTCGGCAGAGGCTGGGAGGTCTGAGTTCTTTGGGGCTACGAGGACGCATCGACGTGACCTTACGAGCTGTTCTCCCTCCTTCGAGGACGCGCTCACCTGCTCTAGGTCGTGTCCCAAGGCCTTGTATGCCCTCGTCACCCTTGCAACCCTCAGGTCGGAGACGACCGGTATGTCGCTGAAGAGGTTGAAGGCACTCGTTACCTCCTGCGCGTTCCCGACGTGGTCCGTCCGGAGAACGGGTAGCCTCCCTCTCTGGATGCAGTCTTTCGCCCAGCTTATCATCTGGAAAGAGAGGGCCCTACGCGAGGGGAAGACGAAGCTCGGCGAGCCGAAGGTAGCCTCTATCACAAGGATGTCGCACGGCATGACGGAGGCGGGCTGAGTTGTGAAGCCCCTCGAAACGTTGAGGTCCCCGGTGTAGATGACGGTACCTTCAGGGGTCTCCACCTCGTAGAGCGAAGAGCCTAGGATGTGGCCTGAGTTTCGGCATGTAACCGAGATATCGTCGAAGCGGACCCTCTCACCGTATCGGAGAAGCCTGACGTTCCTGATAGGCCCCTTGGCTGCCGTCAACATCAGGTCGAGGGTCTCCTTTGTGCAGAACTTCGTCTGTTTCAGGAAGGAGAAGCCGCGCGCATGGTCCATGTGAGCGTGCGTGATGAAGACCTTCGTCGAGTAAGGCCTCTCTGACTGGGGGTCGAAGACTAAACGGTCCTCACCCTCGCCAATCGTGACGGCGTCGTCCCACTCGACCCGAATGCTCATCTAGGCCCAGCAAAGAGCTACAGCCTAGTGGCAGTTAAGCGTTCTCCGAATGACGCCTCAGCTTTATTTTCACTCCTCTCTAGGCCTTAACCGTCGCCATATCTTAAATACCGGCGCTCTGAAAGAACTATTGGATGACAGCCAGATGACCGAAGAGGAGCCCGTCAAGGCGAAGTACGAGTCGATTGAAGACATCCCAGGAGTTGGGCCTGCGACAGCTGCGAAGCTGAAAGATATCGGCTTCAGTACCTTGGAGTCCCTTGCAACCGCGACCGTCAGAGAACTAACCCCTGTAGGGATAGGGGATAAGCAGGCTGCGAGGATCATAGGTCTGGCAAGAGATTCTATCTCAGTCCAATTCATCACGACGGAGGAGCTGTTGAAGGAGAGGGCTAAGGTCCAGAGGCTGACGACGGGCAGCAAGGCGCTCGACGGGCTTGTGACCCCGCATGGCGTGGCGCTCGGCGGGTTGGAGACCCAGACGATCACGGAGTTCTTCGGCGAATACGGCACTGGGAAGTCGCAGCTCTGCCACCAGCTCTGCGTGAACGTTCAACTCCCCGTCGAGAAGGGGGGGCTCGAAGGCGGCGCGCTCTACATAGACACGGAACACACCTATAGCCCTGAGAGGATCTGCCAGATGGCTGAACACCTAGGCTTAGACCCCTCAACGATCGTCAAGAACATCATTTACGCTGAGGCGTTCAACTCTGACCATCAGATCCTGCTGCTTGAGAAATGTGACAGCATTATAAAGCAGAATAACATAAGACTCATAGTGATCGATTCGCTGACAGCTCACTTCAGAAGCGAGTATTTGGGGAGAGAGATGCTCGCAGAGAGGCAACAGCGACTGAACAAGCATATGCACAGGTTGATCAGGCTTTCTAGGGCCTTCAACCTAGTGGCCGTGGTCACAAACCAGGTTATGGCGAGACCTGACGTGTTCTTCGGCGAACCCGTAGCCGCGGTAGGGGGGCATATCGTTGCGCATACGAGCCATACGAGGCTCTTCATCCGTAAGTCGGCCTCCGGACCCGTGAGGATAATCAAGCTCGTCTCCAGCCCCTACCTCCCGGAGGGGGAAAGGGTCTTCAAGATAACGGAGAACGGCGTCGAAGACGTCGCGGAGGAGGACGAGGTCAGGAGAAGGTAGCACGGTGACGGCGAAGCGGACCGCGGTCTCACAGTTCTTCGAAGCCCTGCAGAACAGGAACTTCTCAACAGCCGAGGCGATCCTCTCCGAGTTCAGGAAGAAGGCAAAAGGAGAAGAGTGGGACCATGGATACGCTTGCGCCATGGAGGGCTTACTGCTCTCCGCGAGGTCGAACGATGACAGGTACCTTTACTACAAGAGGGTCCCTTCCGACCCTGGGCTCCTGCAAGAGACCAGACGGAAATGCAAGCGTCGACTCGCGGAGATGGTCTTCCAAGACACGAGCTTCGACAAGGGCTTCTTCGCATGCTGGCTCGACTTCCTGAAGTCCGTTGAAAACCGGGCGGCCCCCCTCTCGACAACGCCTACCCCTAGGGCGCGCCAGCTGCCGGCCTAGGCCTAAGAGTACAGCCACGTATGGAGCAGCGTCCAAGCGGTCAGCCAGACGAGGAAGTAGGTGCCGATGCCCTCCGTCACCAGCTTACGGGGGCCACCTGGTATTCTAGGCGACTCGCCGAAACGGAGCCTTAGAACTAGGTACGAGGCGAGGTAGATGCTCACAGCTACTGTTACGCCCAGAAGGCCTACCTTGAAGGCTGCGCAGAGCCCGGCGACAGCAAGACCTAGAAGCAGCCTTCCCCAGTAGATCATCGAGAGGATTGACATCCTACAGCCCATGACCGGACAGGTGTTCTACCCGATGCCTAGGGAGTCGATGAGCAGCTTCGACATAGCGGTCGTCGTCACCGAGCTTAACAGTTCCGCCAAGGAAGCCTTCATCGACAACATTTACCATCATGAAGGCTCCAGTCTTCTTATAAAGCTTCGCCGCGAAGGCTCCACAAGCCAGCTGCTCATCGAGGCAGGCCGGAGGATACACCTGACATGGTACCTCATCCAGGTGCCCGAGAAGCCCTCCCAGTTCTGCATGTCGCTGAGGAGATGGCTGCGCAACGGTCGCCTCTTAGGAGTCTCCCAGCCAGGATCCGAGAGGGTCGTCGTCCTAGATGTCTCAACCTGGGCTGGGAGCATCCGGCTCATCGTGGAACTCTTCGGTAAGGGTAACATTGTCCTCGTCGACGAGCATGGAGAGATCCGTAGCTGCCTCTACAAGAGAAGGATGAGAGACCGGAGCGTCTTCCCAGGAGAACGGTTTAAGATGCCCCCGCCCTCGGGGCCTAACCTCTGGAAACTGACTCTTGCCGACTTAGGCGCGCTCGCCGAGAGACGTGTAAGCATCATCCGAGCATTAGGCTCCTCGCTGGGCGTCACAAGCCCATACTCAGACGAGGCGCTGGCTCTAGCAGGCATAGACCCCTCAGCTGAGGCATCAAGCCTCGACAAAGAACAGTTCCAGAGGCTGCACACTTCCCTTCAGAAGCTTATCGATAGAACAACATCAGGAGGATACCGGCCGGCGGTCATCCTAAACGCGGAGGGTAAGGCTCAGGACGTCACGCCGTTCCCTATGAGCATCTACTCAAGCCAGCCCACTCGAGATGCTGAAACCTTCAACCAAGCCCTCGACGAGTACTTCGCGGAGCTATCAACCACCGACGCGGTCAAGCAGCGAGGGCGCGCATTAGAGCAGCAGCTGGCTGAGCAGCAGCGGATCACGGAGCAGCAGCAGGCCCGCTTGAAGGAACTCGAACATGCAGCTGAGGAGAGTTCCCGGCTGGGCGACCTCATCATGGCCAATCTACCGGCTTTGAAGGAGCTGCAGGCGCGGATAGTCTCGTCGAGGAGAGAGGGGCTCTCCTGGGAGGAGATATCCCAGAGATTAGCCAGTCTTGAATCCCTGGCCGTGCAGCCTCTCAACGTGACTGACATCGACCCGTCCGCCCATTCCGTGACGGTCAAGCTTAGCGGCATGTCCCTGACCCTTGACTTTCTCAGGCCGCCTCAGGAAGAAGCTGAGATAAGATACGCCCGAGCGAAGGAGGCGAGAAGGAAGATCCAAGGCGTGAAGACCGCGCTGCAACAGGCCAAGGAAGCGGTGATGGAGCTGCGAAACCGCTCCGCCGAGGCGGAAGAAGAAACGCTGGAACGGCGTAGAGAGAAGCCGTGGTATAGGCGGTTCCGCTCCTTCCGCTCCTCTGAAGGGTTCTTAGTCGTCGCTGGGAAGGACGCTGGCTCGAACGAGGCTCTGATCAAGCGCCACGTTGAACCCACCGACGTCATCTTCCACTCGGAGGCCCCAGGGGCGCCCTTCGTCGTCGTCAAGACGGAGGGCAAGACCCCGGGGGAGACGACGCTGCGTGAGGCAGCCACCTTCACAGTCTGCCACAGTAAAGCCTGGCGGCACGGCTTCGGCAGCTCGTCTGCCTTCTACGTGAAACCGGAGCAGGTGTCGAAGCGCGCTCCCTCCGGGGAGTACCTGACGAGGGGCTCATTCATGGTCGTCGGGTCGAGGAACTATCTCAAAGGCGTGCCGCTCAGGTACGCGGTCGGCGTGAAGGTCTCAGACAGCGAGGTCGAAGCCCTCGCAGGCCCGGAGGAAGCCCTGAAGGCTCAGACGGATGCCTACGCGGTCCTCGTGCCTGGAGAGGAGCCTGCGGCTGAGCTGGCGAGGGAGCTGGCCGCTCATTTCACGACGCAGCTGAGGGATAAAGGGTTAATAGCCCCCCATACGACGATACGGTCGGAGACCCTAAGGGAGCTCATCCCGGCTGGGAGAGGACGCTTACTGCGAACAGGCAGGTTGTAACGATGACCGTCGCCGCTACGGAGCGCGAGATCCTCGTCAAACACGTGATGACGAGCCCCGTGGTAACCGTGACGGGTAAAGAGGCGGTTACCAAGGTCGCGGAGATCATGGACGCGCACAGGATCGGGAGCGTCGTGGTCATCGACGAGAAGGAGAGGCCTCAAGGCATCATCACCGAGAGAGATATCGTGACCCGCGTCATCGCGAAGAAGCTTAACCCAAAGACCGTGAAAGCCGAGCAGGCGATGAGCAAGCCGCTTGTCACGGTCGACCCGGAGGCGACCGTCAGAGAGGCCGCGCGCCTGATGAACAAGCGGAACGTGAAACGACTCGCCGTCATGTACAAAGGGAGACTCGTAGGCATACTCTCGTCTAAAGATATCTTAGCGATCACCCCAGAGCTTCTAGAGGTACTAATAGAGAAGGCTAAGGTCGTCGCGGGCGCGCCGGTAAGACCGGAAGGCCAAGCTGTGGTAGGTTACTGCGAACTCTGCGGACAATGGTCCGATACGCTTGAGGAACTGAACGGAAGATTTCTCTGCGAAGACTGCGTACAGTCCTAGAGCTTACAGAACCCAGATATCAGTTATCTCCAGCCCCTTCGCTAACTGTCTCCCCTCGGGCAACTTGTTGAAGTAACCGCTTATAGGCATACTGCCTGCTCTAGTTAGGCACGATCGGCGGCATCAGACCTGCAAGGATAGGGACAGAGTTGTCCTCAAGGCCAGCAGCAGAAAGAATAGGGAAGTTGATGGTCTTCATGTTTTCTTGTTCGCGCCCTCTGCTGGCCCCTCGTTTTCCTTAAGATTTAAAAGCGATGTCTGCAAAATAAGAAAAGCCGGTGAGTGAGGATAAGATGAGTGAGACTCACGCAGGAGCCCGACGCCAACTCTTCTCGTTCTCAGGAAAGGTTACGAGTGTCGAGCCAAGCCGAGCCTTGGCGACGCATCTTAGCATGAAAAACCGCAGCAGGATTGATATTCTCGCCGATATCTTGCTCGTGGCCCTTCACGGCGCTAGCAAGACTCAGATCATGTATAAAGCTAACCTAAGCCACAAGGTCGCTGACCAGTACGTCGCGTACCTGACAAAGATTGGTCTTATGCAGACTTATATGGAGGGGCCTCAACCGCTTCAGAACGGGCGAGGAACCACGTATAGGACGACGCAGAAGGGAACCCGCTTCCTTCTGAGGTTTGCCCAGATGCAGGCACTTCTCGACGAAGAACTCGTTCTGGCATAGCTGGTCCCACGCATGCTAGACTCCGCCTCCGGGAAGCATGAGCCGAAGAGGGGAGAGTCCCTGTTAAGGCCGTCGTGAAAAGCGTGCCGTGCACAGCATCTAGTGCTGAAGTGCTGAAGTGCTGAAACCTGCAAGGTCCTGCTGTGGCCCAGCATCTATGCTGGGTCCCTTAATTAGGGCTATGGGGAATAGTTAAGTTGAGGCCCGCCTAGCTTAGGTCTAGTTGCGCAGGCTGGGATGTGAGGCTTGTCCGCTGGAAGTAGAGCGCGCGCTCATTGGCGTCAGTACTACAAAGGACGGAAGGGCGGCTACGTTCTCGTTCAGAACGGGCTGAGCCCCGAGGATGTGAACAAGCCGTTCGTAGGCATAGCGAATACATGGAATGAGATCGTCCCCGGCCACCTCTATCTCCGCGACGTCTCGCGGTTCGTTAGGGACGGCGTCAAAGCTGCCGGAGGCGCCTCGCTGGAGTTTAACACGATCGCGACGTGCGACGGTTACGGGTATGGTTACGAGAAGCCTGACACGTGGAAGTACTGTCTCCCCGTTAGGGATATCACCGCAGACTCCGTGGAGTTGATCGCGAGGCACGTCCACTTCGACGGGCTACTCCTTCTAAGCGCGTGTGACAAGAGCAACCCAGGGATGCAGATGGCTGCCGCCCGCCTGAACCTACCGGCGATCCTCGTGCCCGCAGGGCTGAACTTCCGGCGATGCCCCGGGACAGGGCTTGGAACCGCGACCACAGGCCAATGCATATCGGAAGCCCTAGGCATGGCTCTGCCGAGGACCGCGACGACCTTCACGATCTCTCCGGCTCATGAGGAGCTTGCACGAAGGTCCGGCGTCGCAGCTGTAGAACTCGTGAAGTCAGGCATCAAGCCGTCGGAGATCATGACCAAGGCAGCCTTCGAGAACGCGATCCGCGTCCTCCTCGCGATAGGAGGCTCCGCGAACTACTGCATGCATCTCCCGGCGATAGCTCATGAACTCGGCATAGAGATCGATGAGGACGACTTCGACCGGCTGAGCGACGAGACACCCTACCTGAGCCACCTCTCTCCGAACGGGCCTCGGACCCTCGACGAGCTCGACGCGAGGGGCGGCATACTGGGCGTCATGAAAGAGCTAAGCCCCCTCCTCAACCTCGACGTGATGACCTGCACCGGAAAGACCCTCAGGGAGAACCTGAAGGACTTCGACAGATGGATGAGCATCCAACCCTCGTGGACGGAGCCCCCGCCTGACACGCTCAAGCCGCTCAGCGACCCCATACTCAAGACCGGCGGCATCACGGTGCTCCGCGGCAGCCTAGCGCCAGGAGGCTCCATTATCCGCACGGCAGGCGTGAAGAGGGAAAAGTACGTCTACATGGGCCCCGCGCGTGTGTTTGAGAACAAGATTGAGGCTACAGATGCCCTCCTGAAGGAGGACTACGACCCGAACGACGTGATCGTGGTCAGGAACGAGGGGCCGAAGGGCGGCCCAGGCATGCCTGAGCTGTGCTCCGAAGGCGAGATGCTTGGAACCGAGGAGTCGGCTACTTACCTGGTCACCGATGGAAGGTATTCGGGAGGCGGAAACGCCGGCACCATCGTGGGCTTCGTCACCCCGGAGGCATTCGACGGAGGCCCCATAGCCGTCGTGAGGAACGGCGACCTAATACGGATAGATATCCCGCAGAAACGCCTAGACCTCATAGTGCCCGAGGACGAGGTGAAAGCCAGACTGGCACGGTGGACGCCGCCAGAGCCTAGGTTTAAGGCCGGCTTCCTCGCCAGGTACGTCCAAGAAGTGACACCGGCCCTGAAAGGAGCCTACCTCCAACCCCCATCGAACGTAAAAGGCTGACATGCAACAGGCTGATGACGCCTACACTGTCTCCCTCTTCTATGCTATGGAGAAGTTGGCCCAGGCTGGAACGTGAGCGACGCGTCTCCTCGCCAAGGGGCTGTAGATGAGACAGGGGCCTCCCAGCCTCTCAGGTCGAGATGGGCAGGCTGCTTGTGAACGGCTTGCCCCCTTTGATGACGCAGGCTGGGCTTAGACGTTGTCGCCCGTACTTGGTCTTTCCCATCGTGTCGTCGAACCTGAACTTTCCCTCTTCTAGGTAGAAGATCGAGATGTCGGCTATGGCGCCTTTTCTCAACGTGCCTATCTTGTCGCTCATACCGAGTAGGCTGGCGGGGGTCGAGGCGGCTTTAGCCACGACCTCGTCGAGGGAAAGCCCGAGGAGCAGGAACTTGGACATCGTCGTCGCCAGGTCGTAGACGGGGCCGAACACGTTGTAACGGTGCAGGTCGCTGCTGATCGTCCCAGGAACCATGCCTTGGGCTAGGGCTTTCTCTGCAACGTCGAAGCTGAAGCTTCCCTTACCGTGCCCCACGTCGAATATGACCCCCCTCGCCACCGCGTCGCGTGCCTCCTGAAGGATGGAGCCCTGCTCATCCAGGATTCCGTACTGGCCGCCGTGGAAGCAGTGCGTCATGAGGTCCCCCTTCCGGAGCTCGACGAGTATCTGCTCAAGCGGCTCAGGTGTGGCGCCGACGTGAACCATGAGCGGCATCCTCACGGCTTCGGAGACCCTCTTCGCTAGTTGAAGCGGCAGGAGGCCGTTCTTGCCCACGATGGCTTGCGACAACCGGACCTTGACGCCCTGGATCACGTCCCTGTTCCGTTCGCAGACCTCTATCGCCCTCTCCACGCTCGCGAACCGGATATCCTCCAGCTCGCCGACCTGAGGGCTTACCATCCCCATCGATGAGATGTTCAGAAACGCGTAGACCCGTGTCGCTGAGACGTCGATCACGTACCTCCGGAGGCCGTCGAAGGTGTCAGCTCCAGAGGAGCCCGCGTCCACAACCGTCGTGATCCCCCTCGCGAGGCAGTGGACGTCGGGGTTAACCCCGAAGTGGCTGACCCCCGGGTAAACATGGACGTGGAGGTCGATGAGGCCTGGCGTCACGACGCAGCCCTCCGCCTCGACCACTCGTCTTCCTTGGTCAGCCGAGATATCGGCCTCAAGCGCTTCGACCTCTCCGCGAAGCACCGCTATGTCAGACCGCTCGTGAAGGCGCTGCGAAGGGTCTACAACAGTGCCTCCCTTGATGACTAGATCGTACATGCCTACACCCTAGGGCGGTGTACGAGGCCTGTTCGGGCTTATAGCAGTATGGATAGGGAAACGAAACCGACGTTGTCGACTGGCTCTCAGCTCTACCTGCGAGCGTGTTTTTTCCCGCGGGATGGTATTACCTTCCCTGTTCCTACACGTGGCTCTAAGCGGCGTCCTAACCCCAATTCGGGCATTCCGCGGCAAGGCAATGCTTCTGAAGGCCAGGATAAGTAAGTTGACAGCCTTGGGATACCGCCTCGCCACGCTTCGCCCAGATAGTTCAGCCGGCTCTGTTCCGCCTTTCCGTGCTCTCGTGGGAGATGATAGGTTGTTCAGAAAAGGAGAAAAGACCGGCTGTTCATCTAAGCCCTCAACTTAGAGGCTGAAAAAGTGAAGAGCCGTAGAACAGAGGAGAACGGAAGCTGATTGGCCACGTCGAGCAGAACTACTGCTGACTAGCAGGTGAACGGTTAATGGAGCCGATCCGTTTCGGAACTGACGGGTGGCGGGGCATCATGGGGCGAGACTTCACCTTCGAAAGGGTGAAGCTGGTAGCTCAAGCCATCGCCGACTACTTGACGAGCCGCGGTCTCGCTGAGAGAGGCGTTGTGGTAGGCTATGATACGCGCAGGTGGTCTCGCCGCTTCGCAGAGGGCGTCTCCAGCGTCATGCTGGGGAACGGTATCCGAACCTACATGACGGTAAGGGATACCCCTACCCCCGCGGCGGCCTTCGAGGTCCTACACCTCAGAGCCGGGGGCGCGGTGATGATCACGGCTTCGCATAACCCCCCGGAGTGGAACGGCGTCAAGTACATACCGTACTACGCGGGGCCCGCGCTCCCCGACGTGACGGATGAGCTTACGACGCGGATAAGGGAGCTTCAGTTGAAGGATGTCAAGGAGGCTCCGGCGGAGCAGCTACGTGGGTCGGGGCTCTTCGAACTCGTAGACCCTTTGGAGCCGTACGTGGTCTTCGTCGAGAAGCAACTGGACCTTCAAACGATCAGGGAAGCCCACCTCCGCGTCGTCTGCGACCCCATGCATGGAACCTCGAGAGGCTACCTGGACAGACTCCTCCAGGAGGCGGGTTGCGACGTTCAACTCATCCGCGCGGAGCCTGACCCTGATTTCGGCGGGCATCGGCCCGAGCCGGTCCCAGAGTATCTCGTAGAGCTGAAAGCACGCGTTCAAGCCAGCGGGGCGGAGCTTGGGTTCGCCACTGACGGCGACGCGGATAGGCTGGCGGTCTACGACAGTGACGGTTCCTACCTTGCAGCTAACGACCTTCTGCCAGTCCTCTTCGAGCACCTTCTCAGGAAAAGCCGGCGAGGAGGCCTCGTCCGAAGCGTAGCTACCACGCATCTCGCCGACCGTATCGCGGAGAGCCACGGGCTGCCAGTCTACGAGGTGCCTGTAGGCTTCAAGCACGTAGGGCAGTATCTTCGCGAGAAGGACGTGGTGATAGGCGCCGAGGAGAGCGGCGGCTTCAGCTTCAAAGGCCACATCTCCGAGAAGGATGGGATACTCGCCTGCCTGATGGTAGCTGAGGCAAGAGCATACGCCGGCAAGCCGCTTCGCAAACTCCTAGAGGAACTCTTCGCGAAGTATGGGAGACATCTAAGCGGAAGGATCTCAGTCCCATCTTCGCCCAGAGACCTTGAGGCTTCCCTTACCAGTCTGAGCGCAGCGCCGCCGGAGAGGATAGCCGGAAGGAGGGTGGTTGGCGTCAACAGGCTCGACGGCGTCAAACTCCTCCTGGAGGACGGCTCCTGGCTCTTGATAAGGCCGTCCGGTACAGAGCCGATCGTCAGAGTCTACGCGGAGTCAACCGACAGAGAACGGCTGACAGCCATCCTCGAAGCCGGGAAAACCCTCCTCCAGAAGTAGCCCCGCCCACATAGCCATGGCTTAAGGAAGACAAAAGCAGCCTCCGACATCGCTCAGGTCGCCAGTCACTGCCCAGCTCCCATTCTACCATTCCGGTAACGCTATTGGTAAAGTGACGATCTCAACAAGAGAGGTTATGGACCGGGCGGGACTCGAACCCGCGGCCTATCGGAGTTTCGGCCTTGGCTTGCGAACCGATCGCCTGTACGGGCAGCCATCCGACGCGGCGACCCCTCGTACCAGGCTGAGCCACCGGCCCATCCTCCGGTCTAGAGCCGTACGCGTTCTCTTAAGGGTTCGCCTCATAGGTGTGAGACTGTCAACTCGGCCTTCAGATGTATTGCCGCATAATCCCAACGACGGCTTAGAGACGTCGCCCTGAGCCAGGGACAGAGGCGTGGAGAGTATTACCTTCCCATGGGGAAACACGCTTACAGGGAGAGTCTACAGCCTAAGTTGAACCTCGTGGGTGTCGTCAGTCTCCCTCCGGTACTCCTAGGTTTCGCAGCAGCTTGGCAAACTCTTCTCGCTTCATCCACTCGGTGTATAGGTAGTCGCGGATCTCCTTCCAGGTCATCCCAAGCCTGCGGCCCTCTTGGACCGCGACGCCGTAAGCCTCTAGCTCCGTGGGCCTGTCCACGTAGTCGAAGCCCGGCTCCCAGAGCTCCATCCCATCACGCAGCTGCTTCAGATGCGTCAGCTCATGTACGAAGTCCAGGTAGAGGTCCCGCTCATCGCCTTGGTTCACGTAGTCCAAGCTTGCGATTATGCTGCCGTCCCCGTCGTCGATGTGCATGTAGCCGCGGCTCTTCCGCAGCTTCACCTGCGTCTCCTTGACGATGTGCCGGCTTGCATCCGGCCCGCCGAAGAGTGCCTGCAACGCCGGGGAGTTCTCTAGCCCAATAGCGATGTCTGCTAGACGGTATCTCCCCTCCGTCAGGCCCCGCCGTACCGTGAAGCCTTCAACCCGCCCTGGGCGTGGATGCTCCGTCAAGGTGACCGCTTCCAAGGCTTGAAGCAGATTCTCTTCTCTGACCGTTAGGGGAGTCTGCGATCCCGGAGGCTAGTATTAATCTGTTACTTAGCGAAAGAGCAAACCATGGGGCACGTCCGGATCCGCATCATGGAGCAACAGGACTTCGAATTCGCGGTTAGGCTTACCGACATGGCGGAGTGGGGTTTCACCGTGGAGGAGTTCGCATGGATGAAATCCCTTGAGCCCGGAGGCTGCTTCGTGGCAGTCGTAGACGACAAGAGGGCAGGCCTGGCAACTACCATCAACTACGGCAGCATAGGCTGGATAGGTAACGTAATCGTGCACCCCAGGTTCCGCGCACAAGGCGTAGGCTCAGAACTCGTCCAAGCCGGCATCGACCACCTTCAAGCCTCTGGGGCTGGTCTCATCGGGCTCTACTCGTACGTTGAGACCGCGCCCTTCTACGAGCGGCTTGGCTTCACGGGCGACCTCAAGTTTACCAGGTTCTCAGCCGACATCCGAGAAAACCGTTCAGCCGAGCTGCCTCGCATGGCCGAGGAGCATCTTCCAGAAGCGGTCGCCCTTGATGAACGCTGCTTCGGCGCGCGGCGAGAACGGCTGCTCAAGGCGGTCTACGGAGAGGTCTCGAACCGAAGCGTATGCTACGTAGCTGCGGATTCAAGCCGTCTCTTCGGCTTCATCATGGGAAGGGTTACAGAACCCTCCGTGGAGTTAGGCCCCCTCATCTGCCCTCCCGGGGCTGAAACCGCGGCTGAGCAGCTTCTGACAGCTGCGCTGAGCGGCCTAGGGGGGAGACGCGTCTACCTGGGCGTCTCGCAGCGAAGCCCAAGGCTCTATCGAAGCCTGCGCCGTATGAGTTTCCGCGCTGATTTCCGCGTTCTCAGGATGTGGCTTGGGGGCGAAAGCCCTAAGGCTGAGGAAGACTCCTACCGGCTGATGGAGTCCCTTGAGAGAGGCTGAGAATGAGACGCGTCGCCGAGGCTTAGACGTATGAGCCGCACAGAGACCCCGTCGGACTTCGCACCTTCGCTCGTGAAACGCTTCTTAGAGACGGCGAGGGCCTCGGTCGACCTCCTCGTTGAGAGACTGATGAGGGACGAGAAACCACCTAGAGGCGCCGTAACGCTCTTCACGGTGGAGCGGGGAAGGCGTAGGAACCTTGTCTTCAACCGTGACCGTCTCTTCCTGAGGACGTCTACGGAGTACTCCAACGTGCAGCTCACCCTAGAAGACCTTCAGGGCATAGTGGAGGCTAGGCTGCTGGAGGTCACCGGCAACTACCTCAGCGAGCATGGCTCCGCGCGGCTTGACCGCTCAGACTACGAGGATATGGCCGAGAGCCTGAGGCGCCCACCCCGGGGGCGAGTCGTACCTTTCCTTCTAAACACGGACGATGTGGAGCCCGACAGGTACAGCGTGAACCCTCTCAGAGCCTCGGTCCGCGAGACAGGGCAGAGCGCGTTCCCCGCGGCGAAGGTCACAATGCGAGGGCTGAAGCTTGACCATGCCTTCGTCGCGAAGTACCGGGGCGCACTCCTCAGCGAGCAGGAAGCCGAAGAGATAGAGGAACTGTTGAAGGCTGAGGCTCAGATGAGGTACGTGGATTTCGTGGACTCCTTCAAGTACGAGCAGCTTTCTCGGCTTTCTGAAAGCCTAGGCCTACATCTTTCCATCCCGGCTCTGAGGATGCCTCTGGAAACGCTTGGGGCAGAGCGGAGCGAGGGGCCCCTTCACAGCCTGATCCGCGAGAGCCACAGGGACTACGGGACGATAGCTCAACTGTACGCGTTGATGGGAAGGAACATCAGGAAGAGGAAGACGCTTCTGCTCACTGTGCCACACTCGAAGGAGGGCTACGGGTCTAAGAGGGCGGCTCAAGGCCAGATGGTGATGAACGACCGAGGCCTTGAACGACTGGAGGCCAAGTACCGAACCGTAAGCCTCTACCCGAACGAGGTCGACCGGAACGACGTAAGCATCGCCGAGGCCGACGGCAGCATCGCCGTAGATGCGCGTTCCATGCTTGAGTACAACTTCGCCGAGACCCCGTCCTCACCGCAGTTTGCACTGTACTCGCTCCTATCGCCTGAGGATGCCGCCATATGGCATGGGGTCGGCAAGTACGCCGGAACCGAGGTGGTAAGAAGCTACGTCAGCATCCATCAATCAGCCGGGAAAGTGCTCGCCAGCCTTCCAGGCTGGAGGCTGCTTCCACGCCTCTGCTTCAACCTTGCCCCGGGCAAGATGTGGGTTCATA
>JAWCPE010000026.1:0-16959 GCA_038870415.1 Bathyarchaeia archaeon
ATCTCGAAGCTTTAAGGCTTCACATGAATCGCTAGGGGTGGTCTTTTCCCCTGCACTGCCGGCGCTCTAGTAGCGTGAGAGCTACTGGCCATCATCTGGCATACGCTCGTGTAGCTCAAGCCCTACATGGACGCAAGACCGGAATTGACGCCGGGGAAAGCGTAGAAAAGAAAGAAGGCTGGGGCGGGCGGCTTCAGGCTAGCCTACATGCCACGGACGGGGCTCGGCTGAGGTCTGAACGCCTTCCATGGATAACAGAGCCGCCCTTCGAGATAGAAAGACATTTTACGCCCATGTTTGAGCTGATAGGAACGTCGTGGTGGGGCGGGCGATGGTAGTCCCTGCTTGGCTTAGCTGGCTCTTCCCAATCATAGGTGCGTTGCTAACCCCGCTCTTTGCGCGGGCTGGAGATAAGGTGCGCGACTTCGCGGCTATCGCGTTCTCGCTTCTCGGAGCTGTCTCTGCCGCCCTCTTGATCCCGGAGGTCCTAGCGGCGGAGGGACCCATAGACGACCTTTTGGGGTTTGACTGGATTCCTCTCCCGGCTGGGCTGGGCAGCGTGAAGGCCGGCCTGCTCATCGACCCTTTGAGCGTCTTCATGGCGAACGTTGTCGCGTGGATCAGCTTTTTGATAATGGTCTACTCGCTGGGCTACATGCATGGGGAAGAGAACCTGACAAGGTACTGGTTCTTCATGGACTTCTTCATAGGCAGCATGCTGCTCCTCGTCCTCTCGGACAACATCCTCCAGATGTTCGTCGGCTGGGAGGGCGTCGGCCTCTGCAGCTATGGGCTTATAGGCTTCTGGCATAGCGACGAGAAACGCTACTGGGTCGGCACCCCGCCGGACGACTATCCGCCGTCGCACGCAGGCATGAAGGCGTTCGTCGTCACACGCATAGGCGACGTATCCCTCCTCATCGCGGCCCTGATCATCTACTCGTACGCGCACACGTTCAACTTCCTCGAACTGCAGCGAAGCTCAGAGTGGATAACCGACCTAGCCAGGGTTGGACTGCTCGCGCCGGTTGCAGTCCTCTTCTTCGGCGGGCCCGTCGGGAAGTCGGCTCAGTTCCCGCTGCACGAGTGGCTGCCGGAAGCGATGGCAGGCCCCACCGCCGTCAGCGCGTTAATCCACGCGGCGACGATGGTTAAGGCAGGCGTCTACCTCGTAGCGCGAGCCCTGCCCATCTTCATACTCCACCCTGGGCTGCAGGGGACGGAGGTCTTCTTCACGGCCGTGGCTTGGATAGGCGGCTTCACCGCCTTCCTAGCCGCGACTCAGGCTCTGGTCGCGCGGGAGATCAAGAAGGTGCTCGCGTACTCCACCGTCAGCCAGATCGGGTATATGATGCTCGCCTTGGGGGCTTCCGGCTTCATGGCCGAGTACGCGGGCGGCTATATCGCAGGCGTCTTCCACCTTGCCAGCCATGCCGTCTTCAAGGCGACGCTCTTCTTAGCCGCAGGGTCGCTCATCCACGTCTGCGGAACGAAGTACATGGACGAGATGGGCGGCCTACGGAAGAGCATGCCCATCACCTTCCTCTGCATGCTCATAGGCGCTTTAGCGCTCGCGGGCTTCCCGCCGCTGAGCGGTTTCTGGAGCAAGGACGCCATCCTCCTCGCGACCTGGGAGGCTGGCCAGTACGCGTTGTTCGTCCTCGCCGTGGCAACGGCGGCGATCACTTTCGCCTATAGCCTCAGGATGATCGGCGTAACCTTCCTCGGGCCGAAGAGCCGTCGCTTGGAGGAGTACGAGCAGCAGGGGGGCCACGTTCACGAGGCGCCGAAGGTGATGTACGTCCCGTACTTGATCCTGACAGTCGCGACGGTTGCAATAGGCGTGGCAGGGCCCCTCTTCGAAGCGCAGCTTCACGGGTTCTTCGAGCCCTTGCTCACAGGGGCAGGCGGTGAGGCTCACAGCTACCTCGTCGCCAAGGTCGACATAGGAGGGTTCCCGCCGGAGCTCGCCGCGTTCTCGGCTTCCGCGATAGCGCTCGTCCTCGGCGGCATCCCCGGGTACTACCTCTACGTAGCGAGGCGGGTAGACCCCACCCAGCTCGTCGACCGGAACGGTGTATTAAAGTCGGTCCAGGGCTTTCTCGTGAAGCGTTGGTACATCAACACGGTATACTACTGGGTCTTTGTGAAGGGGCTTCTACGCGTAAGCAGCGGGTTGTTCCGCAGCCTAGAGCAGGGCGGCTTCGACAGGTTCAACTACGTCTTCAGCGGCGGCATCCTCGGCTTCTGCAGAAGCTTCCGGAGAACCCATACGGGCGAGCTGCGGTGGAACATGCTCGCTTTCGAGCTGGGCGTGCTCTTCATCCTCCTGCTCCTAGTCTTCAGCTCGTTCCTCGCTAGGCTGTAGCCTGGCACTCGCAGTTCTCAGCCCTAGGGGCATTTCTCCTGCCCGTTCAGCCACGGCTATAGTCCGTCGGCTAGCCGGGCTTACAAGGCGGCGAAAGGCAAATCAACCGGTTCGAGGAAGACATATAGATGGGCTTTCTGAATGGAGTCTTCGTCGTTGCATACCTGCGAGGTTTGCGGTCGGCCTGCATTGAGGCTGACGCGCGTCGTTATCGAGGGCGCCACGATGTCGGTCTGCGACTCCTGCCGCCGCCTAGGCAAGACTGTGGCGGATGAGCCGCTCCCAGCGGGCAGGGAAGGCCAGCCTAGGCCTCGGCCGAGGCTGGGCGGAGTGAAGCCTACGCGTGCACCTGAGGACCTGGGCAGGGCTCTTGAACGGAGCGCGCTGGTGAAAGGGTACGGCCAGGTCGTGAGGAAGGCGCGCGAAGAGAACGCTTGGAGCCACGAGGAGCTAGGCCTCAGGATCAACGAGAAGGCCTCCGTGATACAGAAGATCGAGGCTGAAAAGTTGGTCCCCGACGACTTGCTCGTTAGGAAGCTGGAGCACGCCTTGAGGGTGAAGCTACTCGTGGAGCCCCCTGAGCTCCCCGTAGCTAAGGTTGAGCCGCCGCGTCCGCTAACGCTGACGCTTGGCGACGTGGTCCGGCTGAAGGACAAGGAGACGGACTCAAGCTAAGCCGTGTACCTGGAGCGTCACTCCACGTAAGCTGAGCGGCATGACGGTCTTGGTTCTCAGGCTCGGCCACAGGGTTCCGAGAGATATCCGTGTCACGACGCACGTAGGCCTCGTCGCCAGGGCGCTCGGCGCGGACGGCATAGTCCTTACGGGCGACTACGATAAGAGCGTCCTTGAGACGTGGCGGAGCGTAGTCGAGCGGTGGGGCGGCCCCTTCAGCTTCGAGTACGTTAAGGATTGGCGCCGCTACGCGGAGGGCAGGAAGGCTGAAGGCTGGGAGATCGTGCACCTGACGATGTACGGTCTGCCGGTCAGCGAGGTGATCGAGGAGATAAGGTGTTCGGCGAAGCCGAAGCTCGTGCTCGTGGGCTCTGAGAAGGTGCCGGGCCTCGTCTTCAAGCTGGCCGACTGGAACGTGGCGGTCAGCTCTCAGCCTCACTCCGAGTGCGGCAGCCTCGCGGTGTTCCTCGATAGGCTCTTCTCCGGCAGGGAGTTGACGAAGGAGTTCCAAGGCGGCAAAGTGAGGGTGGTCCCCCAGAGGGTGGGGAAGAAGGTTGTCCGGCTGGAAGATGGCACGGTGGCGAGAGCAGGGTTGGCGATAACCCTTAAGTCGCGCAGACACCGATCTGCGATATAAGAGCTAGGCTCGGTTCGGGGCTATGTCAACAGACGACCTGTTGTTTAGGCTCGTTAGGGCTGTGGGAGGCGACGAAGCCGTCAAGGTTGTCGAGTGTCTCAAGTCGAGCGAGGAGCTCACCGACGATGAGGTCGCTTTGAGGATGGGCGTCAAGCCTAACGAGGTGAGGAAGATCCTCTACAGGTTCGCCGGCTCGAACCTCGTCAGCGTCAAGCGGCTCAGGGATGAGAAGACGGGCTGGTACATCTTCAAGTGGAGGGTTCAACCCGACCAGCTGGAGGGCTACGTGCTCAACCAGAAGAAGGATGTGCTCCAGAAGCTGAGCAATAGGCTTGACTACGAGAGAAGCCACACCTTCTACCATTGCCCGGCTGGATGCCCAAGGGTCACCTTCGAAGAAGCGATGGAGGCCACCTTCTCCTGCCCCCTCTGCGGCAAACCGCTCGAACACATCGGCAACCAAGCCCTCATACAAGCCCTGGAGAAGAAGATAGCGCAGCTCCAAGCTGAGCTGAACAACTCTAACTAGGCGAGACGAAAGCACGGCGGCCCGGCTTCTTGAGCACCCTGGCCTTAGCTGTCCAACTCTACGGGCCGCACCGAGAAGACGGGGCTAAAGCCCTTCTCTCCCTGATCAGCGAACTGGCTGAAGGGCTTCAAGTCCAGGCGACGTTACACCCCGTGCCCCCGGACGGTTGGGTAGACGTCGAACTCTCAGGTGAGGATGCGGAGGTGGCTGAGGCCCTGATTACTCGTAATGTCGGCTTAAGGCCCCGGTCGCTTGGAGAGCTTGCCGTCTCCCAGAGGCTTAAGGGAAGGGTCTTCGGCCGCGACTCGGAGGGCGGGCTGCAAATCGACGTAGGCCTCACGCAGCCGAAGCCCATCCAGCTCTCGGTGCCCGCCTGGGTTCTCAGGGCGCAGCTGCCGTATGGGCGAAGAGTGAACGCCTCGCAGCTGGCTCAGCTCTGGTGTCTTCACGAGCATCTCCCCCTTGAGCTGTGGCTGACCCAGAGCGGAGACCCTGAGAGGTCACTGGAGGCAGAGCTGTCGGAACGACAAGTAGGCGTCTTCACCGAGTGGGTGGAGTCTGGCTTAGACCGCGTCATCGCCGTAGGCGCGACGCTCCGTAAGGTACGGTCAGCGCTGAAAGCGAGCCGACACTTGATGGACGCAGCGCGGCTTGACCGCCTCGGGCTGCTCGAGGTCTCCGTGCTCTGCAAGCTGGGAACAGACGCGCCAGGCATCATCCACGACGTTGGACGCCATCTCCCAGGCGTCTCCCTCTACAGCTTCCAGCCCGGTCGAATCCTCAAACTGGAGAGACGCCTAGAACGAGGTGTAAGCAGCGAAGCTCAACGGTAGCCTCCTCGCCTCCCCCGCCTAGGCTGAAACGCGTAGGTCTGTCCGACTACAGCCACTTGGCGAGCCAGTCTACGGCTTTCACGCCGTGGAACCTATGGCCTCCTTCGAACTCGTCCATCTCGCACCGTTCGGGGACGCCGAGCACCTCGTATACTCTCTTGAGCCTCGTGAAGGCGAGGCGCGCAGCCTCGATGGGAAAGCCTAAGTCTCGGGTTCCGCTCTCGACGAGGACCGGCCTGGGCGCGATGAGGCCGGCTACGTCCCACATCTCGCCGTACCTAAGTAGACCTGGCACGACCTGGGAGCCGCAGAAGTTGCCGAGGCCTAGGGCGAACGCTCTGAACGAGTTTAGGTAGCCGCTTACCACCGCGGCCTTCACCCGCTGGTCGAGTGCCGCTGTGAAGAGCGTCACCGTGCCGCCGTACGAGAGTCCTACCATGCCGATGCGGTCAGGCTTCACCTCTGGCCTCGTCTCTAGGTAGTCGATGGACCTGATCGCGTCCCAAACGTTCAGCGTCAACGGGTTAAGCCCGAGGAGCGAAGCCTTAAGCTGGACCACGTCGCAGCCGTCTCGGCCTTGGTACCTGTAGCCTCTGCTTCTCTCGCCGAAGCCTCTCCAATCGGGGGCCAGCGTGACGTATCCTCTCAGGGCTAGTTGCCGTGCATAGTCGTAGTTCGTCTCCTTAACCCAGCGAGCGCGCTCCGCGTCCCCGTAGGTGTTCCCGACGACGTCGTCTTTGCCATTTCCATGTCCATGGGCGCAGAGCAGAGCGGGGCGCCTCTCACTGGGCTTGAGGCCCTTAGGAACCAGAACGTAGGCCGGGACATCCACTCCCGGCTCACTTTGGAAGACCACCTTCTCGCGGACGTAGTGTTCCTCCTCCACGCGTTCTAGGAGCTGGGGCTCAAGGTCGCAGGGCTCAGGCCATTCTTCCATTAGTTCTATGAGCTTTGCCTCAAGAGCCGAGCGCCAGGCTCGCCATTGTTCTTCGTTCATCGCGTTGAAAGCCAAGGAGGGCTTGACCGCTTCGTACCGCCAGCCTAGGTACTCGTCAGCCGAGAACGCTCCACGCGGTCGCCCGCCGCCTCTCAAAGCAAGCCCTCGAAGCCCTCCTAGAGGCATGAGACACGCAAACATGCCCGCCCGGAGAACCGCCCCAAGTGGAGACGAGGGAACTTAAGGTGTTTGCGGTCAAGCGGCAAAAACTCTGCGAAGACCACCCAGCAGGCTAACCTTATCCTGCCAGCATCTAAGGCTAGAGGTTGTCAGCTTAGGCTCTTAGCCCTCCCTGCGGGTGTGTCTTCCCGTGGGATGGTATTACCCCTTCTGCTTCTCCCCTAGGTTCTAGGCAGTATTGCCAACTCTCACTGGGCATCACGTGGCAGTACTCGTGAAGCCCACCTCATAGGTAGGCGAAGCCTATTAATCCCTCTGAGAGCCTGGTACTTTCAGCCTCGGTAGCTCAGCTGGCTAGAGCAACAGTCCTCCCGTTGAGGGTTGGCTCTTGTAAGCTGTAGGTCGAGGGTTCAAATCCCTCCCGAGGCTCTAACTCTAAAGGAACGGCCTAGTGCTACGAGTCACTTCATCTAAACCTTACGGGAGGATTGAGGCTACGAACTCTTCGGCGTTGAAGAGCTTCAGCCCGTCGAGGCTTTGGCTGACGCCTAGGAAGAGAATGGGCTTCTTGAGCGTGTAAGCGATGGAGATCGCTGCTCCCCCCTTCGCGTCCGCATCTATCTTCGTCAGGATCGAGGCGTCGATCCCAACGGCCTTCGCGAACTCCTCAGCCTGACTCACCGCGTCATTGCCCGTCAGGGCATCCCCCACGAATACGACGAGGTCGGGCTTCGAGACTTGAACGATCTTCCTCATCTCGTCCATCAGGTTCTTCTTTGTCTGCATCCTCCCGGCGGTGTCGATGAGGACCGCGTCTATCCCGTGAGCCTTCGCGTAGCTCACCGCGTCATACGCCACCGCCGCCGCGTCTCCGCCGTAGCGATGCTTCACCGCCTTTACGCCCAGCTGCGCGGCGAGAGTCTCAAGCTGCTCGACCGCCCCAGCCCTGAACGTGTCGGAGCAAGCCAAAGCCACCGTGAAGCCCCTCCCCTGCAGGAAGCGCGCAACCTTAGCCACGGTGAGCGTCTTTCCGGAGCCGTTCACCCCTACGAAGACTATCACGTACGGGCTCCTGCTCGACGCCTTCGAGGCGACCAGAGCGGCCAGGTCGACCTGACCGGAGCTGTTGAAGACCTCCAGAAGCGCTCGCTGCAGGGCCTCCCTGATGAAAACCTGACTATCGCTCAGCCTTCGAGCTCTCGTACCGAGAAGGGTAGACTTCACGCTTCCCGTGATCTTCTCTGCGACGACGTAGGCTACGTCGCTGCCGAGTAGCTCCAGCTGTAAGTCCCGGAGGGCTTCGTCGAGCTCGTCTGCCCTCAACTCCCTGTAGGAGAGCTTCTCCACGGCTGAGCTGAGCGTCTTCCTAAGCCTGTCTAGCAGGGCCCGTCGCCTCTTGTCTCCGGCGGGCTATCTCCGCGACTCTGCGCCTATCCTCGTCGAGCGCGGCGGAGGCCTGAACCCACTGCTGCTCCAACGCCGCCTTAGACTTCTCCAGCTGGCTTACCTGCTGCTCGAGGCTCTCTAGGGCTTCGTCCAGGGATTTCTCGATGCTCACCTCCGCCCCTACGCCTACGACTACCTTCTCCACATCGTCCAGTCGAGCCTTAATGTATGAGCCAGCGCCTACGTGGACAAGCGTCTCCGCATCCTTCTTCTCAGACTTGAGCGCTGTCAAAGCTTGGACAGCCAGCCTTGACTCCGTAAGACCCGCGTTGACCAGGTCGAGCCTACCCCGTAGCGTCGCGAGGGTACCCTCTAAAAGCTCCGTCTCGATGAGAAGCCTCCTAAGCTCCTCTTCCTCAGCCCTCCGCTGGCTCTCCAACCTCCGCCAACTCCCACACAGGTTTCAGATACTCGCTATTTTAACCCTCCGCCCTATCGGCTCGATGCTGTTAACTTGAGCTCGTGAGGCACGGTGGTCTTCCTAGGGTTTGGTGAGGGCATATCCAGTTGTACCATAGGGCGTAGAGCCTGAGGAAGAGCTCGGCCTTCATCAGGCCCTTCCGCGTCTAGAAGTTGTGGTAGAACCTTCTCGTCCAGTCCTTGAAGGTGCGGAACCGCTCGACCCGGTTCTTGAAACCGAAGGTCTTATACCTTCACGGTAGCCTATGGTGCTCGAAGGCTTGAGGGGCATCATCCTTTAGCCACTCTATCAAGCTCATCTACTGAATGCCCAAGGTGCTAGTTATGGTGGCTAGTTCCAGACCAGTCGTTCCGGCGCCTACCGCTGCTCCATAGCTGTTCGCGACGAGGCCTAGCTTTACGTAGACAGCTCCGCCGTTCACGGTTCCAACGCCTACAGGCACCTTGAGGGCGCGCTCCAGCTGCCTCTTCTCGTCCTCCGTGGCCTTAGGGTGTACAAGAACCCCTTTGTTCGTGGCAACCCCTAGGGAGCCTACGTGTGGCAGGCCTGCGATCGTGCTCGGCGTGAGACGTATGCCTAGCGTCTTCTCAATAGTCTGGATGGCAGCTTGCGGTATTCGCCGGTCTACCACGCCGCCGAGGTCGTTCGCTAAGATGCAATTCCCGAGAGCTGTCCATTTCGTGGAGACCGCCTGGACTTCAACCCCTAAGCTGGCCTTAAGCTCCTCTACCTCGTCTTCGCTGCAGAGGTCGGGGAGGACGACTCCCCTTGAGTTCGCGGAGGCGAAGACCCCGAGCAGCTTTGAGCCGCAGAGCCGGACTCGCGTCCATCTTGACAGCCGAAGAGCCTCAGCGAGCCTCTCTGTCTTTCTCTGAGAAAGTAGGCGAGGAGCGATCACGAACCTGTCCGTGGCGAGGATGAAGACGCCTATGTTCGGATCGCCGGCCAGGTTGAAGTACGCGATGGGCAACTATCTAGCCTCGACAGGTCGAAGTGTGTAGACGCCCTCCTCATCCTTGAAGACGCGGACCCTAACCCTCCTAGGCGGCCTAGTCCTCCCACGGGACCAGAGGACGCGGTTAAGCTCCTCGCTCACCCTGAGACTATCCTCGTCTTCAGGCTTCAGGTACCTCACCGCAGCCTTGCGTAGAAGCCTCACAGTCCTCTCCGTCCTCGCGAACCTTGAGCCCTCCCAGACACAGCCCAGCGGGATGGTGAGCACTCCGACCTCTTCCCCGAGGACCTGCTCTTCAGCCGGTCGCTCAGCGGGCGCGCCAGGAAGGGCTTCCTCCCGTGGGCTCGGAGGCGTCTCCTCAGCCTCTTTCTGCTCTTGAAGCGTGCTTTCAGCCTCTTCGTCGGGGCTCATCTGGAACCCTAAGCCTTGATCTTCGTCCTTCTCCAGTGGCGCCTCTTCGGGGTTGTTCTAACCCCGCCTAGGGTCCTCGCGTAGACCCAGCCGGGGACCGCCCGGGACTCCTTCGCCGCCTTTCCCAACCTCAGCTTCTTCGCCAGGGGCTTCACGCGTGCCAAGCTCATCGCCTCGTTATCTTTATCTCCCGCGTCCGTGACTGCAACCTTGCAAGTATCATCCTCAGCTGTTCATCCGAGACAGGGACTGGAACCCTCCCTGTCTGGACGGCCCTGATCAACTCGGCCTCCAACTGCGCCACGTACTCTGGACGGACGATCCTGAGGTTAGCCAGCCTCTGCCGTGCAGCCGGGCTGAGTATCTGCCTTAGAGCTGCCTCCTTCTGAAGCCTCGCCTGTTGCGCAGCCTGCTCCTTTCCGCGTTCCTCAAGAAGCCTCTGTTGAAGCTCCAGGTACCGTCTCCGCTTGATCTCTTCCAGCTCCGCGTCGTCAACCCCAGACAACGCCCTACACCCCACCTCTAGAGCTGCCTAGCCTTCGTTCCCGCCTTAGCGATGCTGGAGGCCACCTGGTCCATCATTGCGCGGCCCTTCGCCGTCAGGGACCGACCCTCCTTCCCCTGCTTCTCTACGAGACCCACGGCTTCAAGCTGTTGAAGGATCTTCCTGATCGAGCTTCGCCCCCCAGCCCACGCCCTCTCCGATGCTGGGCCACGGCTTAATCTCCCGCCGTACGCTGCGGCTAGATGAGAGACCCCTGAGGGGCCGTGCACGTAGAGTTTCCTCATCACCGACGCTGCTCTCGTGTACCACCAGTCCTCCGAGACCGGAGGCATCTCTGCGTGGGCGCTTGTCTTCGCCCGCCCGACCCAGGGAGGCGGCCTGAGCTGGTCCACGGTCTCCTTCAGCTCAGAGGCCAGTCTCTCCAAGAAGAGGTCGGTTGGGACATCGTAGACGGTCGGCAACGGTATCTCCTTAAGCCTCAGTAACAAGTTCAAGGGTCTTATTTAAGCCCGATGAGCAGAGCGGCTGCGTCCTTAAAGTCTGCTCTGGCCCCTCTGCCCGGTCGGTGTAGGTCGGCGGCGAGTATTCGTGCCTTCAAGAGCTGCGAACCTTCTAGGACAGAGCCGAGCAGGGCGCAGGCAGTCCTCTTGTACACGGCGTGGACGTTTGTGAAATAGGTTCACGCGGGCTCAGCTTGTCATGTCTCCTTGAGCTGTCCCCAAGCTCTCTTGAGCTCTTGAGCGCCAGAATGTAGGGCCTCCCTCTCGGCCGGGGTTAACTCCCACTCGACTACCCGCTTGGCGCCTTCCCGTCCGAGGATTACGGGCACACCAATACTGACCTCGCTTAAGCCATACTCACCTTGAAGCACCAGCGAGCAGCAGACTAGCCTATTTCTATCCTTCAAGATGGCTTCTACCATCTCAGCGGTGTTGTTGGCTGGCGCGTAGACGGTCGCCCCCTTCTTCTGGACAACCCTCAACGCGTAATCCCTCAGCTCTGCCAGGATTGCACGCTTATCCTCTTCGCTGAACGTTCTAAGTTCGCCGCGGACCCTTACCATCTCGAATAATGGGACCTGGCGATCGCCGTGTTCACCGATCACGTAGGCTTCTACGTCCAAGACAGGCGTGGAGAAGCGCTTCGCGAGGACTGACCTGAACCGTGCTGAATCGAGTTGCCCTGAGCTTCCGATGATGTACCGTCTGTCACGTTTAAGGGTTCTCCAGACGAGGTAGTTGATGAGGTCCAACGGGTTCGTGAGCGTCACGAAGACACAGTCGCTCCTCGCGCCTTTCAGCCTTGTCGCCACATCCTTGACGATTTGAGCGTTGACCTCGAAGAGCTGAAGCCTCGACTTCATCCCGGGCGTCCTAGCTTTACCGGCGGCTATGACGATGAGGTCTGAGTCGAACGTGTCGCCGTAGTCGCCGGTGTATACCTTCGTGTTGTTCCGGAAGGCTAAAGCCTGCTCGATGTCGGTAGCCTGCCCCTCTGCAAGCTCCTTCACGATGTCAACTAGAAGAAGCTCGTCCACGAGGCCCCTGTTAGCTATCTCGTAGGCTATGCAAGAGCCGAGCGCCCCGACGCCGATCACGGCTGCCTTGACCAAACCTCGCACCGAAGCGTCCTACTTGGCCGCGCCCCTATATAGCAGTGAGCATCACACTGTGCAGGCTCAGCTCTTCAGGCATCGGTTCTCATCACCTCGTCTAGATGTCGGAAGCGGGAAGGCAAAGAATCAACGTTATGGCTCTCAATGCGGCCCCCTCGTCCTTCTAGTAGCTCTGCGATCTCATCTGGAAGGTAATTTTCGACGGTAGACAGGTGCCTTTTTCACTGTCGCTAAGCTCTTCGACGAACCGCTTACTTGAGGCGGTAGGTGCGGGCAGCCTCGTACATCGCAAGGATGTTTGCGACCGGCACGTCCTGCTGCATGGAGTGTGTAGGTCCCAGTATAAGTCCCGTGGGCCCGCAGGTCTGAATCCTGTAGCGGACCTCTTCTGCCACCTGGTTGGGTGTCCCGTGGGGGAGCGTGCTCTGGACGCCTATGGTTCCGTCGAAGCAGAGCCGGTCGCCGTAGAGCCCCTTCAGCTTCGCGGGTCCATGCACTCAGGCTGGACGGGGTTGAGGATATCGACGCCTACCTCGAGGAGGTCGGGGATGATGGGCTCTATCCAGCCGTCACCGTGGAACACAACCTGTCTGAACACATCTCTGCCTCAGCCAACTACCCTTGTTCGAGGAGCGTTAGTTTAGAACTGTCAGGGACTTGCTCACCGCCAGCGAACCGCCGTTGTTTCTCAACGCGCGCCGGAGCATATGTCCCCCTGCACCAGATAGCGTGATGACGTTAGAACGCCCTCGCTCCGTCTTCGAAGAGGAAGTTCGTCACCTTGGCTATCGGGTTGATGGGGAAGTGCCTCTTCGGCGCCTTCACATTCCTTTTCAGGTATCCTATATGTGACCTCAGGGCAACTATGCTCTGGTAGAGATCAAGTCTTCTTCGTAGATCATCGATTTGGAACAGCTCGGGATACTGTCTCTTAAACAGGAGGACGAAGTCGGCGAAATCGCACGAGGAGACCCTCGGGCCCTCAGTCCCGTAATCGTTCGGGTACAGGCAGAACTTCTCCAAACTGACGAGCTCATACTCCGCCGGAGCCTGCATCGCAGACTCGAAGTCGAGTAGGCCGACCACCTCGCTACCTCGGACGAGCACGTTTCCCGGCCAGAGATCACCGTATACGAGTGAGGCAACGGAGTCGTCGAGAAGGCCCTTGCTGTCCACGAAGGAGCTAGTCAGTAGCTCCATGATCTCATCGGGAAGGTACGTTTCGATGGTAGATAGGTCCCTTCTCACTGTCGTCATCTCGTTCTCCCAATACTCGGGCCATGTCTTGAACTTCGAACTGGAGTGGAGGTAGCCGAAGGCCGAGAACCTGTTGGCGTGTAGAACCCTCAGATAGCGGACTAGGGCTTCGAGGACTCTCTGTTTGCTCGTCGCGTCAAGTCGTAGCCAGGCTTGGGATAGCCTCTCGCCTCTAATGAACTGCTGAACCTGGTAGGCTGACCTGCCTTCCTCTCCGAGCGCTAGGACTTTCGGGACAGGCATCTGATCGCCTATTCTCTGAAACAGGTTCATCTCTGACTCGAATCTTCTTAGCGCATCCTCCCTTCTGCCGATCCGGACCACGTACCTGTCATCAACCCCATAGAGCGAGTTCACCTGTCCACCCGGTCAGTGGCGCTATCTTCCTGAAGGGCAGGTTCTCTTTCCGCAGAATCCTCCTTACCAAGTCTGCGTCTGGGGAACCCGCGCTAGCTCTTTGAGCCGTCTTCACCTCTCGGAACCTCTTGTCTCGACGCGGCTTGACCGCGCTGTCACGCGAACGGGCAGAGCTTTCATCAGGCTCGGGGCCTCTCCTCATCTATGATGCGGTTGACGAGGCGGAGCCTGTTCACGTCGCCTCCGGGCGGCATCTCATCCGAGATGCCTAAGACGAGCCTTGGGCTGAAGAGCCGTATCACTTTCCGCGTCACGGATTCGAACTCCTCCATGGGGACGTGGGGTAGGAAGTGGTAGAAGGGTATACCGTCGACGAGGACCATCTCGCCTAGTGCCTTCTTCATCTCCTCTACGGTGAAGTCGCCTACGGGCTTAGGCGTGAGGGCTTCTATGCCGTCGAGCCCCGTCTCGCGTAGAAGCGGGAGAAGTGGCGCCGCGTACCCGTCCACATGGCAGGTCACGTACTTGCCGTGCTTGTGGAGTTCTTCGCATCTCCGCTGGTAGTATGGGAGATGGTACTTCTCGAAGAGCTGAGGTGAGGTAAGCCGCGAGTCTACGTTCTCGCCCAGGTTGACGACTTTAAACGGGCTCTTGCAGACCACCTCATAATGCGGGTTGTCGGTCTCCTCCATGACCTTGATGATATGCGACATCTCAGCCGGGTAACGGCGGAGAAAGATGATAGTTCTTTCGAAGCCTAGGTAGTTGACGAAACACCTCTGGATGGGCGTCCGGAGGAAGCACCACCAGAGCATCCCCTGGCCGCCCACCTCTCGCTTCAACGCGTTGAAAGCCGCCATGTCGAACTTGACGATGGTGTTCTCCAAGATGTACTCCAGCGTCTTCAAGTCCCCGGGAGATTTGACCGGGTAGTCCACGTAATACTGCGAGAACCCATGCTCCGTTCTCCGCTCCCTGCTCTGCAGCTCGCCCACCGGCGTCTTGACCGTCGTATAGACGAATGAGCCGTCCTCCCTGACGGTGGTCTCGACGTTCCTGCAACGCGTCGTGATGGGCGAGGGGACGCCGGGCATCCCGTAGACGGAGTCAGCGAAGGCGTAGACCCTCGCGGCGGCATTCAGCTCCGCGTAGACCTCGATCAAGCTAAGCCCCTGATGCTCAGGGGCATGGGTGCCCAGTACCCTGTTCACGTTATACCAGTGTTCAAGCCGGGGCATCCAAGGCGTCTTGTCCGGCTTCTCCCACCGGAAGGCAGCCATGATCCGTTCCTCGAAGCCCATCCGAGACGACCTCGTAACCCCGTATGGATCGGTGATCGCGTTTATCCTTTACGAGGGCTCGGTGGTCTCCTCTTCTTTGAACTCTCTCCGAAGCTCTTCGTCCAGCTGCCTCTTGAGCGACCGGTACCTTCGGAACCGTTGGCTCCACCCCCCGGAGGAAACTCCCTCCTTGATGCCTACCGTAAGCCAGAGCGCGGCGAGGACCAGGTTCCCTATGAGGTAGAAGAGGAAGATGAGGCATACCACGTACCCGCGACTGAGGAGCAACCTGAGAAGGCCGGGGTGGACGAACATGATGAGCGTGAAGATGATCGATATCGGCGCCACGACAACGGACGAGAGGCTGACCACGTTCAGCCAGACCCTCGCCGAGTCCAAGTGCTCTATAAGCCTATCGATCATCTCAAGTAGGCTCTCACGCTCCGCTTCTGGTTGGCTTGACACACCGCCCATCTGTACGCGTCCTCCTCGGTCATGCATATTAGAGGTTCCGTAACTCTGTTAACTCTTCTTAGCCCTGGGGAACATCGCCTCGTACGGCTCGAGGACTCTCTTACAGAAGGAGACGCCTTCCGCCGTGGCCTTGAGCGTGATCTGCTTCTTGCCCCGCATAGTCTCCTCGCGTGCGATGAGGCCTCTCTCCTCCAGCTCTTCCAAGATCCTCTTATGCTTCTGGAGGTTTAGGCCGCAGTAGCTGAGGAGCGCGGTCTGGTTCAACGTCCCGTACTGGACGAGCTTGGGTATCACGTCTTTCCTGATGCACGTCTTGTCCCGGTACTCGACGCTTGAGCCCATGAAGCCTAAGCCGTAATCTCACCGTATCCCCCAATAATAAGCGCGGACTTGATGCGGGGAAGAGGGAGAAAATGGGGGCATCAGGCCGCAGCTTTGGGCTATGCGACCTTGACCATGTAGGCGGATATCAGCGGTATCCAGTATCTGCCGGTTGGGTCTTGGAAGACGCCCCTTACGCCCATCAGGGTTCCCTGTAGGTCTTCGCCGTCATTCTCGCCGTGGTAGACGCCGCGGTCCACGCTATGGAGTAGGAAGCGCGCGGTCTCTCCGGCCTCGTTCTCAGCCTGGCCTTTGATCCAAGCTGTGTGCCTCGGGACGTTGTAGACGCCTCTGGTATCCGTCAGGATGGCGTAGCTGGTCCCGTTCACGGTTATGATGCCCTCCGTGACCTTGAAGACGGTCCAGTTGCCCCGCCTCAGAGTCACTTGGCATTGAAGGTTGATCGAGGCGTCAGCCTTGTAGGCCTCTCCTTCTAGGCGTGTGAGAGCCTTGCCGGTCAACGTTACGATGACGTATCTGCTCTCACCTGTGTCGGTCATCGGTGTCTCTGCGAGGACAGGGGCTGCCAGAATCGAGAGGATTATGGCCATCACCGTTATCAGCAGGAGGCTTCTCCGACTCACGTTCATCCCCTTCTTTTTTCACCTCGGCCAGATCAAAGCGGTGGGAGGGATAACGCGGTTGCGAACCAATGTACGAGAACAAAGTGGAGGAACAACGTTCACGGTCTTTCCGAGCGTCACAGAGAGAAAGCGATAATTCATAAGCCTCACTTGCAGAAGTGTTGCGTCAGAGAGGCAGGGGCGAGCAGATGCCGAGCGAGCTCTTCGTAGGCGAAGCCCTTATCGGTTCGGGAAAAGAGGTTGCGCACGTGGACCTCCTTATGGGAGACAAGGCGGGCCCCGCAGGCGTGGCCTTTGCGAACGCGTTCTCTCAGCTCTCGGCGGGGCATACGCCTCTCCTCTCGGTGGTCCGGCCGAACCTTCCGGTGAAGCCGAGCACCTTGATCGTTCCGAAGGTCACGGTCAAGACTATGGAGGACGCAGGGAAGGTCTTCGGCCCGGCGCAGACGGCGGTGGCGAGGGCGGTGGCGGACTGCGTCGAGGAGGGCGTAATCCCCCGGGATAAATGCGAAGACTGGGTCATCGTGGCCTCCGTCTTCGTCCACCCTGAGGCGAAGGATTACAGGAGGATCTACCAGTATAATTATGGGGCCACGAAGACCGCGATAAGAAGAGCGCTCCAGCGTTACCCGTCGGTGGAGAAGGTTCTCAGAGAGAAGGACCGGTCGACGCATCCCATTATGGGCTTCAGGGTTCAGAGGCTCTGGAACCCACCCTACCTGCAGGTTGCCCTAGACCTAGAATCCATGGACGCGGTCGAGAGGATCGTGAGGGAACTCCCGAACAGGGAACGCGTCCTACTCGAGGCGGGGACGCCGCTCATCAAGAAGTACGGCTTAGCCGTCATAGAACAGATACGGAAGCTGAGGCCGGACGCCTTCATCGTGGCCGACCTGAAGATCATGGACGTGGGAAGGCTGGAGGTCAAGGAGGCGGCGGACCACACCGCGGACGCCGTCTGTATCCTAGGCGTAACCTCCACCGAATCCATCGAGAAGTCGATCCAGGAGGCTCAGAAGCAGGGCATCTACTCGCTTGTGGACATGATGAACGTCCCCGACCCGAAGGCTACGCTAGATAAGCTCAGAGTGAAGCCTGACATCGTTCTGCTGCA
>JAWCPE010000027.1:0-16650 GCA_038870415.1 Bathyarchaeia archaeon
ATCCTCGTTTCCGCATCCAGGTGCACTCGGTGATGTAGAACTCCGAGTGGAGACTGGCGCATTCGCCGGTGAGCAGCTGCATCGCGTTCTTCCCATCCATCCTGAGCCCCCTCGCGATATGCCCGTATCCCAGTAGGTGGAGGACGGTCGGGGCTAGGTCCTGTTGAAGCACGAAGCCTCTGACGCGTCTCCCCTCTGGGAGCCTCCCGGGCAGCTTGTAGATGAGTGGGACATGGATGGTCTGCTCGTACAGCCCATGGTGGTCGAAGTAGCATTCGTGCTCTGTGAGGCTTTCGCCGTGGTCTGACGTGACGACGATGAGCGTCTCATCGGCTACGCCCAGCTCCTCAAGTCGGGTTAGGAGCTGCTGGATGCAAGCATCCATATAGGCGAGGGAGGCGTCATACTGTGCCACGACGTACTCTGCGTCCGTGATGCCTGGGGGCATCCAGGATTTGAAGAACTCGGCGAAGGGCTTGAAGGCGAAGATTGGCTCCATGCTCTTCTTAGACGGGTCCTTCTCATCGCCCCCGTAGAACATCCTAGGGAAGGGCGGCGGCGGGAGATAGGGCGAGTGCGGGTCCATATGCCTGAGGAAGAGGAAGAAGGGTTTCCCCGCCATCTTCTCCAACAGCGGGATAGCCTTCTCGTTAAGGGATTCGGCCTTATGGCCGGGAGCCTCCTCGTACGCCATCCAGGCATGGTACTCGGCGTACTCGTCGAAGCCCCGGTAGAAGCCCGGGTTGAAGCCTACCGCGGCGGAGACGTACCCCTTCTCGTGGAGGATCTCGCCGAGGAAACGAATCTCTGGGTCAACGGGGCCTTTAGGCCTGAGGCTTACTATCTGGTGGCTCATCACGTCCATGCCTGTCAGCATGGAGGTGTAACCGGGCGTCGTGGGGATATACGGGCTGTACGCGTTCTCGAAGAGGACCCCCTCGCTCGCGACCTTGTCGATATGTGGGGTTGTAAGCCTGCGGTAGCCGTAGCAGCTCATGTGGTCGGCGCGGAGGCTGTCAATCCCTAGAAGGAGAAGGTTCAGCTTCTTTCTCTCCGGCATATGGAATCCGCTTCGTTGAAGAGTTTTGAAAAGCCTTAAAAAGCTATCGACTGAACTAGTTGCAGCGAGAGGTCTAAAGATGAAGCTGGGATGCAACACCGTTCTCTTCGGAGGATTCGACGTAGAAACTGCGTTTAAAAATATCGCATGGGCCGGATACGAAGGCGTAGAGCTAGCCTGCATACCCGGCATGGCTCAACACGTAGACCCAGACAAGAACGGTGAACAGATCGCAAAAGTGAAATCGTTAGCTCAAACCTACGGACTAGCCTTGTTCGCTATAGAAGCCGCCACGGATATCCTCGACGAGCAGAAGAGGCGGTGGCTTGTGAGGGCGCTCACGCTTGCAAACCGGCTTGGAGTACCGGTCGTCACGACTGGGTCGAGTGGGAAGGCAAACGATGCAGACGACATGAGGAGAGTCCTGGCAAGCGTCAGAGAGCTAGCCTCCGAAGCCGAGAAGAGGGATGTGAAGCTGACGGTGAAGGTGCATGTAGGTGCCTCTGTCTTCAACACCGAGACAGCGCTCAATCTCGTGCAGGAGGTAGACTCCCCGGCTCTCGGGATCAACTTTGACCCAAGCCACATCTACAGGGCCAAAGAGGAACCGGTGGACTTCGTCTTGAAGCTCGGAAGACAGATACTTCACGTGCACATCAGAGACAACAGAGAGAGCCGAGAGCCGAGAATCGGGCCGCCTGAGACCCAGATCGCTGGACGCGGCGCCCTAGACCTTCCCGGTATCCTGCGAGCGCTGAGGAGGGTCGGCTACAGGGGTGTTCTCGACTTGGAGATCATAGGCGCGGTCGGCTACGAGCTGCCCAGGGTTACAGCTATAGCGGCGGAGAGCAGGGGTTATCTGCATAGATGCCTGAAGGAGATGGGGGAAGCCTAGATGAAAGCCGCGAAAAGGTTTAACGTCGCCGTGATAGGCCTAGGAGGCATAGGGCGCCTTCACAGCGGCGTCTACAGGGAAGAGGCGTTAGCCAACCTGGTAGCCGTCTGCGACATCGTCAAGGAGAGGGCGGATGCGGCGGCTAAGCAGCTGGGCGTGAAGTCCTACTATAGCACCGTGGACCTTTTCCGCGACGAGGAGCTTGACCTCGTCAGCGTCTGCACCTCGGGCGCGGAGAATGGCGGGGAGCATTACAGGCCTACGATGGAGGCGTTCGAGGCAGGCGTGAACGTGCTCTGCGAGAAGCCTATCTCCAACAACATCCTCGAGGCGAAAGCTATGGTCCGGAAGGCGGAGGAGAAGCGGCTCTACTTCGCGATCAACCTCAACCACCGCTTCAACCCTCTCGCGGCCAGAGCGAAGAGGCTCGTCTCAGAGGGCAACCTGGGAGAGCTTGTCTTCTGCATGATGCAGCTCTCGATAGGCGCGTACCCTTTCACATACGCGGCGAGGGTGGAGGAGTACCCCTACTTCAACGCGAGGGCTCTGCTCCCGCATTCGGTGGATGTGATGCGTTACTTCTGCGGCGACGTCAGGAGGGTTCAAGCCTTCTTCTCTAAGCCCAGCTTCCGCAAGATATGGTCGACGAACGCGGTAAACATGGAGTTCGAGAACGGCTCCGTAGGACAGATGATGAGCAGCAGGGACCAGGTGACGCATCACCCCGGATGGGAACGCTGCGAGGTCGCCGGCACAAGGGGCCGCTTCGTCCTCGACACCGTCTACGACCAGCTCGCGTTCTACCCGCACGACTCGAGGGAAGCCATGGTCCTACGGAACCCCGTGATGGGCGGGATGAGAAGCTTCGACGACACCTTCCGCCACCGCATACACCGCCTATTAGAGCAGATGGCGAACGGCGAACCCCCCGAGGCGATTGAGGGGTCGGGTAAAGAGGGCTTGGCATGCCAGGAAGTGATAGAGGCAGCCATCAAATCCCATGAAGAAGGCCGAGTCGTCGAACTCAAAGAGATAGAGAACCTCTAGGGCATAACTGCCCAACCAGAAGCCTTCGTTTCGAACGTGACGGTCTTTACCGTACCCTTCCAGGTTCAGAGAAGCAATGCGGGCGGGATTTAAACATCAATTTGATGCGGGGGGAGGGATTCGAACCCTCGAAGGCCTGCGCCATGGGATTCTGAGCCCCACGCCTTAGACCGGGCTTGGCAACCCCCGCTCAACGCCCAAGCATACACTTTCTTGAACGGGCTTAATAACCTATTTTTCCTCGAACTGGCACCATTGACCTAGCCGTCTCCGACCCTGGAAGCGCCTAGAGATAAGCCTCAAGAGAAGCGCAGCTCGCTCGGCCGCGAATACCACGCTGTAGAGGCTACGTTTCCGCCGAATCTATGTTCCCCCGCCGTGAATTCTGGAATCAACCCTGATAACAGAGGTCTCAGCTTGGTCCTTGACCTTCAGGCGCGCCACGTGAAGGAATTGCTTATCAACGCCTGCACGCCTATCACTCAAGGCTAGGAGCGAGGAGGATAGGTGAGCCAAATGCGGATTGAGAACGTTGAGGTCTACCCTGTCAGCACCCGTAGGGTCGTCGCCGGGAACGTCTACGGGTCGTCTTTGTTCTACATCCTCCGGATACGGACCGATGAAGGTTTAACAGGGATCGGTGAAGCCTCGGATATTCTCCACCATGAGCCGCCGGATGTAGAGTACCTCGTGGAACGCGTCCGCCGTGACTTGGCGGGGAGGGACCCCTTTAACATGAACGAGTTGCAGGGTGTGGTCCGAGGCTTCGCTTTCTCTGAGTGGCGCGCAGGCCTTGACATAGCCCTCTACGACCTTCTCGCGAAGGCTTTGAGGCTGCCGCTCTACACGCTCCTCGGCGGGAAGACCCGGGATCGCGTCGTCATCGCCTTCCCGGTCTGGACGATGACGCGTAAGGAGGAAGTACCGAAGAAGCTGGCCGAGATAGATGCTATGGTGGAGAGGGGCGTCAAGGCGATCCGGGTCTACGTTGGGGCTAACGTCGAGGCAGATAAGGAGCTTATAAAGGGGATCTGGGACCGCTGGGGCTCCGAGCTTCTCATCCGGTCGCTCGATACGAGCAACCGTTTCACGCCTAAAAACGCGATCAGGTTCATTCGCGAAGTGGAACGGTACGAGTTCCAGTACTTGGAGAGCCCCTGCGCCAGCATCGAAGGCATGGCCGAGGTCAGGAGGGCGGTCGATACGCCGATCAGCCAGCACGTAGGCTCCTTGGAACACGCGCTCCAGATGATCCGCGGACGCGCCGTCGATATCTTCAACGTCGCCCTCGCGGCGGGAGGTTTCCACTGGGCGAGGAAGGTCTTCACCCTCGCCGAGGCCGCAGGCATAGAGTGCGTCGTCGGAACCACGCAGGAGCTGAACATCGGCACCGCGGCGCAGGCGCACCTGATCGCTTCGACGCCGAACATCCACTATGCCTGCGACCCTGCCGGGCCCTTGTTCTACGAGAGGGACGTGACAAAGACCGGCGTAACCTTCCGTGAGGGCGAGATGCTGATTCCCGAAGGTTACGGCCTAGGGCTCGAGATAGATGAAGACAAGCTTAGAGAGTTGACGCTCAAACCCGGCGAGCAGAAAAGGTTGCTCTAAGAGAAGCCAACGGTTCAAGAGGAGAACCAGAGGCTCATAGGCGTCGTCTCAAGTACGGCTTTCCTCACGTTTTCGTCGAGACCCATCTCTTCGGCGAAGATGCGTAGGTGCTGCTCGTACGTGACCTTCGGCAACCAGAGCTCCGTGGGGAAGCAGCTCCCCCAGGTACACCGCTCCGCCCCAAACTCCTCGACCACCCTCTTCACTAAGGGATGCGCGTCTCGGCATGGGTAGGGCTCGTTCGAAGCCATCACGGCGAAGCTGAGCTTCGCGTAGAGATTCGGGAAACGGCTCAGCCTCAGGACGTTCGTCAAGGTGGGGTGGCCAGGGGCCTCTGAGACCGACGGGTACGCGCAGTGGTCGAGCACCACGGGAACCATTGGGAAACGCTCCAGCAGGCTGGCCAAGGTTCCGTAGTAGTCGCCCCGGAAATGGGCGCAGACCACGATCGCCAAGCGGCGCGCCGCATCCCAGATCCGCGGCAGAGCTTCAGGCTGACGAGCTTCGGAGATGGGGACGCGGACACCGCGCAGGCCGTACTCGGTCACGAGGCGAGTCAGCTCCACTGGGCTTCTCGAGTCGTCCGGGTCTAGGGTGCAGACGCCGGTCATCCAGTCCTGGTTTGCTTTCACCGTGTCGGCTACGAACCGGTTATCGTAGAGGTACGCGGTGCCGGTTTGAACCGCGACTACCTTCGTGACGCCGGCGCATCTCGTCACCTGACGTAGGTGGCTTACGGTCCCTGTTCCAGCCGGGGGCCTGAGAGGCTCCTTCTTCATCGGGTACCGGGCCTCATCCTCCGAGTAGAGATGAGCGTGAGTATCCACTATCTCCAAGGCTTGATCAAGTCCTGATCGGAGACACGTTGGGACATAAAGCTTGAGGCCTCGCTAGGCGCTTCCCTCTCAGGCTCGAAGGTGACGGTGAACTCGATTTCGCCCCTCTGATGCATGTCCACGGTCTTGAACTCAACTGTGGAGTCGAGGTTCTTCAGCTCGTAACCGAGACCCTCGGACCGGTCATATAGACGACGCAGGTGAGGCAGAAGGGACCATTGAAACGAGGCGTCAGAAGCCCGGCTTGGAAACCCAGGGCCATCGCCGCCGCCTCAGGGCGCCTGTACCGGCTATAGGCGTCCACCGCTTCCGAGGCAAGCTTCAGGTCCTCCGTCAGGTACCCCTCACAGCCCATCCTTGTGGTTAAGCCGTGACCCCTGACTGTTAACGAGTCCACGAACGACCCCCTGCTTTTCGGTCAGGCTTTCTCCATGGCTTGCTTCTTCGCGACCTCCTTTCCCCGGTCTGCCAGAGAGTATGCGCGGAAGATGTTGCGGTGCGTGAAGCCATAAGCGCCCTTGGTCAGGTCTGTCCGCTGTAGAAGGCTCAAGTCTCTCAGCTCTGCTTCGAAGCCCGCCACATCGCCCTCAGCCCAGACCGAGACCTGATACTCAGCCAGCGTCGCGACTTGGAGAAGCTCTCGGTAAGCTGGGAGGCGCTCCTCGATCTCCCCGCGCTCCCGTTCAGTTCATAGTCGGTTTCCGCCTGTTGAGGAGAGCTCTCTTCAGGTCCGCTGACAATGCCAGACCCATCGCCCGATCGAAGACCGAAGATAGTAGGCCTTGTTTCCGCTCACGTCAAGCGTAGAGCAATTTTGCGGAGACCGTGACAGAGATGGTAACACGTCGAGAAGAGCGAGCGGAGGCGTGCTAGGGGTCGTGTTTCCCAGCTGGAGCTGGACGCTCAGCTGAGCCTTCGAGCTGCCCTTTCAAGCAGCTCTATGATGGGTAACCCGTAGGGGCATCGTTTCTCGCATTCGCCGCAGCGCGTGCAATCCTCCACCTTTGTAGAGAGCCTCCTGTACTGTTCCTGAGCCCAGTCCTTCGCCCCGTAACCGTAGTACCGGTCATACCGCAGGATGGCGGGGACCCTCACAAACTCCGGGCAGGGCAGGCACATCTCGCATGTGTGCAACGTGCCGCCGTCACGGCAGTAGCGTCCGCCCTCCTCATCCCAGAACTCGAACCGTTCCTCAGCAGCCTTAGGGTCGAAGCCTTCAACCGCCTTCACGGCGGCCTGGACCTCCATGAGGCTTTCGAAGCCCGGAATGATCGTGGAGACCCCCTGCCTCAGCAGGAAGCCGAGGCCACGCCGGGCTACCGTGTAGGGGTCCCTCCCGAGGAGCGTCCTGAACTCCGCGGAGCCGGGGAAGAAGGGCTGGCCGCCGAACGGCTTCATCACGATAAGGCCTACGTCCAGCTCCTTCGCTGTAGGTACGAGTTCCTCTAGGGCTTGCCTTGTTATCACGTTTATCGGCGCTTGGACCGCGTCGAACTCGCCGGTGCGTATGGCTTCGACGAGGACATGGGGGTAATGCCCCGTTAGCCCTATATGGTCGACAAGCCCCTGGGACCGCGCCTCCTTCAGGGCTTCTAAAGCACCGTCGGGCCCCATTGCCTTCCTCAAGTCGTCGAGGGATGAGACGCCGTGCAGCTGGATCAAGCCGATCCGGTTCGTCCTGAGCTTCCTAAGGCTCTGTCGGAGCTGAACCGAGGCGCCGCGCTTCGTCCGGTCGCCGACCTTCGTCGCTATGATGCAGCTATCCCTGACGGGCTCAAGGGCTGCGCCGAGAGTCTCCTCGCTGTTCATATACGAGCGAGCCGTATCGAAGTAGGTGACGCCCTCCTCGAACGCGTACCGTACGATGTTCTCCGCCTCTTCCCGCGACTTGAGGGGCAGATGCTCCCCAATCGGCGCGCCCCCGAACCCGAGCACTGAGACCCAGAGCTCCGTCCTACCCAGCTTACGCTTCTCCATCGCTTATCGAACACTCCCTAACCGCGCTAATCCTCAGGAACCCAATATAACAGGGAAGTGATAAAAACAAGACAGTTCCTCCAAAGGAATCCCTGAACTGCTCATCCATGAGCGCCTCAAGCTTCGCCGCCCAAGTGGGCGGTGCTGTCAAGTTAATCTTGACAGCACCGGCATTGTAGCTCTGTTACCTTAGGCGCATCGCCTCCTCTAGGGATGTTATGAGCCTAAGGTGTTCTGGCTGCATGTGGAGGATGAGGGCTTTAAGCCAGCTCTGAACGTGCTCTAGGCGGCATCCCCTCCTAGGGCGGGGATAGTGGTCGTCGAAGGCTTCCACCCGGTCCTTAAGGTACTGGTCGGCCCTCTCGATGAGGCTCCTGTAATCGCCTGGGAGAAGCCTATGGGCAAGCCTAGGCTCCTACACGCCTCTCGATGCTATAGCTTCGTCCGTATAGAGGGGATGCCTCCCGTAACGCTCAGCCAGCTGCCTGAGGGGGAGGCCCGCCGTAAGGTTGCTACGGGTCCACGAGAAACGGAGCTAGGAAGCGCCTCCGGTGGGGTTCGTAGGCTGCCTAGACCCAGCCCTCGAAGCCCTTCACCCCCGCCATCGTTTCGTCTACGAGGAAGCAGTGGATGCGCCTTGGATGAGTTCCTCTAGCGGAGCCAGGCTTTAGACCCATCTCCATGTGGAGACGTGGCTCCTAGTCGCAAGGGTCCTCAAAGCCCTAGATGCAGCCCTGAGGCTCAGACCCTCGAAGGCCAGAACCAGGTATACGCCGTAGGTATGGCTGGGGAAGCCCTCTCCCTGACGAATGTAGGTTGTCGCCTCCAAGCCCCTCAGGGGGAAGGCCCCGCTTAAGGTAAAAGAGCTGAGCTGATGCTGGATACTCTTATTAGCCGGCTCGGTGCCGGTGAGTGGCAGGTATGCCGTCAGACCTCCCGTCGAAGCTTAGAAGCTTCGTGAGCCGAGAAGCGGTCTCAAACGCGTTCAGGAGACTACGCGGTGCAGAGGGGGGGCTCTCTGGACAAGATGCGGTCGTCTGGACAACGCTACTGGCCATAGCCGTGGTTGCATTCGTGATCAGAATCCAGCCGATTAACTGGGGTGTCTACCTGTACGAGTTCGACCCCTACCTACAGTACCGCGTCACTCAGTTCATTTTGGATAACGGTTTCCCAGCTTGGTTCACCTGGCATGACACCCAAGTCTGGTATCGTGCACCCGCTCTCCCCAATGGGCGCGACATGGCTCTGACCACGTACCCTGGGCTTCCGCTTACCGCCGCCGCTATGTACGTGGTCGCAAGGCTCTTCGGCATACCGGTTAGGCTATGGGATTTAGCCTGCTTCTTCCCGCCTATACTCGGCGCGTTCGCCTGCTTTTTGATCTACTTCCTAGGCAAGGATATCGGTGGAAGGCAGGTTGGGCTCTTCTCGGCTCTCTTCTTCGCGGTTGGGCCGGCTTGGATCAGCAGGACCTTCCTCGGCTGGTTCGACGACGAGACGGTCGGCATCCCAGCCCTGCTACTTATTTTTCTTTTTTACCTCCGGTCGTTGGAACCTGAGAAGCCTCAGTGGAGGTCGGTCGGCTACGCGGCTGCAGCAGGCCTCTCGTTGGGGTACCTAGCCGCCTCCTGGGGGTCAAGTCGGTACGCCATCGGGCTCTTGGCGCTCCTGACGGTAGCTCTGCTCTTCCTGAGGTTCTCGAGGAGGCTCACGACCTCCTACGCCGTGACGATGGGGATAGGGCTCTTCACAGCCATCCTTGTTCCCAGGGAGGGGCTCTCCTTCGCGTGGGAGATCACCTTCCTAGCCGCGGTTGGCGTCCTCGCGCTCCTTCTCATCCGTGAGTTCACAGGGGTCTTTGAGTCGAAGCGTACAAGGATTCTGCTGGGCGCATTGCTCTTCGCCACTGTGAGCGTGACGGGGCTCGCCCTCCTCCAGACAGGTGCGGCTTTCTCTCTGCCCGTGAAGTTCCGCTCGGTCTTAGAGCCTCTCTTCAGGATACAGTTTCCAATAATCGAGTCTGTGGGTGAGCATAGGCCGGCCACGTGGGGGAGCTTCTACAATTCCTTCGGTTTCCTTGTCTTCCTTGCTCCGCTATTCCTTTACTTCGCGGCGCAGCAGCCGAACGAGCGGAACATCTTCCTAGCAGCCTTTCTGCTCACTGCTCTCTACTTCGCGGCGTCCTTCGTCAGGTTGGAGCTTCTCGCGGCTCCAGCCGTCTCGCTCGCTGCCGCTTACGTTCTAGCACGTATCCTCGACCAGTTCGTTCCGACGCTCAGGGATAGGTCGGCGAGTGCGAGGCGCAGGTTGAGGTCGGAGCAGAGGCTTGACCCCCTCTTCGCCGTCGCCTTCATGGTCATAATCTTCGCGCTCACAGTTATCCCCTTGACCGCGAACGGGATCAGGGCAGCTCAGACGCCAGCCTCGATCGCGAGCGCCGGTATCCCGGTCAGGATGAGCTACCCGGACTGGCTTCAAGCCTTGGATTGGCTTCGCGACAACGCCCCGGCTGACGCGGTAGTCGCGTCGTGGTGGGACTACGGCTACTGGATAACAGTCGTAGGGAACAAGACCACGCTGGCCGATAATGGCACCTTGGACACGAAGCAGATCGCGACGATAGGCCTGATTTTCCTCTCAAACGAGACGGAGTCGCTGAAGATCCTCAGGCGGTACAACGTAAGCTACATCGTGGTCTTCGTCGACTTCAGGTACACGGGGCAGGGCAACTACTTCCTGCCAGGCGGCTACGGCGAGGAGAACAAGTTCATCTGGATGCTCCGCATAGCTGCGAACGAGTTCCCCGACCTCGGACTTAACGAGTCTGACTACCTCAGCTATGACGCGAATGGGCAGTACCAGGGGCCGACCGAGAAGTTTGAGGAGTCCGTGATCGGGAAGCTGATACCGTATAAGTTCGTAGGCGTTTATAACTCACAAGCCTACTATTATGGGCCGGAGTACTACAGCTCCGAGCACCTCAGCTTAGCCTTCGCTTCGAACACGATCGCGAAGGGGCCGAGTCAAGGCTGGGGGGGCGGGGTGCTCATCTATAAGGTCACCTACTAGATGCACGCCCCGTTCGGGGCAACGTTGAAACGATGGAATCCGATCAGGGCGATGGAGTTTGCTCCAGGCTGTAGACCTGTTTGCTCAGGCGGCTTGGACCCTAAGCGCTGCTCCTTGGCGCATTAGGGCTTCAGCGTTCTCTGCTGGCAGGAGAGCTACGTCTTCAGGTTTGAAGGGGCCGTAGGTTCGCATATCTACGCCTACGATCGAGGGCACTTCCCTCAGAAAGCGTAACAGCAACATCGGCTTCCCAACCTCACTCGAGGGTTCTCCTGAAGGCGTCAACTGGGCCGTGGCGGTCAGGCTGGCGAGAAGGTCATCGCGTGCCTTCGTTACGTCCATGACGGCGCCTAGCAGCCGTCTCTCGTCTTCTACGATCAGCTCGTCTGGAAGCTCTAGCCCTCGCAGGCTGTTGCGGAGCATCTTGCTCAGCCTCTTCTCGACTAGCCTAGCTAGAACGTCAGTTATCTTCTCCAGTTCTAAGATGAGGAGTTTCTCGGCGACCTTCCCCTCGGCGCCGGCTCTCGTTCTCCGGATGAGTTCTCTGGCTGCGTTTCTGACCTCTTCGTAGAAGTCTCGCGGCAGCTTCTGAAGCTCCTCCTTCTCAGTCTCGTTCTTCAAAGCCTGAAGAAGCTGGTCGTACATCGACGGGTTGTTCACCTACGCTAGGCTAGCGGCGCCTTTAAGCAATAGGAGAATCGCGGCGGCCTTCGGCAGCTCCAACGTTGAACGCTTGAAAGGCCCAAACGTCCGGTCTGCCAGTCTGAACTGTTGGGCGTTCTCGACGTGAACCTTCAAGGGTTCATCTTCTCTGAAGACTACGGAGCTCTTCAGAGGGTCGAAGGCATCAAGCCCTCCAGGGCCTACAGGCGCCTTCTTCAACCCCGTCTTGCCGTGGAGTGTGCCGGCTATCCTTATCAGCCTATGCACGTCCGTGGTGACAACGGAGTCCACATGGGCGGCCTGCTCGCCTGATGCTATCTTCAGGATGGTCAGCCAGGTCTCAACGCCTATACCTCTTACAGACTGCCACCCAGCGCCTTCGTCCAGCGCTCTGAGAAGCAGCTCCCTCTGCTTCAGGAGTCGCGTGGCCATGTCTGCTCGCATCCCCATGTTCCTAAGGGAGGGTTCCGTAGCGTTCTCGACCAGAGCGCGAGCAGCCTCCAAGAGCCTCGCACCCCATCCGCCCGGTAGCTTGATGGAAGGTCTGGTTAGTTGCCGTCTCGGCTTGCTCTCTCGTATATGGTAGTCGAAGGTGAGGCCGGTCGCGGAGACGTAGTCAACTATCTCTTTCCTAGCCAGTTGGTCCATCTCTCTGACGGCTGGGCTCTCCACGTGAAGATGATATCCTCTATGCCCGGAGAAGTAGACCTGTATCTCGGTGTGGGATAAGCCTAGGTCGCCCTCTAGGAAATCCATAAGCTTGACAGTCTCTCTCTTCGCAGCGTTCAAACATTGCTCACAGAACCATGTCTCTTCTCTGAACCTCTGAGAGCCACACCTAGGACATGTCTCTGGGGCGCCACCAATCCCCTCATTCTGGCAGTCTTGGCAGCACCATCGGTCATGAAGCTTCTTGCACTCTGTGACGAGATGGTCTGCGTCGATGTCAAAGATCAGGTCCGCCCCAAGCCAACCCTTCTCATCCATGTCTCTGGCGGGCTCCGAATAGTATGCGGATGAATAGAAGCAGTCGCTGGGGACGTTCTCTGCGATGAAACCCCTGACCTCATCGGCTTCCTTGAAAGCCCTATGTCTCACCATGACTTTCTGCGGAAACATCAGGAAGCCGAACTCTCTCTGCGCTACGGCGATGGGAGGCTCGACCGAACCCGCAGCCTCACGGTAATACTCCGCAAAGGCTGCTCGGACCACCGCAAGTTCACGGGCTCCGCTCTTCGCCAAAACGCTCCCTTGCCGGTCTAGACCTATGAGGGATCTAACAGCATGCAAGGTTAAAAGTTAACATGCGCCGCGCCGGTCGAACCAACATCGGGGCTGCTCCCGGACGGCCCACGTGGAGCGTCGTCGTCGAAGCTGCCAACTTAAGATGCCCCTTTTGACCTTTAACGCTTTCTCGGCTCGATGTTGTCAAGTTTTTGACTGGTGCCTCTCTGGTTCTCTGGGTGAGCTTTCTCTGAACCCTTTCAGGTCGTGGTGGATAGGGTTGAGAGGCTGCAGCCCCTCCGTTGGCGTAGGAGGCCCCCTCGAGGTTAAGCTCCTATCCACCTTGCTCTATCACTGCGGCTTCTCCTACAGGGTCGCTGCGTACGCCTTGAGGGGTGAATCCTCTCTCAGCCATGAGTCCGTCAGGCTCTGGCCTAGGCGGTTGGGGGAGGCCTTCCAAGAGGCTTGAGGCTGAGCGTAGGAGGCTCCCGGCGACGGCTGGGGTGAAGCTGAGGCTCGTCAGCCAGCAACTCTGCATCTGGCTTGCATAGAGGTTGAGTGGATGGAGCCCCTCGCCGTCAGTTTCTCCTAGGCTAGGGGGCAGCCTCGACGCCCATCTCTTCGCGAGGCGCCTCCTAGAGGCCTGCCTGGGTAAGCCCCTCGTCCTCGTAGGCCACGGCCCCTAGTACCCTGCAGCCCCTCCAGGTATGGGCTGAGTTTCAGAGAGGCGGCCTTCCGGGGAGAGACCGTATCGAGAGGCGGCTCGGCATCCTGAAGCACGGGGCGAAGCGGCGCTACAACAGCTTTCCCCACCACTCAACTATGAGCAGCTTAGAAACCTACCTCAAGACCAACGTAGCGTAGCCTAATACAGCCTCCTCACCAAAACTTGACAACATCCCACGTTACACCGATAGCCTAAAGTATTGGTGAGGTGGCAGAGTGCCAGCTTTAGCTTTGCGAGGGCTGCATGGTTGCCGTTGTTGATGACCTCGAACGAGCTGACCGCGCTGGTTCAGGATCTGATGAAGGCTCAGACCGTGTACGGTCCTGTAAGGCGCGGCCGGGACTACGTCTTCGCTCCGTTGGAGAGGCCTGAGAGCGTCGACCTAAGCTATGTGACAACGGTCCTGCCTCCTAAGAAGGTGGTGAGGCCGCCTAAGGAGACCCTCTTCAAGTTCAGCAAAGGCGAGGTGGACGACTTCACACTGCGCGAAGATATTCGGAACGTGATCTTCGGCGCCCATCCCTGCGACGTGAACGCTCTCAGGATACTTGACAGAGTCTTCGCGAACGCGGGCGAAGACCCCTACTATTTCCATAGGCGAAGGAACACACGGGTTATCGCGTTGAACTGCTCAAAGGCGAACGAGTACTGTTTCTGCACCTCCTTCGGCTCAGGTCCAGAGCTGAACTCCGGCTACGACCTTCTCCTTACGAACCTTGGGGATACCTTCCTTGTCGAGGTAGGCTCCGACGTGGGAGCCGCCATGATAGATGGGAGAGAGCTACGCGAGGCGGCGCCTAGAGACTTGGAGCTGAAGAGGCTTAGGATGGACGCCACGAGGAGGATGATCACCCGACGGATGAACACGAGCAACCTCCAGCGCCTCATGGACGGCAGCCTCTACCATAGCATCTGGACACGGCTCGGAAGCGAGTGCCTCTCCTGCGGCCTATGCAACATGGTCTGCCCCACGTGTTTCTGCTTCAACATGAAGGACCAGCTCAACATGGACTTGGAGAGCGGCTTCAGGTACCGCCAATGGGACAGCTGCCAGCTCTACGAGTACGCAGAGGTAACCCTAGGTGGGAACTTCCGGCGGCAAAGATCCTCAAGGGTTAGGCAGTTCATCAACCATAAGCTCAACTACTGGGTCACCCAGTACGGCGGCTACGGCTGCGTAGGCTGCGGAAGATGCATAAGCCAATGCATCGCAGGCATCGACATGACGAAGGTCGTCGCCGAGATAGCGGGGACGGGCTGAACATGACCGGACCAAGCCGTGAGACGAACCCTTACCTTCCCAGGCCGGCGCAGATAACAGAGGTCATCGAGGAGAACCGGAACGTGAAAACCTACGCCCTGAAGGCTCTCGACAACAGCGAGGGCGGAATAACCTTCAAGCCAGGGAACTTCACCATCCTATCGCTACTGGGCGTCGGCGAGGCCGCGTTCTCTGTTTCCTCCGACCCCGCCCGGACAGATGGCTTCGAGAACACTGTCCGACGCGTAGGGCTCGTCACCTCGGCGCTCTTCCGCCTCAAGCCCGGAGACAAGGTAGGGTTCAGAGGCCCCTACGGTAACTCCTGGCCGCTTGAGAAAGCCGTAGGTATGGACCTCCTCATCATAGGGGGCGGGATAGGCCTCGCGCCGCTCAGGCCGGTCATCAAGCACGTAGCGAAACACCGGGGACTCTACGGTCGCATCTATCTGCTCTACGGCGCGCGGACTATCGGCGATATGATATTCACTCGCGAGTTCAGCTCTTGGCATAAGACCCCTGGTATGACGCTCCTGCTCACCGTGGATGAGGCACCTACGTCCACTGAGTGGAACGGCTCCGTCGGCGTGGTGACAAACCTTCTCGACGACGTTAAGGTGGACCCTGCGACCACCCTGGCCTTCGTCTGCGGCCCAGAGGTGATGATGAAGTTCTCCGTAGAGAAGCTTACGCGCATGGGCTTTCCCCCAGGCAGCATCTATGTCTCGCTGGAGCGACGGATGAAGTGCGGCGTCGCGAAGTGTGGCCACTGCCAGATCGGCCCCAAGTACGTCTGCCGCGACGGCCCAGTCTTCAGCCTCGCGGAGATCGGACTTCTACCCGACGTGATCGAGTAGGTGAAAAGGATGATGGCGGACAAGCTGAGCGTAGGCATCTTCAAGCTGACTTCCTGCGCCGGTTGCCAGATGCAGATACTCCACCTAGAGGACAGGCTGCTCAGCCTCCTGCCTTTGGTGGATATACGATTCTTCAAGATGGCTACGAGCGAGGAGCACCAGGGCCCTTACGACGTCGCGTTCGTGGAGGGCGCCGTCTCCAACATGGACCAGGTGGCGCTGCTTAAGGGCATCCGGTTACAGTCGAAGGTTCTCGTCGCCTTGGGCGCCTGCGCATGTACAGGCGGCATAAACAGCGTCAAGAACTGGATGCCGCAGAGGGAGCTGGAAGCCAGGGTCTACCCCGACATAGCCGAGGTCAGGTCGATGAAAGCCTTCGGGCTGGACGAGTACGTCGCCGTCGACGCGTACCTGCACGGCTGCCCCATCGAGGCTGAGGAGTTCCTAGACGTGGTCAAGTTTGCCTCGCTCGGGTTGACGCGGCCTCAGGTCGGCGAGAGCGTATGCGTGGAATGCAAGACGAGGGAGAACACGTGCCTCATGAAGGAGTTGAACGTTCGCTGCATGGGCTCCGTTACGAGAGCAGGCTGCGGCGCGCTCTGTCCGTCAAGAGGCGCGCCATGTGAGGGGTGTCGCGGCCCGTGTAAAGACCCAAACCCGGAGGCTCTAGCCCGCCTCTTCACTCAGCTGGGACTGACGCGCGAAGAGACCTATAGAGTCTTCAGGAAGTACGCGGGGCTCATGCCTGAGTTCAGGGAGGTGAGCCGCTAGATGCCCATCGCCGAGGTCCACGTTGACTATGCCTCTCGCGTGGAGGGAGAGGTCGCCGTTAACATCTCGTTCTCGCAGGGGCAGCTGAAGGACCTGACCCTACGAGTCTTCGAGTCGCCGAGGTTCATAGAAGCCCTCCTGGTTGGGAGGGACTACAGCGAGGCGCCCGAGGTCACATCTAGGATATGCGGCATCTGCCCGGTTGCACATGCGCTCACATCCCTGAGGGCGGTTGAGAAAGCCGTCGGCCTCGAGATAGATGAGAAGACGAGGCAGCTGAGGAAGCTCCTAGCGATGAGCGGCATAATGCAGAGCCACGTACTCCACATCTTCTTCCTAGCGGCTCCCGACTACCTAGGCTGCGAGAGCGCTCTTGACCTTGCAAAGGACCACATGCCCGTCTTGAGGAGGGCTTTCAGGCTGAAGGGGTTAGCGAACCGCGTCTCCGAAGAGGTCGGCGGAAGAGCGGTGCACACGGTAACGACGAGGATAGGCCGCTTCTCAGACCAGCCTAACCCAGAGAGGTTAGCTTCCTTAGGGAAGGAGCTTCAGGCGGCGAGGGAAGACATCCTCGACACCGTCAGGTTGGTCTCAGGGTTCGACTTCCCAGCGTTCGAGAGGCGCACGGAGTACCTCAGCCTCTCAAGCCCAG
>JAWCPE010000028.1:0-16542 GCA_038870415.1 Bathyarchaeia archaeon
CGGGAGGAGGCTCCAGCTCAGCCCAGGCCAGGAGGAGATGGCCGTCGCGTGGGTAAAGAAGCTTCCCACCGAGTATGTGAAGGACCCCGTCTTCGCCAGGAACTTCTTTCAGGACTTCAGCAAGGCGCTGGGGCTTAGGGAGGCCCTTGCCCCTGAGAGTTTTGACTTCTCCGAGGTGGCCGCCGCCGTTGAACAGGAGAGGCAGGCTAAGCTAAGCCTCTCTAAGGAGGAGAGGAGACGGCTCGCCGCGGAACGGAAGCTTCAGCGCGAAGCGAACAAGGCAAAGTATGGGTATGCGTTCATAGACGGCGTGAAGGTAGAGCTTGGAAACTACGTCGTCGAGCCGAGCGGCATCTTCATGGGCCGAGGGAAGCATCCGCTACGCGGCCGCTGGAAGCAAGGCGCCACGGAGCGAGATATCACGCTCAACCTATCGCCGGGCGCGCCGGTCCCGCCTGGGAGCTGGGGCGAGATCGTCTGGGAGCCCGGCGCTATGTGGATCGCCCGCTGGAAGGATAAGCTGTCGGATAAGATGAAGTACGTCTGGCTTTCAGACACGGCCCTCTTGAAACAGCGGCGTGACATCGAGAAGTTCAACATGGCAAGGGAGCTTGAAGCAAAGATAGGGGCTGTCCGAAGCCACATCGAGCGGAACTTGGTCTCACCGGACCCAGCTAGGCGGAAGCTGGCCACGGTCAGTTACCTCATCGATGCATTGAAGCTGAGGGTGGGCGACGAGAAGGATGAGGACGAAGCTGACACCGTAGGCGCCACAACCCTGAGGCCTGAGCACATCCACTTCCGCCCCGACGGGCTTACGACGTTCGACTTCTTAGGGAAGGACTCCGTCAGGCTGAAGGTGAACGTAGCCCTTCCCACCGCCGTTGCAGAGAACGTGAAACAGTTCATGGCGGAGGCCAAATCCGCGATCTTCGAAGGCGTTAGGTCTCAGAACGTCTCCGCTTTCCTAGGCGAGGTTATGCCCGGGCTTACTGCGAAGGTCTTCAGAACCTACCACGCCTCCAAAGCGGTGAAAGACTACCTTGACAGGAACCATCTAAGCCCTCAGGACCATGAGCAGACTAAACGGTACGTGGCTACCATGGCGAACCTCCAAGCGGCGATCCTCTGCAACCACAAACGGACAGTCCCTAAGAACTGGCAGGAATCCTTAGCGAAAAAACAGGAACGCCTGAAGAAGCTGGACGGCCAAGATACGAAGCGAGCTAGGGAGGCGAGGATGAAGCTTACGTACGGCGTGAGGACGATGAAGGCTTCGCGGGACTACAACCTCCGGACCTCGCTGAAGAGCTACATAGACCCGCGGATCTACCGAGACTGGGGCCGGAAAGTCGGGTTCGACTGGAAACGATACTACCCAGCGGCGCTCCAGAGAAAGTTCTCCTGGGTTGACGAGCCTACAGCCGACCGGCAAGACCCCAACATACCGTAGCCTAGCGTACAGCCACGCTCTACTCTAGGCGGCTTCCTAGACGCCTCTATCTTTCACCTCACTCGTTCAGCCATACAGGTATATGGGGCGTAAGCCGCTCGACGTTAGAAGGGCGAGGCTTGAGCTCGCCTCTTTCCAGAGCCTTCACCGCGTCTACGATGGCCTAGCTCATCGGTGCGACATTCCTAACTCCCCGCCCCTCTTCGCCACGTAACGGTTAAGCTCGTCCACCTCCATAAGACGCCCCTTGATCGCGTCCTGAAGCAGGGAAGACCGCCCTAGTACGCCTAGACGCTGGACTTACTTCGAGCTCAGGCGCCGCCGCGCCGAGGCTGCTTCAAGCCTCTCCTTCAACGCCCTGAGAGCATCCGCCGGGTAGCCGCCTCTGCAAGTTCCACAGCTACCCCAAGGGCCTATGCGACCCTGACGACCACGCAGCCGGCGACCACCCGGGATAACATAACCGCGGCGGCATCGCGTTGCTCCTGGCTCATCGAGGATCGGTCAGGCCCTATAAGCCCACACAGAGCGTTGGCCGTGCAGTTGACGGCGAACTTCCCAGCGTGCGCCCCTACGTTAATCGTCGCCTCGCTGGGCCTACAACTTGCAGGGCTTCTACCACCTCTTTCCCCCAGGGAGTTATCAGCCCCGAGAACTCGTCGACGGTGAAAGCAGTGAGCCGTCATAGGGACCGTTCGGACGATGTGGCCTAGCTTGTAGACGCCCGCGCTGATGCTGGGCACGCATCCCGCAGTGCGCGTGCAACCCGCGATGCTTGCCTTGAGTTCATCGTTCAGGCCGCTCTGAGCCGGTAGGATGAAGCCCCCAGGCTTAAGGACGGGCTCGATGAGGTGGGTGGGCCAACGTGTATCGTAGGGCTTCACCGAGAGGTATACGGTGTTGAACGGCTCACGGAGACTGCTCACCTCGCTCAGGTGGAGGGCCTCCACGGGCACGGTGAATGTCCCCGGTCAGGGCCAAGGAACATCCTACGTGAGCAGGGACCTCCCTCCTACCTTATGTAGCCCTGGCAAGGCCCTCTCCCCGCTCTTTATCAGGCAGCTCTAGACAGTAGTTTGCTCGGTGCTTCTGAAGGGGGGCGGTTATGGAGAAGTGGAGGCTCATAGACCTAGGTAGGGCGGAGCCTCTGATGGCTCAGACGTTCTACGAGGCCGTCGCCTCTGAAGTTGAGAGGGGCAGGTCGCCTAGCACGGTGCTCCTCGTCCAGCCCTCGAAGCCCTACGTCTGCCTAGGCTTCCACCAACAGTTGGAGAAGGAGGTTGACGTGGACTACTGCCTTAAGGAGAACCTCCCGATTATTAGGAGGAGCCAAGGCGGCGGGGCGACCTACCTGGACGGCGACCAGGTCTTCTACCAGGTCGTAGCGCGCAGAGAGAGCGAGGTCATCCCGGCGAGTGTCGAGGGGCTCTTCGAGAAGCTCCTAGCGGTCACGGTCTACGTCTACAGGTCCCTAGGCTTGTCGGCCGAGTATAAGGCTTTGAACGATGTCGTCGTCCGCGGTAGGAAGGTCTCCGGAAACGGTGCGGGGCTCTTCGGCGACCGGACCGTCATCCTCGTGGGAAACATCATACTCGACCTGGACTACGCGTCTATGGCGAGGGTTCTGAAGGTTCCGAGCGAGAAGTTCAGGGACAAGATGGTTAAGAGCATGGAGGAGTGGGTCACCTCCCTCAGGAAGGAGCTGGGAGAAGCCCCGCCTGCGGAGGACGTGAAGAGGCTCTTGGCGGAAGGCTACACGCAGACCCTCGGCGTAGAGCTGGAAGCCTCCGAGCCGACCGAGGCGGAGAGAACCATCTGGGAGAACGAGGTTAAGCCCCGCCACCTCTCGCGTGAATGGCTTTACATGCCCGAGCAGGGCCACGAAGCCTTAGCGACCGGTCGAGCCGTCAAGGTCGCTGGGGGCGTCAGGCTAGTAGAAGTAGAGCATAAAGCCCGGAAGCTCATCAGGGTCCGCGCCGAACTCGTCGGCGAGACGATCAACGACATCCTCCTCTCAGGAGACTTCTTCATGCTGCCGGAGAGGGCTCTGAAACGGCTTGAATCACGGTTGAAGCATGTGAGGCTTAACCGCGAAGAGGTGCTCACGGCCATCTGCGAGTTCTACGAGGAGAGCGGCGTCGCAACCCCAGGCATCCTACCTGAGGACTTCGCCGAGGCCGTCATGAAGATAAGAGACCTAACCTAAGCTGAGCGGCCTAAACCACCCCCCTCCCTGCCGCTGCAGCATTCAGGTCCGCGGCCGACCTCTAGCGTCTCTTCACGCCTGCGCCTTTAGGCCCAAGTATAGGCGTCCGATCTCCTCGTCGTTCAGTATTCCCTTCGAGAGGCCCTCGGCTGCGCATTTCCCGGCTACGAGAAGGTAGCATCGATCGGAGTTCTCGAGGGCCTTTATCGCGTTCTGCTCCGCGACGAGGATCGGCGTCCCCGACTCGACGACCCTTCGAAGACACTGCAGGATCGTCGACGTAGCCTTCGGGGAGAGCGACGCGGTCGGCTCGTCCAAGAGAAGGGCTTTAGGCCTGCCCATCAGGGCTCTCGCCAGGGCGAGCATCTGGCGTTCTCCCCCGCTCAGGTTGCCGGCTTTCTCCCGCATCCGGCTCTTCAGCTCCGGGAAGAGGTCGCATGTGGCCTGTAGGTCCCCCTCACACCCTTCTCGGCTGTTTCTCGCGAAGGTTCCGATCTCTAGGTTCTCCTGGATTGTCAGCCCTGTGAAGATGTTGCTCCGTTGGGGGACGTACCCTATGCCCATCCGTGCCAGGCGGTCCGTTCCCACACCTACGATGTCGGAGCCGTTGTAGAGGATGCGGCCTGAGAAGACCTTCGCGAGGCCCATGATGCTCTTTATCAGCGTCGATTTGCCGCTCCCGTTCGGTCCGATGACTGCGACGACCTCGCCTTCGCCCAGATGCATGGAGATGCCTTGCAGGACGGGGGTCTTCCCGTATCCGGCGACTAGGTCGCGGGCCTCTATGAGCGGCATTCAGCCCTCACCTAGGTAGACGCTTATCACGTGGGGGTCCTTCACCACGTCTTCCGGCGGGCCTTCAGCTATGATCTGGCCCTCGTGCATCACGCATATCTTATCCGCGTGTTCCGAGAGTACATCTATCCTATGCTCGATGATGAAGAAGGTTAAGCCCAGCTTCTCCCGTAGATGAGTGATCCTCTCGAAGATCCTTCTCGCCATGGTTGGGTTGACGCCCGCCGCAGGCTCGTCCAGGAGGAGCATCTTCGGCTCGCTCATCAAGGCTCGTCCAATCTCAAGGAGCTTCATCTGGCCTCCCGAGATGTCGCTCGCCGGAGCGGAGGCCAGCTTGTCGAGTTCTAGGAGGCCTAGAACGTCTATGGCTCTCTCCGCGATCTGTTCCTCCTGCCTGCGCCAAGCCTTCCAGTTCCGGAAGACGCCGAGGAAACCCTCGCCGACGTTACCTACGGCGCCCAGCATAAGGTTGTCGAGGACCGTCAATCGGCGGTATAACCTCGGTATCTGGAAGGTCCGTACAAGGCCTCGAGCCCATATCTCGTGCGGCTGCAGGCTATCGATTCGTTTCCCGTTGAAGTACGTATGGCCCTCGTCTGGGCTGTAGACACCTGAGATAACGTTGAACAGCGTCGTCTTTCCGCTTCCGTTAGGCCCTATCAGTCCCGTAATGGAGTTTGACCTAACGGAGAGCGTCACGCCGTCGACAGCCCTTAGGCCGCCGAACCTCTTCACGACTTTCTCGGTGCTCAGAATGCCTTTTTCCGTGAGGTTCTCCTCCTCTTCAGCACGGTGATCCTGCGCCAAAGGGTTCTGAGCCGACTGGGGCGCCTCTCCTCTACCTCTGGAAGTTTCTTCAGGGCGGGGGTCTTAACCCTTTCCTCCCTTAGGAGCCCTCCTGGGCGGTAGAGTAGAACAAGTATTATCGAGACCCCTATTATTATGGCCCGAAGGTTGTTTGGGTCTATTGGCAGTACCGCGTAGTCTTTCGCCATCCGTGCTCCCCGCTCGAAGAACTCAACCAACACGGCTCCGAGAAGGACGCCGGCGTTGTTCCCGGCGCCTCCGAGGATGACCATGATCCACATCGAGAACGTAAGCGTCGGGTCAAACATGTAAGGGTCGATGAACTGCAGGTACTGGGCGAAGAGGCTGCCCGACAGGCCTGCTAGGCCCGAGCCTAACGCGAAGGCCTGAGCCCTGTACTTGAAGACGTTCTTGCCGTAGACCTCTGCGGCTAACGCGTCGTCCCTCACGGCGCGGAGGACCCTACCGTAGGGTGAGTTCACGACGACCCGCATGAGGAGATAGGATGCAGCTAACACTGAATACGTCAGGGCCAGCTGCAGCAGATAGAACTCCCTCGAGCCCACGTTCAACTCTATAGCCGACGGGACCCTTATTCCCCAAACTCCGTAAGCGATCCACTGCTCATTCTTGAAGACCATCCGGAGAATCTCGCCGAAGGCGATTGTAGTTATGGCCAGGTAGTCCTCCCTCAGCCTTAAGGCTGGAAGCGAGGCCAGTAGCCCCAGCAAGGAGGCTGCCGCTACGCTCGTAACCGCGGATAAGGGGAAGGGCAGGCCTGCGGCCGCCGTTAGGGCTGTGGCGTAGGCGCCTGTCATGAAGAAGGCCGCATGACCGAAGTTTGCGAGCCCCGTGAAACCATACTGCAGGTTGAGGGCTAGAGCCGATATGGCTAAGACCCCCGTGTAGACGAGGGCGTCGAGGGCATAGATCAAAGGGTCAGCGAAGCCTAGTCACCTCTTCTTGAGGCCTTAAACAAACCCTCAGGCCTGAACAGCAGTAGAAGGATTAGGATGATGAAGGAGATGGCAGTCCTGTAATCTGCGGAGAGGCGTAGGGCTGTCAAGCCGGCCACGCCGAAGTTCTCAGCCGCCCCGACGATGTAGGCGGCGGCGAGGGCTCCGTAGAAACTGCCTGCGCCGCCTAAGATGGTCACGGCGAAGGCGGGTAGGAGGAGCTTCCAGCCTAACAGGGGGACGAGCGTGGTGCCAGCGGCTAAGAAGGCGCCGCTTAGCCCCGCCAGGGCTCCGGCCAGGAACCACCCTTGAAGAGCCACTTTTCCCACGTTGATGCCGGAAGACTTGGCTAGGTCGATGTTATCAGATGTGGCCCTCATCGCCCTGCCTAACCTAGTTCTCGTGAGGAAGAGGTGAAGAGCGAGTGCCGTCACGGCGGCGTCGACCACGACCGAGAGCCATACGAGGCTGGTAGATATTGGAGGCCAAGGGGACCGGTATATGGGGAAGAAGATCCGGAAGGACAGTATTCCTCCTCCCCAGACCTGCATGGAGACGTGCCTTATTATGAGCCCTAGGCCTATAGATGCGACCATGAGCTGCACCGTTGAAGACCCCCTACGGCTTAAGGGCGCGAACACCAGACCGTAGCTTAAGGCAGCAAGGGCTCCTGAGGAGAGGAAGGCCGAGAAGAAGGCTAGAAACAGGTGAACACCGAGTTGATTGGAGAAAGCGTAAGCCATGTAGGCTCCGAAGGTTATGAACTCAGCCTGGGCGAAGTTCGGAAACTTCGAAAGCCCGTACGTCAAGGATAGCCCCGTGGCGGCGAGGAGGTAGATGCTCCCTAAGACGAAGGAGTCGAAGAGAATCTGGGCGAGATTCATCATTGACGCTCCTCTTGGAAAAAGAGGGGAAAAGTGAGGATAAGGGGCCTCTTCGAGGTCAACCGGGGGATGGTGGGGACCATTCGGCGACGTGCGTTATCCTGTACTGGCCGGGAGATACTTCCTCGATATCCCAGATGATGTAGCTCGCAGTCATGATGTCTACGCCGTTCGGTTTGAACATCTTGTGCCCTGAGGGCCCGATGTAGTTCTTAGATATCTCCAGCACCGCGTCGCGTATCTTGGTACCGTTGTATTCACCGCAGTAGGCGATGCCCAGTATGGCCAGCATAGCGGCATCGTAGGACGTATCGCCGTAGACCTCAGGGTCCATGCCGAAGGCTTCTCTATGCCTTGCCTTGAAGTCGTCGTAGATGATGCCGGTGATCGGCTTCGGAGTCGTTCCGGTAACAGCGAGAGACATGAACTCAGCGCACATGGGATCCTCCAGCATGGGGGTTCCATAGCAGCCTTCGGCGGTGATCCAACGGACGTTCTCCAACCCGGCCTCTAAGGCTTGTCGGAAGACCACTTTGCCGTCCTCATAGTAGCCTACGTGCACCACCACGTCAGGGTTGGCGGCCTTTATGCTCTCAAGCTCCGCCCTGTAGTCAAGCTTGGTCTCGTCGTAGTTGATCGTGATCGTCCCGTTGCCCACCCTCTTCTTCACCTCGCCTTCAATGCCTAGCCCGTAGGGATTGTTCATTATGAGGAAGGCGATCCTCTCATGCGTCCCGTTGAGGACTAGGTCGCTCATAGCGGCAGCTTGAAGCTCATCGCTGGGACAGACGCGCATAACGTAACCGTTTGCGAACTCATAGGATAAGAAGGGGCCCGAGACGCTAGGAGTGATGAGCAGAACTCTCTTCTCCGTCACGTATGGTCCAACGAGTCTAGCCGCACCGCTGATCAAGGGGCCTATTATGACTTGCACCCCGTCTACCTCCACGAGCTTCCTTGCAGCCTCTAAGGCTTTCGCCGGTTTCGTCTCAGTATCCTCCACGATGAGCTGGATGGGCCTTCCCCTGATTCCGCCCCTCGCGTTTACCTCGTCAACTGCAAGCTTGGCGCCGAGCTGAATCTTCACACCCATTGGGCCTAGGCCGCCGCTGAGGTCCATGAGGCATCCGATCTTTATGACATCCGGCAGAATCGGGGCGCCTTTGCTCAGACCGGCCTGGTAGCCCTGCAGGTAGCCGGTCTGGTTGCCCAGCTGGAAACCTGTCCGGTTTCCGTCCTGAAAGCCCCCAGATGACCCCGCCTGGTACCCAGTGGAGTAGCCCAAGCTGTTGCCTACATAGTAGCCTGCTCCCCCTGCGATAGCCGCGACGATTATGATCGCTATCAGCGCCATCGATGTCGAGACGGCTTTTCGAGAAACCATGTTCTTTCCCATAATGGGTCTGCACGTTTCTGTCGGTTGCCAATAAAAGGCTTACCATCCCTCAGGCGTGTCCAATGACTCATTTCACTTCCACCTCATTCCCGGAATGTGAGTCTGCCGCGCGCCTAGCCTCTTCCCATCTTCATCCTTCGAGCATGAGGGGCGTACGGTGTGTTAGGGGGCAGGGTAATCGTTAGACATGCCTCCATCCCCGGCGAGGGAGACGCCTCACAGCCGGCCGCTCTTTTCTCAAGCCCAGCTACGGCTCGTTCCGCTCGGATAGATCCGCGACCGTCGCGTCATTCAGACGCGCGAGGTCAGACGGCTTCAGCTTGACCCCCAGGTACGGAGAGCCGGCGCTCCCAACTACGTAGCTTCTCTCCAGCACCTTCCTGTCTAGGTAAGTCTTCAAACCTGAGCCTATGGCGGGGACCCCACCGATGCTGAAGCCAAGCTTCTCAACCTCTTTTGTCTTCGCAAGCCTCACTGTTGCATGCGTGACGCTGCTGAGCCTGGCTAGGTCCAGCCGGTCATCACCGCAGATCAAGGCAAGAACTGGGTCGTTAGACGAGAAGCATACGACTGCTTTCAAGACGTGGCTTAAGGGCACCTTCAAGGCTGCTGAGACGACCCGGCTGTCCTTACCCCATTCCTTATGCTCTATCAGCTGGGCCTCTATCCCTCCGCGCTCTATGAGGCTCTTCGTCTTCTCCACCCAGTTCATGCAGCCACGCCCAGGGTTGAAGCCGGGTCAGCCTTTATAGCAGGGGTTTCCTTTTTCTCCGCGTTCACAGTAGAGCTGGACGGGTTCTTAAGATGAGGGGTTTCCTCGAAGCGAACGCAGACCGGGTCCGGGCGGCGAAGGCGGTTAAGCCGTCGGACGGCGTGCCCGTAGCGCTCTCCATGACCGGCCACTTCATCTCAGGCTACGTGGGTCTCCCTCAGGGCCAACTCTACCTTGACGCGAAGACGATGTTCAACGCTCAGAGCATCGTGAAACGCGACTTCCTAGGCTTGCCGGCCTTCTTCCCAGACTTCGGCGTGGCGATACTCCCGTCCGCATTCGGCTGCCGAATCCTCTGGAAGCCTGACGATGCGCCCTGGGTCTATCCGTACGCGACAGAGCCCAGCCTCGTGGATAAACTGGAGGTTCCTGATCCGACCCGCGATGGGTTGATGCCTAGGGCGGCGGCGTTCTACCGTTACATGGAGAGCAGAGCCGGCGCCGAGAATGTGGACTTCTGCTCGGAACTCGGCCCTTACGATGCAGCCTCGCTCATACGTGGCGATGCGCAGATTCTCCTAGACGCCTACAAGGAGCCGCAGCTCGTCGAGTCCCTGATGCGGAAGACTACCCGGGCGTTCGTCGATTGGTTCAAGGCGAAGGAGCGCGTGACCGGTGGGCTTAGCTACGTGCGGATCTGCGACGACTTCATAGGGATGCTCTCGCCCAAGCTCTTCGAAAGCCTCGTTCTGCCCCATTACCGCGCGGTGTACGACGCCTTCCCCAAGATAGGCCACGAGCTGCACTGCGACGGCGCACTCAACCACCTCCTGGAGTTACTCGTCGAATGCGGTGTACGGGTCCTCGTCAACTTCGACCCTACCCTCGACCTTCGCGAGGCGAAGAAACGGATAGGCGACAAGGCCTGCTTGTTGGGGAACGTGCCTCCCTTCACGGTCCTCAGGGAGAGCCCCAACCAGATAGCTGAGACCTGTAGGAGGAAGGTTGAGGAAGCCTCGGCGGGCGGCGGCTACATCCTGAGCACAGGCGGGGAGACAGTTAGGCATACGCCATGGGAGAATATCCTCGCGATGATCAAGACCGCCAAGGAGACCGCCGACGCCTAAGACGGATACTCTATCTGGCTGCAGCTTCCTCCCAGCAGGCTTAGACGCGATGGCCAATAGGCTTTTAGACCCTCTCGACTGAACTTAAGGGAGGCTATGGGTATAACGTTTAGGCCTGAGGACTTGACGAGAGGCCGTAAGCGGATGCTTGAGCAGGGGCTTCGAGACGTAAGCCCAGGTGTCAGAGAGAACGTCCTCAGGGTTCTAGAGGCCTGGGAAGGGAAGGGGTCGGAGGAGAAACTGGCCGAGCTTCTCGGCGAGGACAAGGCTAGGCGCCTCGTGAAGCGTCTGAAGCCTGCGCGTTTCTCGGCGTCGCAGAACGGCTGAGCACGTCTAGATAAGTCACTGGACCACTCCTGTTCGGCTCCTAGACGATAGGTTTATCCGTTCTCGGCTTTACTTTTCTTAGAGGTGATGTCTTGGCCAGTAGGGGTCGTGACATCACTGAAGAGTTTCCCAGCGTTCTCGACAAGGCTTACCAGCTCTTCAAAGCAGGGCAGCGCGTGAGCGACCTGATGAGTAAGAATGTCGTCACGACTAGGCCTGAGGCTTCGATGGAGGAGGCTGCCGTCCTGATGGGGCAACGCCACATAGGCAGCCTCATCGTCATAACGGAGGGGGAGCCTACGGGCATCGTGACGGAGAGGGACCTGCTCAGTAAGGTGATCGCGGTAGGGTTGAAGCCTCAAGAGGTGCAGGTTCGAGAGGTGATGTCTTCGCCGCTGCTCACCGTCAGCCCGACGTTGACTGTGAAGGAGGCGGCTCAGGAGATGATCGCGAAGAAGGGGAGGCTCGCCGTCTTCGACGACGGCCAGCTCGTCGGCGTCATCACCGCCTCAGACCTCGTCCGCGCCGTCCCCGCCGTGCAGGAGACACTTAACCCCGTAGACGTGTTTATGACGAAAAGGCTAGAGACCACCTCGCCCAGCATGGCGGTTCAAGCCGCCGCCGCAGAGATGGGCAAGAAACGTGTAGGAAGCCTCATCGTGCTCAGGGACGCGAAGCCCTGGGGGATCTTCACCGAACGAGACCTCTTGACGAAGGTCATCGCCGCAAGGCTCGACCCAGGCATCAAGGTTGAGAAGGTCTCCTCGACACCGCTCATCACCATCAAGTCCGGTACAAGCGTCCACAGAGCCGCCGCGTTCATGACAGGGCACCACATCCGCCGACTCCCCGTGGAGAAAGACGGGCAGCTCATCGGCATCATCACCGCCAGAGACCTCGTAGAGGTATACGCCAAGTGAAGTAGACGGTCGCTTCGAACGATGAGCTAGCGTAAGCCGGTGCGAGAAGCGTCTGCGAGGGCGCCTAGCATGTTAGATGGAGCGCCGCCGCTGCCTTACCGGAACGGGAGAGGCTGTTGTAGGTCCTGCACGCCTCCGCCGTCTTCGCTACTACGAGCTTCACGCCTCGCGACTTGACCCAGTCAGAGGTCTCGGCGGGGACCTTCATGAAGCCGTAGTAGCCCGTGCCGACGATGAGCATCTCAAGCTTCTCCGCGAAGGCTTCCCGAAGGTCGGCTGGCTCAACCCTGTGCCCTTCCCTACGCCGCCAGCCCTCGAGCACTCTGTCAGGTAGGATTATGAGGTCCCTCGTGTAAGCCTTCCCATCGACGACGACCCTGCCGAAGCTGTACGAGTCTATCAACAGACCTCTGCCGAAAGCCTGTTCTTGAGGGCGGATATTTCTCCTTTTCGAGCCGGAGGCTCTGAGCCGCATCAGGTCAGGCTCCTAAAGCGTCGTGAGCCACGATCCGTGTCTGCGCGGGCGGTGCATGTCCTCCAAGCGAGGGCGTCCCACCTCGGGCAACTAACGGTAGAAGTTTATCTAGCTCCGGCGAGGATGACGTTAAGTTGGCAAATCACTCTTCAAAGCGAGTTGTCCGGAGGACAAGGATCAGATGCGAACGGTGCCAGTGGAAGTGCTACACGCGTTCAAGGAACCCATGGGCTTAACTCCTAGAACCTAGACCCTACTATGGAGGGCGAGAGGATGAACATCGACCAGCTTGAGCCCTCTCAGCAGCAGAAGATAAGAGCCGTATGCATTAAGTGCCTCATGTACCCCGACTGCGTCTTCGCCGTGAACGGCTACCGGCGCGGCGAACCATGCCGAGCCCTCCAGATACTCCTAGAGCATAGAGAGGTCACGGTCGCCTCCTGAGAGACGAGGATAAACATCCAACGTAGGGACGCTCTCAGGGTGATGAGAGAGCCGTAAGCCAAACTAGGCCCAGGGCGCCTCTTCAGGGTTAAATCCTAGCCGGTTTGATCTGGCGGTATGGTTAGGGCTATCGGTATAGACCCCGGTACGAGGAGCTTCGACGTCTGCGGCTTGGAGAACGGCAGAGTCTACTTCGAGGCGGTCATCGACACCCCGCAGCTCGCGGAGAAACCTGAACTGATGCTGGAAGCCGTAGACCGCGCTCAGCCCGTCGACCTCATCGTGGGCCCTTCAGGCTACGGCGTAGAGGTAACCTACCTGAAGGATGTCTGGAACCCGGGCGAGTTCATGCGAACGATACTGCTACTGTTGAAGAGCGAGGATTACGAGGCCTCGTTGAAAAGGCGCGACCTCGGGATCATGGTCTACTCAGCCATGATCAAGCTAGAGGTCGAGATGAAACGCCTAGGCCTACCGGTCTGCTACATACCAGGCGTGGTGCAGCTCCCATCTGTGCCGAGGTACAGGAAGATCAACAAACTGGACATGGGCACGGTTGACAAGATGTGCGCCGTCGTCCTCGGCGTCTACGACCAGGCGCGGCGGTTCGGCGTTCCTTACGGGGAGGTCTCCTTCATCCAGGTCGAGTCAGGCTTCGGCTACAACGCCGTGATTGGCGTCGAGAACGGCAGAATAGTGGACGGCATAGGCGGAACCACGGGCGGCCCAGGGTTCCTCTCGATGGGAGGCATGGACGCGGAGCTCGCCGCCATCGCCGGAGCCTGGGAGAAGGCCGACATCTTCACAGGCGGAGGCATCTCCATCACCGGCAGAAACTCCCTAGAGGAGATAGCCGACCACCTAGACGAGGAATCGTGCGCCGAGGCGTGGCAGGCGATAATCGAAGGCGTCGAGAAGAGCGTCGCAGCGATGAACGTCTCCGTACGCGAACCGAGAGAGATCCTCATCTCCGGCAGATGGACCAAAGTGCCCAGATTAAGCCAAGAGCTAGAGCGGAGGCTCTCCGCCTACGGCTCCGTCAGAAAGGTCGGCTGGCTCGAAGGCGCGAAGACGGTCAAGGAGGCCGCCCAGGGATACGCGATGGTCGCAGAGGGCCTCGCAGGCGGAAGATTCGCCAGCCTCGTCGAATGGATGGGAATACCACAGGCCCGAGGCACAGCGATGGACTATATATACCATCCCAAAGGCAGAGACGCGAGGCGGAAACTCGCACCATGGTTCCGCGGGCGCCTCCCTTAGCCGATCAAAACTAGAGCCTTGCTAGGACTTGAGCGTAGTAGTAAGGCCCATAGGTGAGGGTTATCTGTTTGTAGCTCCTTGAGGGGGTCGTCACCTGTTCAAGCATGCCTTGGACGCGTGCAAGCTCATCTATGAAGACTTGGCCTCTAAACTCCTCAACGTAGGAGACGATACGTTCGACGCCCGCCGCCTCGGGTCCTCGGATCACTCTCTCGACCTCTACGGGGTAGATGGAGGGCATGTAGAACGCCTCGGCGTCGTCGAGAACCTTAACCTCGGCGCTCACGAGGCCTAACGGCGAGACCTCCATCTCGGTCAGGTACTCATTCACGACCTCGTCGTACCCCCTCACGGGTTCAAACTCCACCTTGACATCCCTATCGCCGTCGCTGCCCAAGAGAACACCGTAGATGCCTTTCCTCCTCTGGTGCGTGACGTACTCGTCGAACGTGAAGTTCTGGAAACGCCACGTCTTCCCGGCGACCTTCCTGTCAAACTCGTTCGCGAGGAGAGAGCCCTCTCGGTAGAAGTCTGCCAGAGCCTCCCTGAGCTCGAGCTGAGCTTTAGCGCCGACCACGACGAAGTCTAGGTCTGAGTAATCCGGGTGGTGGAAGGAATGGAGCAGCGAGCCGAAGACCCCTAGGTCCGAAGCCTTAAGCGAGGTCCGTTCTAGGACCGCTGAGACGACCTTCTCCGCCTTCTTTACGAGGCTGTCCTTCGGCTGCGCCGCATCTAAGAGCTCCGTGAGCCTCTCGACCGGAAGCCTAACTCTTCCAATATCGGCTTCCTTCACTCCGACCAAGCTCTTGTGCAGGGGCTTACAGTAAACCCTGTACTTGGGGAAGTTCTCTTCAATGAAGTTCAGTCCGTCATGTTCGAAGAACTTGTAGTAGACACCTTCTCTGCTCTGCCTTACGGCCCTCGGGTTCGCAGAACGGTAAAGGGTCGAAGGCGCATACTCCGGGTCGCAGACGTAGCCTTCCGAGGGATGCCAGTAGCCGTAGACCCTGAAGATGAGACCCTCCTCGGTCACGATCGCGTCCCGGTCTCTTAGATGAGGCACGGCCCAGTGCCCACCCGGCTTTCCAGACGTCTCGACTCATCGGTAACCAGTAGAGTTGGTCGGCATAGAGACCGGGCGGATGTACTCTGCTCTTGAAGCCCCGGAGCCTACAACTACTCTGTAGCTTTCCTCGCCCGTTGCGACATCAACCTCCTCTTCCAGAACGCCTGAGACCTCTACCTTGTCGCCGGCGGAGGCAACATCGCGGAATTCACCCGTCATCGAGACGACCTCTCCCGGGGTCTGCTCTTCATCCATCTCGAGCATATCTACCTTGTAGCGTGCAGGTTTGAAGACCGCTTCAGCCGCTGAGGTGACGACGGCTCTGAGCTGGACCGGCTTGAGCGCGCACCTGCTGTACTGGCCGTATCTTTCATGTATCTCCTCAGGCTTCTTTACAGCGTTGAAGACCACCTTCTCGCCGTGGAACCTCAGCTTGTTCAGCCGGACCCTGTCCAATCGGTTCTCGAAGAGGTACCGGAGTTCACCTTCGAGGGAGAGCTTCCGCACGGTCTCCTTGACTCTACGGAAGTTCTCTGCGCCGAAGACGACGATGTCTATGTCGGGTGAAGGCGACCTAAGCCCCACGGATAGAGAACCATGCAGGCCGAAGTCGTCGAAGGGAACACCTGAACCCCCTGAGACGAGCCTGACCCATTCAAGGGCTCTCTCCTCTAGCGTTGACCGCGAACCGCAGCCGAGCAGCCGTTTGAGGGCTTCCTCGGGCTTAAAGAGTCTCTGAACGCGGTTATCGGGAAAGGCGATCAGCCGCTTCCCGTTGACGGGACAATCATACAGATAGAACGGGAACGACTTCTCGAAGGCTGAGAGCGTCGCAGCAACAGTTCGCGGGCTGTAGAGGCGGACCGGTCTCACAAGCGAGAGACCGCCGAGCGAGTACTCAGCAGGCAGATACTCCAAGTCGAAGAGGCTAGCCAGCGGAGAAGGGATATACTTGAGATAGGCGAAGCTACGGTCTGGAGGATGCTCGTAGCCTTCCACGTAGAAGATGAAGCCTTCCTTCGAGAGTAGGATGTCGCCGTCGCGGCGAAGCGTCGCAGCTCCTCACCCTACTCGTTGTTAGACGACAGGCGCGGTATATTAAGCCGGCGCCGACTAGAGGGCTTCTGATCTATCCCGTGACGCTGCCGACATTCCTGTGGTAGGCTTCTGCTGGGGTTAAGTGAGTACTTTACGCCTTGATGCGGTCCCTCGCGGCTCCAGTACTGGATGAAGTCTTCCAGCGTGGGGAACAGGGGTGTCTCGTACTCGGGGTTCGAGTACCGTTCCTATGACCGCAACGTTTATACTCGAACCCCGATCTTTTTTCGCGATACGGTAGCCCGCACCTGGTGTATGGCGTTGAACAGGGTCCTAGTTGTGGCTCTAGCGGCGGTAGTAGCGGCAGTAGGCGTAGGAGTATGGTTTATGACCTTGCCTAAGCTCGAGGTCAAGGATGTCCACCGCGACATCACCCTGTTCGTGTCGCTCGGCAAAGCGGACTTTGGACCAAACGACCCGATCGTCGTGAAGGTGAGGTTGAGGAATACGTCTCCCACGACACCATTCGATGTGGCCTTCAACGGGAGCACTGTAGGAAGCCTCCGTTTCAACATCGCGTTCTACAGCGAGAACGGTCGGATGGTCTACAACTGGACGGCGCACCAAGCCGTCAAGAGGGAGTTCCCCCTGTACATTATCCGGCTGAACCCCGGGT
>JAWCPE010000029.1:0-16267 GCA_038870415.1 Bathyarchaeia archaeon
CTAGTTTTACCTACCTCGCAGCTGCACATCGAGAAGAAGCTAAGGAAAACGTACCGGGACATCCTAAGGATGACGGAAGACTCGGTTTCCTACGCGAAGGCGCACGGCTTGATCGTTGAGCTTTCAGCCGAAGACGCGACTAGAAGCGAACTCTCCTTCCTGAAACAGGTATTCTCCACCGGGATCTCCGTAGGAGCCGACAGGATATGCGCCTGTGACACGGTGGGCGTACTTACGCCCGAGCGGTCCAAGAGACTCTACTCGGAGCTCCGAGCGGCGTTCAAGGTTCCTATAGGTGTCCATTGCCACGATGACTTCGGGATGGCAGTCGCGAACTCCATAGCAGGCCTAGAAGCCGGCGCGAATGAGGTTCACGTAACCGTGAACGGCATAGGTGAGAGAGCTGGGAATGCGGCTCTGGAAGAGGTCGCGGTCGCGTTGAAAGCCCTTCTGAACATGGAGACAGGCATAAGGACGGAGCTCCTCTACGACACCTCAAGGCTCGTCTCACGGCTGACAGGCATCCCTCTCGCATCCAACAAAGCGGTCGTCGGAGACCACGCATTCACGCATGAGTCGGGCATGCACACACATGGGGTTCTAGCCAACCCGTTAACCTACGAGCCTATCCCCCCTGAAATGGTCGGGGCGAGGCGACATCTTGCGCCGGGCAAACATGCGGGGTCACATGGGATCGCGGCAAGCCTGAGGAGCATGGGGATTCAGCCCTCCCTCGAACAGCTGAAGGAGATCGCCCGGAGGGTGAAGGCGCTCGGCGATAGGGGCAAGACGGTGACGGATGCTGACCTTCAGGTCATAGCCGAGACGGTGATGGGCCTACCGGGTTCGAGGACGATTCAGCTCAGCGAGCTCACAGTTGTGACAGGTGACAAGGTGACGCCGACCGCATCCGTGAAGCTGCTGGTCAACGGAAGAAGCCTAACCGAGGCCGGGGTTGGCATCGGGCCGGTCGACGCCGCGATCAACGCGATCAGGAAGGCGGTCTCAGCGGTGGAGCCCATACAGCTGGAGCAGTACCAGGTCAAGGCGATCACGGGTGGGACTGACGCCTTGGTAGAGGTCATCGTGAGGCTCAGGAGGGGGGACAGGATCGCGACGGCTATGGGGGCTAGGGGCGACATAGTCATGGCTAGCGTCGAGGCAGTCATCAGCGGCATGAACGTGTTGATGACCGACTATAAGAATGCGGGAAACGGGGGGAATCCATCATAGACACGATGTCGGGCGCCCAGGCGTTAATCGAGGCGCTGAAGAGGGAGAAGGTAGAGGTCATCTTCGGCATACCGGGCGGCGCTACGATACCGATCTACGACCTCTTAGACGGCGCAGCCTTCAGACATATACTGGCACGCCATGAGCAATGCGCGGGGCATATGGCTGACGGATACGCTCGCATCAGCGGTAAAGTGGGGGTCTGCATGGCCACCTCTGGGCCTGGCGCAACCAACCTCGTGACGGCCATCACGAACGCTTACATGGATTCCAGCCCAGTCGTCACGATCACGGGGCAGGTGCCGAGGGCGATGATAGGCAAAGACGCGTTCCAAGAAGCTGACATCGTGGGCGTGATGACCCCCGTCACGAAGTACACCTACCAGCCTAGAAGAGCAGCTGACATACCTAAGGCTGTGAAGGAGGCCTTCTACATAGCGTCCACAGGCCGGCCGGGGCCAGTCCTCATCGACATCCCAAAGGATGTGCAGATGGAGATCGCCCCGATGGAGTTCTCCTCAAAGGTGGAGCTGCGAGGGTATAAGCCCACCTACGACCCTCATCCTCTTCAGGTGAAGAGAGCTGCCGACATCCTCACGCAGGCAGAGCGGCCTATGATTCTGTCCGGAGGAGGCGTCATCATCTCCAACGCTACGGCTGAACTGCTCGCCTTGGCAGAACTCCTCTCAGCGCCAGTCGCGACGACGCTTATGGGGAAAGGCTCCTTCCCAGAGGATCACCCGCTCTGGATCGGCGGCTTAGGGATGCATGGAGCCCGGGAGGCGAACATCCTCGTCCTAGAAGCCGATGCGCTGCTCGCGGTAGGCACCAGGTTCTCAGATAGGACGACGGGGAGACTGGACGAGTTCTGCCCCGACGCGAAGATCATCCACGTGGACATAGACAGCGCCGAGATCCATAAGAATGCGAAGGTGGACATCCCGATCGTGGCAGACGCAAAGAGGACCCTTGAGGCTATCAAAGCCGAGCTGATCAGACGTGCCGAGAAGAGGGAGCGGTCAGCCTGGCTTCGAATGGTTGAAGAGCTTAGACGGCAGGTAGCGTCTGAGACGAAGAACGATAACGGCGCGGTGAACCCGCGGAATATAATCTCGCGACTCAGAGCTGCTCTCCCCGAGGACGCCATCGTCACAACTGAGGTTGGCCAGAATCAGATGTGGGCGTACCTGCACTTCCGCGTCTTAAAGCCCCGCACCTACATCACCTCCGGCGGCCTAGGCACGATGGGTTTCGGTTTCCCCGCCGCGTTAGGGGCGAAGGTGGCGAAGCCTACGGTTCCCGTCGTCGACATCGCCGGAGACGGAAGCTTCATCATGACGGAGCAGGACCTCGCCACCAGCGTCTCAGAGGACATCCCGGTCACCGTGGTGGTCCTGAACAACCACATGCTCGGGATGGTCGCTCAGTGGCAGAGGCTAGGCATCGGCGGAGCACGGAGCAAGAGGTACTCAGCCGTGAAGCTGGGGGACGTCCCGGACTTCGTCAAACTGGCCGAAGCCTATGGCGCGAGGGGGGTCAGGATCGAGACGCTTGACCAGTTCTCCGACGCCATAAGAGAGGCGGTTAAGAGCGACGTTACCACAGTTATAGACGTCCCGATCGCTCCGGAGGAGAACGTCTTCCCCCTCGTCCCAGCGGGTGGAGCATTACGCGATATGATGTGGGAGTGACGAGCTATGAGTGAAAGCCACGTGATAGCCGCGATCGTGGAGCATAAACCCGGCGTGCTCTACAGGGTCTCGAACATGTTCCGCCGAAGAGACTTCAACATAGAGAGCATATCCGTGGGGCCGACGGAGTCCCCTGACCTAGCGAGGATGACTATCGCCGTGAAAGGCGGCGAAGCCCAGGTTGAGCAGGCCGTCAAGCAGCTCCAGAAGCTGATAGACGTGGTTAAAGTAAGCATCCTCCCGCCGAACGAGACCGTCCTAAGAGAGCTGGCGCTCGTCAAGGTTCACACCGCCGATGCTAGGGCGAGGTCTGACATCGTGCACTACGTGGACATCTTCAGGGGGCGCGTCGTCGACGTAGCACATGACTCTATGACGACCGAGATCACCGGAAGCTCCGACAAGATAGATGCCTTCATCGAGTTGATGAGAAGCTTCGGCGTGAGAGAGGTCGCGCGGACGGGGATTACCGCTCTCTCCCGAGGGCTTAAATCACTCAGAGTTGAGGAGTGACAGACCGAGACACGTGGAGGCTTGAACGATACGTCTTCGCCTAGAACGTGGTATGACCGAGACATCAGCCTGGAGCCCATCAAGGACGAGACGATAGCGGTCATCGGCTACGGAATACAGGGCTCAGCTCAAGCTAACAATATGCGGGACTCAGGCCTGAAGGTTGTTCTAGGCCTGCGGAGAGGCGGAAGGAGCTGGGAGAAGGCTGTGAAGGACGGCCACAAGGTCTTCGAGGTGCCTGACGCCGTCTCTAAAGCCGACATCGTCCACATCCTCATCCCCGACATGGAGCAGCCGGGAGTGTACAAGGCGCAGATCGAGGCTTCACTCGAGGGGGGGAAAGCCCTAGGGTTCTCTCACGGAGCCGCGATCCACTGGGGCTGGATCAAGCCTCCCAGCTGGGTCGACGTCTTCATGGTCGCCCCCAAGGGGCCCGGGCAGAGAGTTCGAGAGCTGTACCAGCAGGGCTTCGGTGTCCCAGCCCTCGCCGCGGTTCACCAGGACTATACCGGCAGGGCTTGGCCTAGGATACTTGCTATGGGTAAGGCGATCGGCGCCGCGAGGGCTATGCTCATCGAGACGAGCTTCAAGGAAGAGGTCGAATCTGACTGGTTCGGCGAACAGGTCGACCTCTGCGGCGGGGTTCAAAGGCTGATCATGAACAGCTTCGAGGTGCTCGTCGAGGCCGGCTACAGACCTGAGATAGCCTACTACGAGACTTTGCACGAGCTGAAGCTCATCACCGACCTCATCCAACGATACGGCATCGCAGGCATGTATAGGCGCGTAAGCGAGACCGCGAGGCACGGAGGCCTAACGAGGGGACAGCGAGTTCTCGGAGAGGACGTTAAGAACAAGATGCGACAGGTGCTTGAGGAGATCCAGAGCGGTAGGTACGCGGAGGAATGGCGTAAAGCCTGGGAGACTGAGGGCGCTAACGCCTTCGAGAAACACCTCCGAGAACTCGATCAGCACCCCCTCGAGACGGTGGGCAGGGAACTCAGAAGGCGAATGTGGCCGGGCGAGGACGTAGGCTGATAGGGGTTCAAGCGAGGCATAGCCGGGATGGGGAGGCGGCCTGTCTAACGGCCTGCATCATGGTTTCCAGAGGGGGCTCTCTGCCAGTCCATATGCGGAAAGATTCAGCTCCTTGATGAACGAGCATCGAGAGCCCGTCGATCGTCGCGGCGCCTCTCTCGCGGGCCTCTATCAGTAGCCGTGTCTCAACCGGGTTGTAGACCAGGTCGAATACGGTCAGGTCGGGCCGTAGCAGTTCCCGGGGAATGGGCGTCTCCATCTCCTGGGGCTTCATCCCTACGGATGTTGCGTTGATCACAAGTGAGCTCTCCCTAAGTTCCTCCTCGAGTCCCGTGCGCGTGAGCGCCCGCGCGACGACCTGGGCCTGTCCTTGCGTTCGGACCAGTTCTGCTAGGGTTAAGGCCTTCTCTGGGCTTCTGTTCAGTATCGCCAAGCTGCGGCAGCTGCGGACGAGATGGTAGGCTATCGCTTTCGCCGCCCCCCCTGCTCCTAGGAGGGTAACCTTCAAGCCGTGAAGCTCTACGCCCGCGCTCGCCAGGGCTTTTAGGGCTCCAACCCCATCCGTGTCGAAGCCTATGAGCTTACCTTCGCGGTTCACAACGGTGTTCACGGCTTGAACGAACCTCGCCGTCGACCCCAGCTCGTCAAGATACTTGACGATATCGGTTTTCAAAGGCATCGTCACGTTCAGGCCTAGGATGCCGAGCGCCCTTACACCTGAAAGGGCGGCCTGGAGTATTTCGCGCTCAACCCGGAAGGCTAGGTAGACGGCGTTCAAGCCAAGAGACTCGAAGGCCGCGTTGTGCATTGCGGGGCTGAGCGAGTGTTCGACCGGGTCGCCTATCACTGCGTAAAGCTTCGTCTTCGCAGAGAGCCTCAGCCTTAGGCCCCCAGTAACGCGTAGAGTTGCCTTAGCTTCATGATCGTTATCTGTCCTGAAGCGGTCTCTAAGCCCTCTTCGACGCTCGCGTAGGTCCATACGGCGCCGAAGAGAGGCGATAAAGCTCGGGAGACGAGGCCTCTCTCACCCATCGCGAAGCAGACGACTGATGTCCGCTCCGCCACCTTCGAGACCAGCTCGAGGCATGCGAGGTTGTCGGCGGTGGAGGCCGCCGTAGTGATGAGTTTGCAGACGGAGGCTCCTTCCGCCTCCATCCTCCTCACGATGTCGAGCAGCTCCGTTAGAGGAGGCGTAGACGCGAAGTCATGGTGAGAGATCACGCTTTTCACACCTAGGGCCTTGAACGTGTCGACGAACGTGTGGAGGCAAGGCGTCGAAAGTTCAAGGTCCACGTAACTGAACCCCGCCTCGGCAGCGCGGAGGAGAATGTCGAAACGTTCATGTTCGCCGCCGGCGAAGAGGCCGCCTTCACGGCTCGGACGGTTCGTCGCCATGAGTGGGAGGCCGGTCGCCTTCGCGAGGAGCCGAGGCTGCAGCGCCTCGATGGCGTAGTCAAACCGCACCTCAGCCAGGTCGGCCCCTGCAGCTTCCGCCTTCTTGAGCAGCTCCGTTGCTTCAAGCTGGCTTCTCGCCGGGACCGCGACGCATACCTTCGGCTTCACCTCTCGATCACCGACTCCTCCTTCACCAAGGCGCCGAAGTGCCTCCCGCCCTCCTCCAGCCTAGCCAGTACTCGGTCGCCGGGCTTGAGCTCAGCCACGGACCTTGAGCCTTCTGGCGTCACGAACCTTATCGTCTCGGCGTTCTGAACGATGGCCTTAACCGGTTTCCCCTGCCATCTCGCTTCGAGGAGAATGAGGGGTCTCCATTCGACCTTCGCCCTGCAGACATTCGTCGGCCTCGAGACGCCTTCACGGTTTACGATGAGAACCTGGTCTCCGGCCTTGACCTCGGAGAGATACTTGGTCTTGCCGCCCGGCACGAGAGCGTAGTGGGAGACCGGCCCCGCGTTAACCCTGAAGGGCCTAGGCTCTACGAAGGGGTTCTCCGAGACCTCAGCTTCCACGAGGAAGAGGCATGAGGATTGGCAGCCTACGAGAAGCCCCTCGCCTGGCTTCATCAGGTCGCAGGTGTCGATGCAGACCCTCGCCCCGAGGCCGAGAGGTACCAGGCCGCTTACTTCTAGCTCTGTCAAGGGCAGCCGCTCAGCCTTCTCCTTCTCCTCAACCCTCGTCTTGACGCTCTCGATAGCCTCACGAGCCTGCTTCGCCGCCTCCACGGTGAGCTTCTCCAAGAGGAGGCCGTCCACCCCGACCTCGAGCGCTGCGAGCAGCAGGTCAGCTCGCTCGGCATCGCTTAGGGCGGCGAGGAGCCTCGTCCGGCCTCTCGTACCGGCGATGAGGTTCTCGAGGGGGATAACCTCCCAGCTGCCGCAACGGATCACGACGTAGTCGATAGAGGCGTTCGCAGCAGCGGTGACGGCGGCTACGTCCTGGCTCGACTCCACGTTCGCGATGAGGGCGACGCGTCGGCGTTGGGCTTTAGCTCTTACGGCTTCGTCTAGGCTCTTGCAGAGGAGGATATCAGCATCAGGAGCCGCGGAGACCGTGAGGGCTGCCAGCGCCTTCAGATGCGGGATGTCCGCCTCATCGAGCAGATAGGCGTCGCATAGCCGCGAGGTTGCCTCGATGAGCCGCCGCTTCTCGGCTTCCTCTATGGCTGGGTCTATGCGAGCCCAGAGCTCCCTCATCGCCGGCTCTCCTCTCCTAACCTTGCAGCTTGGCGTAGGCTTCCTTAGCCGTCAGCCCCTGGTGAACGATCCCTACTATGGCTTGGGCCATGCGTGTCGGGTTCTCGTGTTGGAAGACGTTTCTTCCTATGGAGACGCCTCTTCCGCCAGCCTCTAGGGAGGCCTGAACCATCTCGAGCACCTCTAGGTCTGTGGAGGCTCTCGGCCCACCTGCGATGATCACCGGGACAGGACAGGCGGCGACGACCTCCTTGAATGTCTCGACCGAGCCTGTGTAGTTCGTCTTCACTATGTCCGCTCCTAGTTCAGCCCCGAGCCTGGCGGCGTGCGCGACGAAACGAACATCGTGCTCGCTCTTGATCCTAGGTCCCCGCGGATACATCATTGCCAGAAGCGGTATGCCCCAGGCTTCGCATTCTCCGGCGATGCCGCCGAGATGCCTTAACATCTCGGGTTCATTGTCAGCTCCCACGTTGATGTGAACTGAGACCGCGTCAGCTCCAAGAGCGATCGCCTCCTCGACCTGGCCTACCTCGACCTTACGCGTCGGGTCAGGGCCGCATGACGTCGAGGCTGAGAGGTGAACGATGAGGCCTAAGCCCTGGGTGTCAACGTGGCGCGCGATGCCCTTATGGACGACTACCGCGTCGCACCGTCCCTCACGGAGCTTCGCTACGATGCCAGGCATGTCGGCTAACCCCTTCACCGGTCCCAGGGTTACGCCGTGGTCCATCGGGACGATAACGGTTCTCCAGTCGCTTTGAAAGATCCTGCTCAGCCTCCTCCTCTTGCCTGCCTGCATGCTCTCTGCCTCCTGTTAGATGTAGCCCTCCTTGAGAAGGTACTCGGCGACTAAGACCGCCCCCTTCGCCGCTCCCATCTTCGTGTTATGTGAGAGGAGCACGTATTTAACACCGTTCTTCAATGCTGGGTCCTCGCGTATCCTGCCCACCGTCGTGGCCATCCCGTCGTAGGTGTCCCTGTCCAGCCGTGGCTGAGGCCTGAAGGGGTCTTCGTGGACGACGATCAACCGCGGCGGCGCAGACGGGAGCCCCAGTCTGTCCAGACCGCCGGTATGGTTTCTCATCGCGTCTGCGACCTCCTGCGGCGTGCAGGGCTTAGTGGTGGAGACGAAGACGGCCTCCGTGTGGCCTTCCAAGACGTTGACCCGCGTGCAGGTGCAGCTCACCTTGAAACTTCCCGGCCTTATCGTATCGCCCTCGTAGCTGCCTAGGATCTTCAAGGTCTCCGTCTGAACCTTCTCCTCCTCCTTTGGAATGTACGGTATCACATTGTCGAGGATGTCCAGTCCTACGACGCCCGGCGAGCGACCTGCACCTGAGAGTGCCTGGAGCGAGGTCATGAGGACAAGTTCTAGGCCGAAGTGGTCTAAGATAGGCTTAAGCGTTATCGCCAGGCCTGTAGTCGTGCAGTTAGGCTGAGGGGCGATGAAGCCCCTCCACCCCCTAGCTCGTCTCTGCACTTCTAAGAGCTTAGCATGGTCAAGGTTCGTGCCGGGCACGAGGATGGGGACATCCTTCTCGTACCTGAAAGCGGAAGCTGTGCTGACCACAGGCTTCAACCTTGCGATCTTTGGCTCCAGCTCTAGGGCTTGGTCCGACTCCACCGCTGTGAAGGCCAGGTCTACCTGCGAGAAGTCCGCCTCAGCCGCCTCCTCCACTTTCATCTGGAGCAGCTCCTCCGGAGGGGCCTCTTTGCAGAACCATCTTAGCGCGCCGGTCTTCTCGTCTTTAAGGGCTTCAAGATAGGTTCTTCCCGCGGAACGCTTCGACGCCGAGAGGGAGGCCACCTCGAACCACGGGTGTTTGTTTAAGGCAACAGCGAACTGCTGCCCGACGACGCCCGTAGCCCCGACTATCGCCACCTTCAACATGTCCAGTTCACCTCGTTACCAAAAACCGGTACCGGACTGGTAACGGGAAGCCCGAGTGGCGCTGCCTCAACCATGTTCAGTTCACCTCAGCTCCAGCTCCGAGCTCGCGTCGCGTGAGCTGAAGCACCTTCTCCCTCTCGTTCCAGTTCACGAAGAGAAGAATGCTTGAAGCCACTGTTAGGATGCCGGCGATGTTTATAGAGTTCTCGTAGAGGGGTTTCGTTATCCTCCCGATGACGCCGGGCGTATCCTCTAACCCGGCCCCTGTAAACTTGATTAGGGCCAGGTTCTTCTTCGTGGCAAGCCCGAAGGCCTCATTGGGGTGCTCTAAGACTAAGGTGTGCAGTCGTTCAAGCAGCTCTTGGGAGCCCTTCTCGGGCAGGTAGAGGATGATGCAGTCCGAGTTCGTCGACATGCCGAGGCTGGAAACCCCGGTTCGCTCGATCTCCTCTGTGACGTGTCCAAGGAAAGTGGGGGAGTCAGCTAGGGTTTTCCCTACCACGGTGGCGGCTAGGAGAGGCCCCTCGTAGGCTAGGTGCGCGGTGATCTCTTGAGGCAGCCCGCCTTTGATGATTGTGCCCTCCGCATCTAACCTGCCCGCTGTGTAGTCGATCACCTTTGCGTCTATGCTCGGGTCCTTGTACCGGAGCGCTTTCCTATGGATGAACTTCGCGTCGGTATCTGCGAGACCTGCGAGGCTTTCAGCCTGGATCTCCCTTATCACCTTAGGCTTCTTTATGAGCTTCGGGTCGGCGGTCATAATTCCCTCCGCGCTCGTCACTAGGATGACTTGGTCTGCGTGGACCGCCCTCGCGAGGATGAAGGCTGTAGTATCGCTCCCGCCTCTTCCAAGTGTTGTGATCGCGCCGTCTCTGGTCTTCCCTACGAAGCCCGGCACGACTGGGACGAGGCCCTGACCGAGCAGCGGCAGGACGTGTCGCTCGATCAGCCCTTGTGAGACGGCTAAGTTTGGCCGAGCGTTGCCGAAAGCCTCGTCTGTTATGATCGGCCAATTACCCTGAGCAGGGTCGAAGTACTCTGCCTTGACGCCCTCCGACCGGAGGGCCGCCGCGAATATCCTAGCGCTCGTCCTCTCACCCATAGAGACAACATCGTCCAACTCTCGGGGTGAGAGTTTGCCCTCCGCCGCGGTGCGAGCGGCGTCGAGCAGGTTATCTGTAGTCTTCCCCATGGCGGAGACGACGACCACCATCTTGGTGCCCTTCGCCAACTCGTTCGCTACGGCTTTCACGGCGCTCCTGATCTTCTCGCCGTCGGCGAGGCTTGCCCCACCGAACTTCACGACAAGAATACGGCTTTTTTCCATTCTTGCTACACCACCGAAGAGGACCAGAACAGTTGAGGTCTAACGCGTCTAGGGCTGGCTGGTCCCCTTAGGGACCATAATAGAAGAAGTACGCCTGGAACGCGCCCGTTGCCTTGAAACGGCAACCGTCAACCATCACAGCAGTCCTCGGACTCGCCTACACTACGCGGCGTTTTAATAAGCCTTTCCCATCAATGGGGCTCCTCGCCGTAAGGGCCTCATGGCAGCGAAGCGCCTTGGACACAGACCTCTTCCTGAAGATAGCCCTCAAGGCCTGCCTCAACAAGCCCCTCCTCATGGACCCGGGGCCCCTGCTGCCCTGAGGCGTTCAAGCTTCACGGGCCCAGGTGGAGGCGCCAGGCTTCGGGCCGCGCAACGCTGTGGAGCGATGGCTCCGCACCCTCAAGGAGCGAACGAGGCGGTTCTACCCCAACTTCCAGGCTGGGAGGGGCCTCGTGAAGGCTGAGCTCTTCCTGAGGCTCTACACCTCATGGTACAACTGGGTACGCCCGCCTCGAAGCCTAGGGGCTTCACCAAGCCTGAAGGCTGAAAAGGTAACAGTATCCTAGCCTTCCAGCGAAACCTATTCAGGGGACTAGGGTTTTGGCCCGTTCTTCCTCCGTCCAGAGGGAGAGGCTGAGGCAGAGGCCCCTTGGGTCTAGCGCTTCGAGCATTAGATTCAGTTCTTCCCTTGTAGCGGCGCCGGTGATAATGAGGGGCTTTCTCTCCTGTACCCTTCGCATCATGGGGATCATCTCTGAGACAGGGGGGCCGTTAGGACGGTCTAGGGACATCTGGAGCGCTCTGAGCCCCTGAAGCTCTAGAAGCGGCTGGATGATCTGCTGCATGCAGGGCTGATGCGTATGGACGATGGGGTACTCGAAGGCGTCTATGATACGCTCATCATAGGGCTGGACGTGCTTCGCGTAGACCGAGGGGGAGAGGAGCACGGAGTTGTCGGTCTGGCTTAGAACGGTTCTGCCAGGAGCCCAGATTCCGAAGGCCGATATGAAGCCTTCCCGGAACGGCGGCAAGAGGGAGAGGTGAGCCTTCGCGGTTTCGAGGAATATCTCCGTGCAGATGCCTAAAAGCCGCTCCACCTCTCTCGGGCTACGGTAGAGTTCAACGCAGAGCCGCTGGTACCCTAACGCTGCGGCGGCCATATCTATCGGTCCTCTCAGCAACGTCTGGGTCACAGGGACGCGGCCCCCAGCTTTCTTAACTAGGAGGCGTGTAAGCTCTAGCAGCCTCAGCAGCCACGGGTTCCTCGGGTCGAAACGCAGCTCATCGAGCCTACTCCAGTCCTTCAAGAAGGCCGCGGCCCAGACGCTTCCTACGCTCATCCTGATGGGGCATCCGAGGATCGCCTCATTCCAGCATAGCCCAAAGGGGGCCACGCTTGAGAAGAGGCCGCTCCTCACAGGGCGCCTCGGGACGTCCTGCCACTCAGCGATAACCTTAGGCTCAACCATCTCCGGAGTTACGGAGACAGCATCCTTCGCGAAGCCTCCGCCGAGAAGAGGGAAACCCCTCTGGTTGAGGCGACTGTACCTGCCCGCCCTGACGAGGGGCTTCTCCACAGTGTCCATGCGCCAGAAAGCCCTATGACGCTCCAGAAGCTTCTCCACGTTACGGGTAGACTCCACGACCTGCCCACTTCTGCTCCCTCTTGCCCCCATCCTTCCTAACTAAGCTTTATGGCGTCCCCAATGGATACCTTAAGGCTCTCCAGATGAGGCGAAGAGTCCATATGCCCTAGGGCATGCACCCTTTCCCCTTCATGTACCCCTCCCTTTCTTTCTATCTTTCTACTCAACCGCACGGTAGCGGAGCCTACGTAGCCCCATGCTTAATAGCCGCCTGTTGAGACCTCGCCGTCCTGAGAGTTTATGAAGGCGGCTGGCCGCCGCCTCGAGTGGAACCGTAAGTGCCTTAGGGGATGCTGAGGGGTTCCCAGTGAAGGGAGACCTCCGTTAAGTCTCTGAGAAGCTGAGGGGGGCAGCTGCTGAGGCCGTAAGGCTGTCGCGGTGAAGAAAGGGATCGAACTCTGGAGCTGCTTGGACCTATGGGAGTTCGTGATGAGGCTCGATAAGGGACGCCCGGAGTGGGACACCATACGGCTTTTCCACGCAGTTAAGAGCCTCCGCATCGACTTGAGAAATGACTGACCCTGAGGCCGAGGAGCTGAAGCTGTTAAGGGACTCATGGTGAGGCTTAATGAACCTACCTGGCTCTAAGCGGCAGACCTCCTCAAACCAAGCTGTCAAGCATCCGCAATGTGAGGCGCGGATCATCGGCGGCCGTCTAGAGGGGTAGGTAGGACCTTAGCCCCGGATTGTTTGGTTTCCGTACCGTTTGCCAACCTCGATCATTGTTAGGAAGTTGCACAGCCTCACGCCTGTATGGATGCTGTTGCTCGAGCTGAGGACGTGGCCGCCGCCCGGCGAGGCAGCTTGAATGCACTGCTTCGTCTCGGCGACCACGTCTTTGACGGAGCCGAAGACGAGCGTGTGGGCGCAATCCACGTTCCCGAGCAGGCAGACCTTGTCACCGTACTCCTGCTTAAGCCGGGAGATATCCATGCCGGCGCGAGGCTCGATCGCGTGGTAACCGTCTATCCCAGACTCGCGGAGGAACATCTCCTTCACGGCCTCCATGTTCCCGTCCGTGTGCTTGATGAACGGCACACCTAGCTTATGGCAGGCCTCAGCATGCCGCCTCAACGAGGGCAGGATGTACTCCCGGAAATGCTTAGGCGAGATGAAGGGGCCCTTCCAGTAGCCCCAGTCCGCGCCGCCGATGATCACCTCCGCGCCCGAGTCGACGAGCGCCTTGATGGTCTCCTCCGCTCGCCGAGTTGACTCCTGGAATAGCCTGTGTATAAGCCCTGGCTTCGCGTAGAGGCTGCGGATAAAAAGCGAGAGCCACGTGGCGTGGCCGACGGGGAAGGTTCCGTCTGCGGTTCCAGCGACGAGGAGGCGGCCTTCCACGAGGCGTTTCGTACGCTCTATGCCTTCCAGCTCGCTTCCGTCTATCGTGAATCGTTCAGCTTCAAGCCGTTTCACGTACTCTTCCAACGCGGGGAGGCCGCCTTGGCTGATGGTGGACTCGTACTCCGTCATCATGTCGCTCTCGGGGCTGTACCGGACCTTCCGGTAGAAGCCCGTATGGTCGTCTATGTAGAGGAACTCGTCAGGCCCGACCTCTCGGGGCGGCGTGTACTTCTCCGCCAAGCATAGGCCTGAACGGACGATGTCTAGGCCTAGCTTCTCGTAGAGCCTCACCTGGTCCTCTGCGGCTGACCTTACGAGGAGCCCCCTCTCGCCCCGGATCATCAGCCGGACCGATTCCAGTTTGTCCAAGCCTGGGGAGGGCCTCCCTAGGACCTTCGAGGCGACAGGAGCGTTGATGAGCAGCTCGAAGATAGGTGTCCTGTCGGGCTCCTCAAGGTGGATCGCGGCTAAAGCCCTATCCCTCGACGACTGCAAACGACCAGCCGCTGCTTCTGTCGGCGCGGCGCGTGTTTAAGCCTTTCCCGCCGTAGCCCCAGCGCCAGGGATAGGCTCCGCCACCTCTAACGGGCCGTTCACATAGGTCTCGCAGGGCGCTTCCGGCGCCCTGCGAGCGGCCTTCGCAGCAGCTTCGGCCTCGCTACGCAGCTGCTTCTGGCTCTACGACGACGGCGGTTCCCGTGGCGGTTACGAGGACGACGCCTTGGAAGACCTCGGTCGTCTCTAGGTCGACGCCTATGGCCGCGTTTGCCCCTATCTCTTGGGCTCTAGCTCTTAGGCGGTCGAGGGCTTCGAAGCGGGCCTTCTCCATCTCCGAGGTGAAAGCGGAGACCTCTCCGCCCACCAGCGTCTCGATGCCGGCGATGAACCTACCTAAGACGCCCCGGGTTCTCGGCGTGAGACCCGTCACGACGCCTAGGACCTTCTTCACCTTGTACCCTGGGATCGTCGGGGTTGTAGTGAGCAGGAAGCCCACGGCTCCGACGAGCGACGAGCCGCATCTCGGACAGAACTTATCCGTCTCGGAGACCACGTTGTCGCATCTCGGACAATTCATAACCTTATGCGCCTCTGCGGGAGAAGCATAGTTCTATGAGATAAGCATGCCGGACAATCCGACGGGGTAAGGTTGCCAACTTAGGCTCTCAGCTCTCCCTGTAAGATGATAACCTCGACAGACATGGCAAAGCGTTTTTCTCTTTGAACCCATTCTACGCGCGGCGAGGGATGATATGAGCGCCTTAGACGAACGAATCATGCGCGCCGTGGAGAAGGTGAGCCCGGCGGTGGTGAACATAAGCACCGTCCGGTTGGTGCAGGATTACCTCTTCCATGTCCACCCGGTCCAAGGGATGGGCTCAGGCTTCATCGTCGACGCTCGAGGCTACATAGCGTCGAACAACCACGTAATAGCCGGCAGCGAAGAGGTCAGCGTGACGAGTGTAGACGGCCGCAAGCTCGCGGGGAGGGTTATCGGCGCCGACCCCACCTCGGATGTGGCGCTGCTCAAGGTGGACGGCTCCGGCTTGCCGACCGCTGAGCTGGGGGACTCCGACAGGCTACGCGTCGGCCAGGTGGTGGTAGCGATCGGGAACCCGTTCGGGTTTGCGTTGGGCGGCGGCCCCACGGTGACGATGGGCCTCGTCAGCGCGTTGAAACGTAACATCCAGGCGCAGGACAGGGTCTTCGAGGGCCTCATCCAGACGGATGCCGCGATTAACCCCGGTAACAGCGGCGGCCCCCTTGTCGACCTCGACGGCCGAGTGATAGGCGTGAACACCGCGATGATCCCGTTCGCCCAGGGGATAGGCTTTGCCATACCTATAAACGAGGTGAAGACTCGGCTTGAAGACCTGGCCAAGTACGGGCGGGTCATCAGACCCTGGATCGGCATCGTAGGCCTCGACTTGACGAGGGAGATGGCTGCCTACTATGGGCTGCCGGTCAGCAAGGGCGTCGTCGTGGCGCGCGTCCTCCACTATAGCCCCGCGTTTGAAGCCGGGCTCCGCGAGGGCGACATCCTCCTACGGCTGAACGAGACGGAGCTTAACACGGTCGGAGACCTCCAAGGGGCCCTCAAGACGAAGAAGCCGGGCGACACCGTTAAACTCATAGTCCTAAGAGACGGCAGAAGAGGCACAGCCAGCGTCAAGCTAGGCGAGACCCCCCAGACCTAGAGAACGCCCCCCTCGCTGCCCAGGCTTAACGATGGTCGCGTCTAACGTGGCATGCAGATGATCTCCTTGACCTTCACAGATGGAAAGTCCCAGGCTGCGTTGATGACGATGGCTGTATCGGCGCCCCGTGAGGAGCCCGCTATCGAGACGACATCCATGCCGGGCTCCACAAAGCCGGCTTGGCAGGCGATGACGGCGTCCTCCACCGCCACCTTGACTCCCTGGGAGAGACGTCTGAAGGCGGTCTTCATCTCCTCCGGATACCGGTAGGAGACCTCGCGGCTGAACACCACCGGGAGGCCTTTCTCCTTCAGCTTTGCCGCCGTCTCCCTAGAGAATCTTTCACGCTCGATCCCGACCACGACGAGCTTGAACCCTTCGAGCGCTTCTAGGGCTTTCTCCGCGGTGAAGCCACGCGTGGAAGCCAGCACGACCGTCTTTAGCCCCAGTTCCCCCGCCCTCTCCTTGGCGAGGCGAAGGGCCGCGTCCGTGTTATCGACACCAGGCGAGGGAAAGTAGACGATCCTCTTCTCCAAGACCGTAACACCATTCGACCTACCTCTATGATGCGCGGTCATTTAACGTTTCGTGTCGCTCGGACGGTGCTGTGAACTTAGCCATAGGGGAGCCTTATTCCTCTTGAAGATCTATGCCAGACGAGCTCTTCGAGGGGGATAGGACTCTGGTTTGTAGCCTTCTGCGTCTATCTATCTATCTATCTCTTTCCGGCCT
>JAWCPE010000030.1:0-15854 GCA_038870415.1 Bathyarchaeia archaeon
GGGAAACGAATGCTCTACTCCGTCGCAGCCCCGGAGATATACAAGGTCTTGGAGAGCGTCGACGGGAGCCTCATCAACAGACTGAAGGAGAACATCGTTGCGCGAATGGTAGAGGCTTGACCGCTTGGCCTCGGCGAGCCAGTCAAGCTGGGGCGCCCCACGATCGCCGGAGGTGGAAGATTAGGGCTTGCCTTCTGACGTAGCTATCCGGAAAGCGAAGCCTCCCCCGGAGTATCCACCCGAGGAGGGAAGCTACCTGCGGGGGAACGACTATTCGCCCGTGGCTGTCGTCGTGCTTCTGCACACGTTCTACGAGAAGATCCCATCCTTTCTGCAAGACTTGGTTAGGGTCAGCATCGAGGCTGGGGCGGCCCTTGCCGGATACCTCCAGACGGAGAACGTGGGCGTGGAGAAGATCATCTGCAACATCGTAGCGAACCCGAATATTCGTTACCTGCTGATGTGTGGCGTTGAGTCTGAAGGGCATACGCCCGGCCAGACGCTTAGAGCCCTGATGCAGAACGGCGTAGATGAGAAGCGGAGAATAATAGGCGCAGAGGCACCGACACCATACCTCTACAACATCCCGTTAGAAGCGATAGAGCGATTCCGCAAACAGGTCACGCTCATCGACCTCGTTCAGGAAGACGATCCTATCCTGGCGCGAAGGCCGGAGGTTGTGAAGGAAGTCATCAGGTGCTGTTACCAGGAAGCGCCGACACGGTTTATGCGTTGGTCGCTGTACGACCCAGGCGCCTATCCAGAGCCGCCCATGTGTTTCAAGATCACATGGCGGATCGAAAAGCCTTGGACCGTTCGGTCCCCTGAAGAGGAGACGTATCTAAAGAGCATCTTCGAAGCAGCCGAGGCGGAGCGCTTGCGTCAAACCCGTAGGGCTGAGGATGAACGACTGATGCGGCTGCTGTTGCCCCGAGGCCCTGCCGCCGACACAGAGTCCAAATCCCGTTAGCCTATAAAGATGGTTGGTCAGTAAGAGTTCGATCGTGCATAGCCCAGCTCTCATGCTGCCAGCTTGGCGGCTCGATCGCTTCCACTCATGGACTTTCCAGGTCAAGCCATCAGTTTCAGCTGCGTGAAGGCGTTATCTACATCTATCGTCAGAGAGCCTCCAAAGTGGTCTTTGAGCCGTTTGTCAAGGAAGACCGAGGCAGAACCGACGCTCGCGATCTCTTCGAAGTACGCTTCTAGAAGGACGGGGCTTACCTCGGCCTTGGAGCGAAGCGAGATCTCGGGCCGAACGCCGCCGCATATGCACTCGGCTTGAAGGATGAACACACCTGGGTCTGCCAGCCCCGTCTCTCGTGTGAGGTACCTTCTCGCCGCCTCAGTCAAGACAACTCTCATGGTTAGGCCACCGCTTTGGAATCGAATCGTATCGAAATACTTAAATCTATCCATACGGGCAGGTGGCTGGGCCTAGGCAACACGGTGCGTGCAAGATGGGTGCTAAGGCGAAGGGGCTCGGGTGGATTGAGAAGCTACTTGCGGTCTGGATAGTGCTCTGCATCATAGCAGGCCTCTCACTCGGCAAGTACCTCCCAGAGCTGAGTCGCAGGCTGGAACCGGGCATACCGATCGGCTTATTCCTTATGATCTACCCTGCGATGACTAAGATCGAGATCGGCGAACTCAAGAAGGCGTTAAGAAGCGGGAAACAGGTAGGGATCATCGCCTTCTTCAACTACGCGGTCAACCCCTTCCTCCTCTGGTTCCTTGGCTACGTCTTCTTCGCAAACCTATTCCCTGCGCTCGGCCTCATGGACGGTGAGTCGGCGAAGTACCTCTGGACGGGGCTCATCCTCCTCGGCGTCGCCCCATGCATAGCCATGGTCCTCGTCTGGACAGACCTCGCGAAGGGAAACGGACCCCTGGGCATCGTCCTCATGGCCTGGAACTCGGTTATCCAGGTGATGACTACGCCCCTCTACATCGCGCTTCTCGTGGGAACCTACATCACGATCGACATCGTCTCCATCGGTGAAAGCGTCCTACTCTACCTTGGTCTGCCGCTTCTGCTGGGCGTCATCACGCGCCGTGAGGTGCTAAAACGGAGGTCAGAGCAGTGGCTTAACGAGAAGCTGATACCGTACTACAACGCGGTTCAGTTACTCGCTCTGCTCTTCACCATGGTCGTGATGTTCGCGCTCAGAGGAGGCGTCATCGTCGACCATCCAGAGTTGATATGGCAGATGGCAACACCCGTCATTCTATTCTTCTTCCTGCTCTACAACCTCGTCTACGTAGTCACGCGATGGATGGGTTACAACTACGAGGACTCCTCTACGATGGCTTTCCACTGCACGGGTAGGAACTTCGAGCTGGCAATCGCTATCGCGCTCACCGCCTTCGCATCGATGCCCATGGTCGCCGTCTCCACCGTGGTAGGCCCCCTCATAGAGATCCCGGTCATGCTCACGTTGGTCTGGATCGCCCTACGGAGAAAGTCCAACTTGGAAGCTCATGGTACGCTTACGCGGCTCTCCGAACGAGCCCCTTGAGGCGCCCGAACAGATTTCAATACATTAATATAGGCGGGAGCCGGCCAGTCGATAAAGAGGAAGAGGATAGCCTTCTTGACCGTGAAAGCGTCCGTTCTGACCGAGCGGCTAGGGCGTCTCATCGCGGAGGGTAGGTGTCGCGCGGGGGACGCTGCACTCCACGTTGAGGAGCTGAGGTCACTCGTGCGAAAGGCAATAGATGAGAGAGCCGTCAGGATGGAAAGCAAGGTGTTCAAGGCGCTCTCAGATGAGTCAAGACTCAAGATGGTCAAGTTGCTTGCAGCCAGAGAACTATGCGTCTGTGAGGTGATGGCCGCGTTGGATATGACCCAGCCTACCGCATCCCATCATTTGAACATCTTGGAAGATGCGGGGCTACTGAGAGGGAGACGAGAGGGGAAATGGACCTTCTACGGCATCGCGGAGCCAAGCCTCATCGATCTGATAGACCAGATCGGCAAAGTCTCAGGTTGACTTGACTTCTCCGGTTCAACCCAATCCCTTTCTCGGTCAGGTGGCGCTTTTCGGGTATCTGCCGTACTTCATCGCGGCCTCGTACATGCGTCCACGTTCTCGATAGGCGTCCTAGGAGCCATCCCTCCGCTAGCGGAGAGGATGAAGCCCCCGCCTGGCGCGAGGAAATGAATAGCCTCGGGGTAACGCTTCGATAAGTCTACGCGCGGGCCCTCGCGATACGACGCGCCGCGAAGGGGCAGGTAGCACTGAACGAAGTCAACCTCTTAGAGGCGGGCGGAGTCCTCAAACCGCTCCCAAGGCGTCAGCTGGCTGCGCGTAAGACGACAATTGCTCACATCAGCCACCTCTCCATGCTGTACATGGGGCCCTTCCCTCCGTAGGACGCCCCGCTATTATCTTGACCCATGCCTATAAGCCCAGCGAGCAAATGGCATTTATAGGAGCGAAGCCTGAGAGGGCTTCATTCAAGCGTATAGGAGCGTCCCAACCGGTTGAGCGGTCCTTACCTTGCAGGCGTAGACGTTGGCGCCACGGGCTTGAAAGCCGTTCTCTTCGACCTTCAAGGCCGCGTGGTCGCGGAGGCCTCTAGGCCGTACCCAGTGGCTCAGCCCCGGATGAACTGGGCGGAGCCAGGACGCGGAGCAAAGGTGGAATGCCTTCAAAGAGGCCAGCCGACAGCTCACCGCCACAGTCCCAGCCTCTCAAGAGGGGGCAATCCTCCTCCGGCCTTCAAGCGGATATCCTCGCCTACAGTTCCTCTGCAGCTGCCTCCCTGACGAGCCTTTCAACCTCCGCCTCGCTCGGAACCCTCCCCATCACCTTGACGATGCCGTTCACGGACAAAGCAGGGGATACGAGGACGCCGTACTGCCTGACAACCTCCCTTGACGTGATGTTCCTCTTAGCGGTTCTCACGTCCACCCCATCGGCTTTGAGCACCGAGGCCACGTTCTCAGCGGTCCTTAACAAGGTCTGGCACCGTGGGCAGGGCAGCTCCGGACCTAAGACCTCAACAACCACGAGGTTCACAGCTACCACGGGCAAACGACGCTCCTGAGGGCTCAGTAGAAACCCTTCCCAGCATAGCTTCACTCACGTCAAGACGGGGGACCGCGGGTGTGCAGCGTACCTAGAGGTTTGGGATGTCAACCGATGCCGCAAAGAGGGTTTCTACAGAGCCTCAACTGTTTCAAGCCGAAGGCATCACTCACATCTATCGTCAGGATGGAGGCCGTCAAGTAGTCCTTGAGTCGTTTGTCGAGATAGACCGGGACCGGGCCGATGCTCGTTATCTGCTCAAAGTACGCGTCCAGAAGGACTGGGCTCTCCCCATGCCGGTGCGAGACGAGACTCCCATGCCTCGCTCTGCAGCCCTAGAGGACCTTGTACAAGGGATGCTCTCTCGTGAGAGGCTTGACTCCCACGGTTGCCGCGTTGTACGCTATCATCGCGTCAGTCAAGGCGCAAGCTGGGAATATGTCCGCAGCCCTTCCAATGGAGCCATAGATGATGAAGTTGGCGCCCATAGACTGGGCTAACGTCGCGGCTACCGCTCTGCCAAGTCTCTTCGAGGACCCTTTGAACTCCCCGGTTTTCCTCCAGCGGCCTATCACGCCGACAGGAGCGGTGCCGGTAGGTAAGCCCAGGTCCTTCTTCAGCGCGTATATGGCTGCCGCCGCGACGCCTATGCTCGGTATGTCCAGCACAGGCGTAAGCACTAACGTTTTCTCCACGCCAGCTCTGGAGGCGGCTTCGAGGAGCCCTCCTCCGCCAGCGGTTCCTAGGAGCTGTTGGCGCATGCCTTCAATCCGAGGGTTCCGAGGGTTGAAGGCTTGAATGACCGCTGCTCTTACACCGGACTTCTTTAGGGCTGCCAGCTCTTCCCGCGTCGCCGTGTAATTTATGGAGTTGTAGACCGTCCTTTCAAGCAGCCCTACGCTGGCAGCGTACCGGGCCGCCTCCACCCGTATGGTTGCTTCCGGGCCGTTCAGGAGGATTGGGGCGTCTGTTACCCGTGCTGCAAAGTCCACGTACCCTTTCAAGGCCTCAGAGGTTTCGCCTACGATATCCAGCATGTGGGGGTTCCCAGTCTTTTCAGATAGCTCTTCCTGCCTCCGGATGAGCCTTTCAGCCCGCTTTCGGTCGAAGACCCCCCTTTTAGGGTCCTCGACGATCTTGTGTCCGCGATGAAAGATACTCCCAATCAAGACGGTAGGCAGCTGGCCGGGTTGCCCCCCAACCTTGACACGGCCGATCTCGAAGAACCTCTGCTCCTTCTCAAACCTGAACAGCGCGTTCATCCCCTTGTAGCTTCAGGAGCAGTTTCGAACCCAGGTATTGATGCGTATATTTGGCCTCTGCTTCTTTGGACCCCGATGGTTGATGCGACCTCCCACGGCAGCCTCTGCTCCGTCCCATCCACGACTACTACCATGGATTGGCGATCAGGAGCTGTTCCTCGGATCTTGATGTTTGCGCCGGGTTTGAAGCCTAGCCCTGCGAGATGCTGCAGGACCTTGAGCCCTTCATTTCTCAGCCTGACTATGACCGCGCTTTCCTCAGCTCCTAGGTTTGTCAGCGGCTCTGACTCCTCCTCGATGATTCCTCCGCACCTGGTCGGTATCGGGTTCCCGTGTGAGCATGTTCGTGGATGCCTGAGGGCTTTCTCAAGCGGCTTGAGGGTCTCGTCCGGAATCCCACGTTGGAGCCTGCACGCCTCTTCATGCACCTTGCTCCAGTCCATTTGCAGCATGTCTGTGAGTAGTCGCTCTGCGAGACGATGTTTCCTTAATGCGTTTAAAGCCACCCTCCGTCCTTGATCCGTCAGCTTTACACCCCTCCATGGTTCATGTATGACCATGCCTTCTCTGCTCAGTTTCTGGAGCATACCCGTGACGGTTGCAGGGGTAACTCCCATCTGTCGAGCCAGTCTGCTCGTCCTTGCCAGCCCGGATGTCTCCTGCAGCCTGTAGATCGCTTCCAGATACGCCGCAGTCGTCCGTAAGCTACTTTGGGCCCTCATCGCACGGCGTTGAAGTGTCTCCGAGCTGGAAACCGCCACCGCAGCCTCGACCCCTCTCACTCAGCTAGAGGCGGATGACATCACCTACCTGTCTGGAGTGGTCTGCAGCGGTCGCCGAAGGCTTGGATCAGTTCGCCTGTAGCCTTGGTGCCTGTACAGTGGCAGGGCGCGACCAATCGGAGGTCAAGCTTCATCAACTCGTCCACGGTTCTGGCAACTCGTTCCTCGCTGGTCTTGGAGAGATGGAAGCCGCCTATGATCGCATGTACCTTGTCTTTTGAAGCCGTTCGCCGCGCGTGTCTCACCGTGTTCACGATTCCGGAGTGGGCACAACCAGTTAGGACAACCAGTCCCTTCTCCTCTAGGTCTAGGATGATTGCCTGGTCGCCATGAGGGGTGAAGTATTCATGAAGACCTCTTCCTAGCCTATTTGACTAGACCCATAGGGACGGGGACCCCACTCTTTCTTTCCGGTCAGGTGTGTACCGGCTTGCCACTTTGACGGCTTCGGCAACGAGTAAGCCTGGCTTAACCGTGACTATAGGCACGTTATGTTGCTCAAGGAGGCCCGACGCTCCTGGGCCGAGCTCCCCAGCTGCCACCATGTTTACTCCATAGTCGATCAGCATTTTGACGACGATCGGCCCTGCTCCGTACTTGTATGATGCGGCCGGGTTTCTCAGCACGTCCACGGCTTCAACCCTCTCGCCATCAACATCTACTATCGTGAAGGTATTCGCCCTGCCAAAGACCTCTGATACAGTGTCTTCTAGGCCGCCGTCTCCCCGGGTCGGTACTGCTATCCTGAGCTTACTTGCGCTCACCTTGCCACCTCACGGCGTAGGGGGGAGCCCTTCAGCTCCTCCAGTCTCCTTTTTATCTGGTCCAGTTGCTGCTGCAGGCTCCTCATCTGGCTCTCCAAGAGCGAGGCCTCCTGCTCCCTCGACATCGGTGGAGGCGTCGCGGGCGCGCTCACGGGTGCTTGTGGGAAAGGAGTCGGCTGTAGCGCCCACATGCCTCTGCCCGTGCCCATTCCGCGGCTGCGTCTCATACCTCCGCCCATACCTGTGCCTGCACCTGTTCCCATGCCCGGCCTCATGCCGAAGCCTGCGGGCCCCGGGGTTGTGGTCTCCCTCAGCTGACCAGCCTTGAACTTTTCAACTGCCTCTCTAACGGTGCCGAAGGCTCCGGTGAAGATCCTGACTCCTGCCGTTGAGAGCACCCGGTAAGCGTTTGGGCCGACGTTCCCGGTTATGACTGCCCCTACGCCTTTGTTGGCTACCGCTTGTGCTGCTTGAATGCCTGCCCCGCTCATCGCGCCTGCGTTGGTGTTCGGGATAGCCTCGAACGTCATCGCGTCGACGTCGACTATCACGAAGTGTTGGCATCTGCCGAACCTAGGGTCGACTTGGGCGTCTAGACCCGGGCCTGTTGCAGATACGGCTACCTTCACCTCTGCCACCTACTTCCTGAGTTCTTCCAGCCGCTTCTTGACCTCGGCTAGTTCCTGCTCCAGCGCCTTCGCCTCCTCCTCCAACATTGCTATCTCATCCTCTTTTCTCATCGGAGGCATCCAGTACGGCGCCATGTACGGTCTTAGCGGTCCATACATGCCTGTCCACCACCATCTGGGTAGCCAGAGGAACCATCTGCATCTGCCCCAGCCCCAGTACGGGTAGGCGTATGGACCTAGGAACCAGCCCCATGGGCCCATCCCGTAAGGCAACTGGTTTCACCTCCTACGGTGTTTTTTTCTTTTCAAGGAGCTTCTTCAGCTCCTCTATTCTAGCCTCTACGCCTTTGGCCTCCTCGTCCAGTTCTCTCCGGTAGTCTTCTAGCGAAGCTAGCTCGTCTTCGGGGGAAGGCGGAGTGTGCGGAGTGTAGGGTGTCGGTGGATAACCATAGGGCGCAGGCGGATAGTACGGATAGTATGGTTGAGCCCCCTGCTGGGTTGCAGGTCTCTGCCGCACGGCTTCTAGCCTCTTCCTTGTAGCCTCCAGTTGGGCTTCGACGGCCTTCGCCTGCTGCTCCAGCATCTGAATCTCCTGTTCACGCGTCAAGGCGGGGCCTGTAGGAGCCGCAGGCGGAGGCACAGGCGGCGCTACGCCCATTGCTAAGTATTGGCGGAATTGCGGCAGTAGGCCGCTGGACATCAACCATTCCGCCGTGGGCGGGAGCCCCGTCGGCGACCTGCCGACCCATCCAGGCGAATAGCCGAGCCTCATCCATCCCGGCTGCCCTGTTAGATAGTACATCCTTCTCCATCTGTAACCCATTCTGCATCACCACGGGTAGCCGTAGGGCGGATAGTACCTGTACCCTCTAGCCCAGTACGGCATCCGATAGCTGAGGGGCGCATAGGCACCGTAACCTATCCATGGGCTGTAGCCTAGGTACCCATACGCTCCCAGCATGTATGGGTTGAGGAGCCACCAGCAGGCGGCTCTTCCGAGGAGCCATCCCGGTCCCTGCCAGGGCGGCAGATAGCTGAAGGGCCCACGTCCAGGCCATGGGCTGAACCCTCCGCCGCGCCAACCGAATCCTCTCCAAGCCATATCGAGGTCACCGGGTAATCTGTGCATTCGCACAATATAAGTTTTTTGCAAAGACACGGAATTCTTCGCCTCGCCCCGTTGAGGGAGTCAACGGCAGACCTACGATAGCCGCCGCTGGCTTAGTGGCCTTATAAGGGCACCTGAGATCAGTTAGTCAAATCCCGTGGCAAGGACTCTGGGAGAGCGTGAGGCCATGAGGGTCTTCAGCCACAAGGACGTGCCTCTGCAGGTCGCAGAAGAGGGGGCGCAAGGCGTGAAGGTACGATGGCTCATCACCTCGGAGACCGGGGCCCCCAACTTCTACATGCGCCTCTTCGAGGTCTCGCCTGGAGGCTCTACACCATTCCACAGCCACCCCTGGGAGCACGAGGTCTTCGTCCTCGAGGGGAGAGGCCTCGCCCAAGGTCCCATTTCCACACATCCCATCCAAGAGGGAGATGTTATCTTCACGTCTCCCGGCGAGGAACACCAGTTCAGGAATAACGGCGAACAGCCGCTAAGGTTTCTCTGTCTCATCCCATCAGAGAAGTTCCGTGGGAAGTAGCCGGGTCGGTGAGGGCCGTAAAGGTCCTAGAGCGGTGAGGTCCCCCCTCCTAGGCGTCGCCTCCTATCAAGGACGATCTTACCCCCTACCTGATCTGCCTCTCACGCTGCCGACACTCTAGTAGGGTGAACGGTGTATTGGCGATGTGGTGTGGAGTGGTACTGTACGGGAGGGGGCTTTCGGAGCGTAGGAAGCGCTGGCTTCTCCGCCGTAGGCTGGAGGGCCGTCGCGCTCTGCGGCCGCGTAGGCGCCCGTAGGAATCGCCTTCTACTCGACAGGTGGCGGACGGGGTTTCAGGAGCATGGTTGGAACGGATTGAGGGAGAGGCTCTAGGAGGCTCTGCCTCGTTCATAGGCCAGCTTAGGGCGTCGTGGACCGCGTCTTGCTCCGGAAACGGTATCGTTGAGGAGGCCTAGACGCGGATGTCGGCCTTCCTAGAGACTGAGCGGTTTTCCTCCGCGCTCATCAACATCTGCGGTAAGATTTTTCCTCAACTAGTGTGCTATGCGGCATCGCCTATGGGTTTTGAAGAGAGGGTATACCCCACGCGGCCTATCGTAGGAGTTGGCGCGGTGGTCTTCAATGCGACAAAGGTCCTGCTGGTTAGGCGGGCCTTTGAGCCTGGCTTGGGCCTCTGGTCAATACCAGGCGGCCTAGTAGAACTCGGCGAGACCCTAGAGGAGGCCGCGCGGAGAGAAGTCTTAGAGGAGACCGGCATCTCGGTGAGGATCGAACGTCTGATAGGCGTCTTCGAGAACATCCTCCGCGACGATGAGGGGAGGGTCAAGTTCCACTACGTTCTCGTAGAGTATCTAGCCTCCCCTTTGGCAGGAGCGCTTCGGGCCTCCTCGGAGTCTTTTGAGGCGAGGTGGGTCAGCCTGAGCCAGGTGAGACGGTTGAAGACGACTAGGACAGCGCTGAGCGTCCTAGAGAAAGCCGGTCTTCTACCTCAGGGCTGAACGCCCCGCTGGAGCGAAGCCTGCCAGTCTAGAGGGTTTCCGGCAGGAAAGCCTAGGGGAGGCTTTATATAACGAGCCCCTCGGTAGCCTTCGCGGTCGGGGCTCCCCTCGCTCTAGCTAGGAGGAACCGTCAAGTCATCTCGGAGGAGCGATCCTATGGTTGTCCGCATCGCATGGGGAATCACAGGCGCAGGACACTTCCTAAAGGAGAGCTTCCACGTGTTCGAGGGGCTCGCGAGGTCTCCCGGCACCCTTGTGACGACGTTCTTGACAAAGGCTGGCGTAGAGGTTGTCAAATCCTACGGGCTCTGGGACGCCTTGAGGAGGGTTTCCCCCGGGGGCTACTATCAGGAGGTCTTCACCGACGAGGATCAAGGAGCGTGCGCTTTCAAGGCGGGAAGGCTCTATCGTGCCATGTACCATGCCCTCGTAGTCTCCCCGGCGACAGCTAACACGGTGGCGAAGATCGTCCACGGCATCGCCGACTCCCTGGTGGCGAACGCGGTGGCAGAAGCCCAAAGGGGCTCGGTGCCCGTCTTCATCGTGCCCACGGATTTCGAGATGGGACTCGTCGAGACGGTCTTCCCAACCCCCGAGCATGCCGGCACCACGGTACAGGCGAAGGTCAGGCCGCTCGACGCTAGGAACGTCAAGCTCCTGCAGGAGATGGACGGCATCACCGTTCTCAGGCGTCCAGCCGAGATCGAGGTGGCGCTCAGACCTATTCTTACAGTCAGACCGGGGGATTCCACCGCGTGAAGGTGCTTGTCGTCACAGCCAAACTTGCAGAGGAGACCGTTAAGCAACACCTCCATGGGTGTGATAACGTTGAGGTCGTAGTTCTCGACGCCCCAGTCGCGGCGCTCCTAACCCCTAAGCAGATCGCGCGCGAACTGAAGGGGCGACGACTGCAGGGCTTCAGTATCATCTTGACGCCGGGCCTTATGGCAGGCGACGTATCGACCGTTGAAGAAGCTGTAGGCCTTCCTGTCCGTAAGGGACCGCGGTACGCAGCTGACCTCCCCTGGGTGATCGAGGCCCTAGACCACGCGATGCTATCGAAGACCGTTCCTGCAGATGACGTCCTGAAGGCTGAGCTTCAAGCTCGGGCCGCCCGTGACCTCTCCTCGATCGAAGCTGAATACGCGCGCATGCCCATGGGTGAAGGCGTGATCCGTGTTGGAAAGCTCCTTCTCGGCAGAGGCCTCCCCTCTAGGGTCATGGCCGAGATCATAGATGTACCTCTGCTTTCCGATGAGAAGATCCGGCGAAGAGCAAGGTACTACATCAACTCGGGCGCGGATATCGTAGACCTAGGCATGCAAGCAGGCGAGAGCAGGCCGCGGGACGCAGCTCGCGCGGTCAGGGCTGTCCGCAGCATCTCCGACTGCCCCATCAGCATCGATACCTTGAACGTTGCCGAGATAGAGGCTGCCGTTGAGGAAGGCGTAGACCTCATCCTCAGCGTTGACGGTGGCAACCTCGCGGATGTAGCTAAGCTGGCGTCGGACGTGGCTGCCGTCCTGATACCTGCAGACCACGTTCAAGGGAGGTTCCCGAAGAAACCTATGGAACGTGTAGCGTTCCTGCAAACACTCTTAGCGAAAGCAAGGGCGCTCGGAATGCGCCACCTCATCGCGGACCTTATCCTGGACGTACCGTGCTCACCGGGAATCGTACCTTCGCTTGCCGCCTATGCTGCATTCGCTGAGATGAACCCAACCGTGCCGCTGCTCTTTGGCGTGGGAAACGTGACAGAGCTTATGGATGCTGACTCCGTAGGAGTGAACGCGCTTCTCGCCGCCATCTCTGCGGAGCTTGGAGGCGGCATTCTCCTGACGACGGAGAACAGCGACAAGACACGAGGATGCGTGAGGGAGCTGGCTACAGCCTCGAAGATGATGGCTTTGGCGAGGAGGCGCGGCTCAGCTCCTAAGGACCTGGGGCTGAGCCTGCTGCGTTATCATGAGAAAAAAGCCAAGGAAGAACTCTACGACCCAAGAGGGGAAGACGCGGTAAAGGTCATCGAGACGGATGGAACGCAGGGCTTCCAGATGGACCCGAAGGGCTACTTCAGGGTTCAACTGGACCGTGAGAGTGGTCAACTCGTAGCGGCCCACTTCCGACCAGGCGAGACCGCATCTGCGGACGTGATCCTGAAAGCGAAGCGGGCAGAGGCGCTCTACAAAGCGATCGTGGACCAAGGGCTTCTATCTACGTTAGACCACGCCGCTTACCTAGGCCTAGAACTCGGAAAGGCCGAGCTAGCCCTCAAGACGGGGAGAAGCTACGTCCAGGACGCCCCCCTGTTCGAGTAACCTACATGAAGGGGTGCCGGCCGTGAAAGCGTATCTACGCCGAGCCTGCGACGATATCATGAGGGCGGCTCAGCTGGCCGCCTGCTTAGAGGTGAGCGGGACGCCTAAGCCGGGGAACGTCCACAGAACCTTCGATTACCCCGACACACGGTTCGAGCATTTCCTCGCGGGCGGGGTAGCCTTAGGCCCACCTACGAGAGCGGTCGCTCTGAGAGGGGTGAGGTGCGGCCTTCGGGAAGTCGCCGAGCCGATGGTAGGAATAGGGCGGGGCGTCAAGGCGATGGTCTCGGAGGTCAAGCGCTGGCACAGGGGCGGGAACACCCATCTGGGCACCTGTCTCCTCTTCGCTCCGCTCGCGGCAGGAGCAGGCTACGTTGCCGCTGCTCATGGCAGGTTTGAACCAGGCTCCTTGAGGCAGGCCACCGTGAGGCTTATGGAGAGGACGACTGTCGAGGACTCGGTTTACATCTACGCTGCGATTGCGGAGGCGGGAGGCTCTGCCCTAGGGAAGGTCTCTGATACCGGCGCCCCGGATGTACGCGACGAATCCGCCTCGCGGAAACTGCGGCAACGTAGACTTACCCTGTGGACCGCGATGTGGAACGCCAGCAGATGGGATAACGTGGCGAGAGAGTGGCCGACCGGCATGAAGACATCCTTCGAGATAGGCTACCCTACCCTGTTGGAGACCATGCGAGAGACCGGGGACATCAACGTCGCGACAGTCCACGCTTTCCTAGCCATCTTGGCAACGGAACCTGACACGTTCATAGCTCGTAAAGTAGGGCTTAGGAAGACGGAGAACGTCGAGGAAGCGGTTAAGATAGGGCTGACGGAGGCCTCTGCCATCTCGGAGGAAGCTCAGGCGATACTCCGTGAGGGCGGCCTAACGAGTAGGCGGGGCCGGGAAGCCCTGGCAAGGCTCGACGAGAAGCTCCGAAAGAGCAAGGGACTCCTCAACCCAGGCAGCTCCGCCGACCTGACCGCTTCCTCCCTCTTCATCGCCCTCCTATGCGGCCTCAGATTCTAACATTCAATCCTAAACATTCAGTCCTAAGCCCTCAGGTCTCTCCTCAGCCTTGAAAAGATGCAGGTATCTTACTGGGGCTAGTCATGGGACCTAAGGCTCGTAGCACGACGATACAAATAGACATGACGCCCCTAGGCCTAGCTAGCTAGAAAAGAAAAAGCCTAACCTTTCATCTTCAACCAAGGCGGGTTCTAGAGCCCTAGAAAAGGTTCCGGTGAAGCAGCCTCTACTACGATGATGGAGGGGCCGGCTCAAGTAGGGCCGTCCATGTCTGGCTTAATGCACTCCGCGGCGGCTTCGCGGGATAAGCCGAACCCGGAGGAGTGCCTGACAGCTCTAGTCACGGCCTGACGGTGAAGCCTCGCCTAGGGCTTGAAGGGTTGGAATTCCACGGGGGTGGGGCATAGCTCGTCTTGGAGTTCGTTCAGTCGTTCAGTCTCCCTGTCTAACAGGCTGCCGAAGACGTGTGGGTATGCTCTCCTTGCCACGTCGTCCCAGTCGAAATACTTGACCACGGCTTCTCTTGCGTTCGCGGCGATCTCCTCAGCCCACTCTTTCTTCGCGAGGAGGGCGCCTATCTTCTCCGCCGCCTCGGCGGGGTTACGTGGATCAACCCAGACCGCGGTCCGGCCGTCGACTGTGTGTTCGCGCCAGCCACCGTTCCCTATCACGGTCGGCTTACGGCACGCCATGCTCTCGAAATGCGTCTGGCCTGACGGCTCGTAGAGCGAGGGGAAGACGCAGACGGTTGCCATGTTGATCTCCTCCACCTTCTTCGGGACGTTATGCCACTCCGTGTCTAGGATGAGGTCTGGAACAGTCTTCTGCAGCTCCATTATGCGGCCTCTGAGTTCGCCGTCCCCTATGAGCTTCAACTCCAAGTCGGGGAACCTCTCTCGCAGGATACCGTAGCTCTGGATGAGCGCGTTCACGCCTTTCACCGGGCTTAGACGGCCGATGAAGAGTATCCGCCTTTTCTCAGGTGTCTTCACGTCCATGGGATGATAGAGCTTCGTGTCCACGCCGTGGTATACGGCGAAGATCTTCCTGAGGGATTCTTCGGGGAGGCCATGTCCTTTAGCTAATAACCTTATCTCGTCCACCATCAGCCTGCTGGGGGTGAGGACTAGGTCGGCCTTCTTGACGCCTACCATTTCCAAGTCTCGGATAAGCCTGTTGCCGGCGAATTTACCGTCGTAGTACTCCTCGCTAGGCACGTTCCCCTTATGCGAGATGCCTCCTCTCCTGCCTGGTTCATCCGAGTGTAGGAAGACTGCCCAAGGCGTCCCAGGGCTGCAGACCCTAGTGGTGATGAGTCCACCGGGGATAGTATGCCAATCGTTCGAGACCTTGACGGTGAAGTCTAAATGTCGCGCTATTCCAAGGCTATAGTTGAAGATGGACTTCCCGTAGCTTCCCATGTGAAGCAGGGCAGGGACATGGATCTCGTCTAGGAACTCTATGCCTGAGCATCTGAAGAGGGCTTTCATCGACCGGATTATCTCAGAGTCAGTCAGCTCCCGCCTAGGGAAGACCTCGGCGACCCTATGCTCTTGGTACTCGTACTCTTCAAAGATAACGCCCCTATCAGGTCGAAGGATCTGGGCTCCGTCGTATATCTCGAAGGCTGGCGGAGCATACATAGGGTCCCTGACTAGGCCTCTCCAGCCGAAGACCCTCATAGGGTAGGGCAGCCGCTTCACGAGGGCCTCGGTGACGATGAAGAGCCCGCCAAACCTCACCGGCGCCTTGTAGGAGGGCGCCTCATAGCTGTCCCAGTCGAAGTGCTTCTCAACGCCGGTCAAGTCTGATGCACACCCGACGGGCTGAGGACGCCGCTAAGTTGCACCGCTCGCCTTTAAGTGTTAGTATGACCGATGACCAACATATAGTATCACGTCGTGCGCCCACAACCATGGGTCGCCCCGCAGCTGACAAGGCCGGAGAACCGAAGATAGCGTCTCTTAGACAGAGGGCTTGCTTACTCCCCACTCTCCGCTACCCGGTCCTGACTCGAAGGTGCAAGAACCTTTAGTTGTTGTCTGGCGGAGATCTATGTCCATTTCATTGGGGCTAGGAGATGGCGATACCGTTACCTTTCCGCCTTCAGGCTTGGGGAAGCCCCTAGGCTTCGATGCGGGCGTACCCATTTATACCATAGGGTGTAGAGCCTCAGGAAGAGCTCGGCCTTCACTAGGCCCCTCCCAGCCTGGAAGTTGTTGTGGAGCACGTCTCGCCCGCTCCTTGAGGGCTCTGAGCCACCGCCTCGCAGCGTTGCGCAGCCTGAAGGCGTGGCGCCTCCAGCGTAGGCCGTGAAGCCTGAACGCCTAAGGGGCCTCGGTCGACGTGGAGGAAGTGGCCTATTCACGTACGCTTCGAGGGCCCTGACGGGCGGATGACTGCGTCGAGGATGCTCCTCAGCCATGAGGC
>JAWCPE010000031.1:0-14696 GCA_038870415.1 Bathyarchaeia archaeon
ACTGACCCCACCCTTCCTCCACGCCCAAATGGCGGTCAAAGCCGCTGAGGCAGGGAAGCATGTGCTGGTGGAGAAGCCTATGTGCACGACGCTGCGGGAGGCGGACGAGGTGATAGACGCCGCTCGCAGGGCCGGTGTGAAGCTCATGGTGGCGGAGAGCTACGTCTTCCTCACCGCGCACATGGAGGCGAGGAGGCTGATCGAGAGCGGCGCGATAGGCGAACCGGTTCAGGTGAGGGAGGTTAAGGGAACGTGGCTTCCGAGGCCGCTCAGCCTTAGGCTTCCGCCCACAGATATCCCCTGGAGGGATGACCCTGCCCGGTCGGGCGGAGGCCCGTATCCCTGGGTGATGGACCATTTCCCCCACATCTTCGCGACGGCGAGGTACTTCATGGAAGACCGCGACATCGAGAAGGTCTACTCCCTAACCTCAACCCGGAAGAGCCGGAAGGAGGCTACGGGACTGCTGGGTCGGGATGTCGTCGTTGTCTGCTGGGAGTACGTCGGCGGTGGGAAGCAGGGGGTCTGGGCTCGGATTGATGAGTCCCTCGACGCGTTCGACCATCTAGGCTTCAGGACCGTCGTGAACGGCACCCAAGGAAGCATCCAGGTCCTTGGAGAGGGAGGGGGACCAGCCTTGTCAGGTGTGAAGACGCCGCCGATCATGGTTGAGAAGCCGAACGAGACCCTCGCCCTGAGGATCGATGAGGGACCTGACAGAGTCTGGGTCTCAGAGGTCAACTACTACGACCGAGCGCACAGGAACGAGATAGAGCACTTCATCACGTGTGTTCTAGAGGACCGTGAGCCCCGGTACACCGGTGAAGACGGCCGCAAAGAGATCCAAGCTACTCTGGCCGCGATCATGTCCGCGATGGAGGATAAGCCTATACGCCTCGCCTCCATCCCTAGGGAGTGGAGCGCGTACAGTCAAAGCCACTAGGCCACGTATCCAAGTTCCCGAAGCGAGAGACAGTTCGAGCAGGAGCGGTTCCACGTATCGCGGAACATGGATGCCGGCTCACGCTCTCAACCTAGATTGAGCGAAGACTGACCGTCATGGTCATGGACTAGACTAGAGCGGAGTGACCGAGTTCTAGGGTGCCTCGTGAGAGACGGACTGCCGTTCAATGAACACATCTCAGCTAAAGAGAAGACCTATTTGTTCAAGGAGGGGAGGAGCCTCTCGACTAAAGCCTCTCCGCGGTATGCTTTGACACTCAGGGGCCTCCCCGGGGCTCTGTTGGCGGCATGAAAACCATCTTACAACACCATGAGAGACCCCATGAAGCCACCGAGTTCCCGAGACGGTACCTCTCTGCGTATATCTCTTGGGCGCCAGTTCTCTGGGTCGTTACGTTCGGTCTGGGGCTAGTTGTCCCAGTACTCGCGGGTCGTCAGGTATTTGAGCCTCGCCTGGATCAGGTCCTTGTAGAAGTCCTCTTCGCGGTCATGCATCTTAGCCAGTATCTGGCTGGCAGTCTGCGGACCGATGCCTTGGACTGCGAGGGCTTCCGTCGCCCTTCTCCCGTATGAGAGGACGAGGTCCGCTGTTCTCCTCGCTCTAGCGACGAGTCTCAGCTCCTCCTCCGTGAGCGAAGCCCTCTCCCGTTTCTTCCTGAGCGCGTCGTGGACGCCTAGGCCGAGCTTGTTCAGGACGGCGAGTAGCCCTGAGCCGCAGGTTGCGCAGGTCGGCTTCTCAGCCATATCCTTTATCCTGACGGTGTCTTCCCAGCTCCAGCAGTTCATGCAGAAGAAGCGGACCTGCTCCCGGCTCAGGGCGGTCTTCATATGCGCCGCGCCGTCCTTCAGCATAGACTCCGGGGCGATAAGCTCCGGGACCTCGATGAACTTGTTCAGGACGTGGTATGCGAGGGGGCTTGGCCTCTCCAAGGCGAGGAAGGTGCAGGTCTTAACCTCCCCGGTCTTGACCGATCGGAACAACTGCTTGACGTGCTCCACGTCCAGCTTCTCTTGGAGGACCTCCCTGACGGTCTCACGGTAGATGGGCGTCTCAGAGAACCGTGGCGTCATCCCTTGGTATGGGCTTCCCTCGCCGATGAAGAGCCCCCTCGGGATCGCGCCGAACCTGGAAGCGATGAACTTCATGTAGTAGTCGAGGGGAAAGCTCCTCACGAGCTGGAGCTGCGCTATCTCCTCAGCCAGCTCCGGCGTGACAGAGAAGAGGACGGAGTGGAGTTCCTTCAGCCTCGCCTCATCGATGTCCTCGGGGGTCTCGATGAGAATCCTGTACGCGTCTGTCCACCAGCCCCTGATAAACGCATGGGTCGATAAGAGGTAGTCGAAGATGTACCCGAGGGCCCTGTTCGCCCGCTCGCCCAGGGCGGCGTGAACGATGAGATAGTTCCTGAAGGCTTCGAGCACGAGAAGCCTGTCCGTCGGTACGGGCGCCCCTGATGCTATCTGCTCCTGGAGCTCCTCAGCCACTTTTCTCACGGCGTAACGCTCCGCGACGCGGTCCCGGGAGAAGCTGTTCACCACGTTCTCGAGGCTGCCCTTCTGGAGTGCCTCGGCGAAGAGGCCTCTCAACCGGCCTACATCCTCTGCGAGCTCCCACGGGATGGGAAGCATCTCCCCGTCCCAGCCGGGGATAGCCGCGGTGGGGTCTTCTATAGGCGTCACGTAGACCCTGTCGTCCTGCGGCATCGCCTCGATCCTCCAGACTCTCCCCTTGACGATGAAGGTGAGGCCTACCCGAGCCTTCGTCTGGATGAACTCGTCGCCCAGCGTTCCGACCATGCTGCCCGTTGAGACGTCTATGATGGGATACCTCTTCTCATCCGGGATCATGGAGAGGTTCGTGTAGTAGTAGTCGCGGGTCCGGCCTGTCCGAGCTAGGCGGCCGCCCTTAAGCCTGAGGACGTGGAGCTGGTCGAGGAAGCTTGCCGTCGACTCCAGCCGCTCCCTCTCCAAGTCCTGATAAGGGTAAGCCCTACGGATTATGGCAGAGGCCTCGTCGAGGCTCGTCTCGCCGAGGTCCATCACCAGACCCGCGAGCTGATGGGCGAGTACATCCAAGGCCTTCACATGTATCTGGGTCGGCTCTAGCTGCCGCTTCTCGGCTCTTCGAACGGCCGCGATAGACTCGAGTATGTCGTCGGTGGAGGTGGCGATGATGATGCCCCTCGAGGTTCTCTCCATGCTGTGGCCGGACCTGCCGACGCGTTGGATGAGCGTCGAGACCTGTCGAGGCGACATGTACTGCACCGAGAGGTCTACAAGGCCGATGTCGACGCCCAGCTCAAGCGTCGAGGTGCAGACGAGCGCCTTCACCGCACCGGTTCGGAACGAGTTCTCAACCCGAGACCTTTCATCCCTTGAGAGCGAGCCGTGATGGACGGCCACGCTCGGTTCAAGCATGAGGAGCCTCGACCCGAGCATCTCCGCCACGGTCCTCGCGTTCACGAAGACCAGCGTAGAGGTATGGGATTCGATGAGCTCCTTCAACCTGCTTATCCTAGCCGCGGCCTCCGGGCTCGTATAGAGCGTCTGGGCAAGCTCGTAGTCCGCCTCGCCTGGGAAAGGGTACTCCACCGTGAACTCGAAGCGCTTCGTCGCCTCCGCCTCAACTACCGTGACGTCCCGCCCGACGCCTACGAGGAAGCGGGCGACCTCTTCTGGGTTCCCCACGGTTGCGGAGAGGCCGATCCGCTGGAACTCGTTCTTGGCGACCTCGCGCAGTCTCTCAAGCCCGACTGTCAGCTGGACGCCGCGCTTATCCTGAGCAAGCTCATGGACCTCGTCCACGATCACCCATCGTACGCAGGCGAGGTGAGCGCGCATACGCCTCGCGGGGAGGATTGCTTGAAGCGTCTCAGGCGTCGTCACAAGCAGGTCGGGCGGCGACCTTGCCTGCCTCTGTCTTTCCTTTAGGGGCGTGTCACCATGCCTCACCTCGACGGTGAAGCCTAGCCTCGCAGCCCAGCTTGAGAGCCGCCCGACCATGTCTCGGTTCAAGGCTCTGAGGGGCGTCACGTACAGGATGCTGATGCCGCGTACAGCTCGGTCCCTGAGGAACATGTCTAAGACAGGGAGCAGAGCGGCCTCAGTCTTGCCCGTGCCCGTCGGCGCGATGAGCAACACGTTCCGCCCGGCGAGAATATGAGGGATCGCCGCTCGCTGCGGCGCGGTAGGGCTTAGCAGCCCCTTCTCGGCGAGAGCCTCCCGTACCGCGGGGCTGAGCTCGTCGAAGACAGACCTCCCTAGGCTGCGAGAAGGCATCTCTAGGCGCTCTCGCTCAAGGCGCGCAGCGAGAGAATTTTACAGTTTCCCATCAAACACGAGGGGGGAAGGCCTCGTCTAGAGCGTAGAGATGGCAATGTCGAGCTCTGGGGACTTGCGGCCTCCGCTTCTCGCTCTGGCGTGGTTACTGTTTGAGTCGAAGTCGGGTCGCTTCGGCGATGTAGCCTGTAGGCTTCAGTGGGGGGCTGAAGACGGCGACGAGCTTCATTGTCTCCTCGCTTTCGTTCCTGATCTCGTGCTCCACCCCTTTCTTCGCGACGAGAAGAACGTCCGGTCCTATGGGCGTCCTCTCTGAGCCGCAGATGAAGGTCCCTCTGCCCGTGGCGACGTACATGCACTCGTCTCCAGACTCGTGCCTGTGCAGCCCCGTGGTCGAGCTGGGGCTGATGATGGAGAAGAGGATCGACATGTGCTCGGAGTCACCCGTCTCAGGCGAGACCAACATCTTCAGCACGCGCTCGTTCGGAGGAGGCACCTTAACGCCCGGTATCTTCCATCCTTCAACGACCGGCATGTTTCACACCTAGTCTGGATCAGGGCTTAGGGAACGCTTAAGATTAACTCTCGTCGCTCTCATGACAGCTTCGGTGGAAGAAAGGGATCGAGGTGGACGGTTCTCAAGGCATGGAGAAGTTCATCAACAGCCCGGTCAATCTGAGACCTGAGGTTCGAAGCGCGTTCAGTCTCCCGCGGAGGGTGCTCATTCACGACGTGACGCTGCGCGACGGCGAGCAGACGCCGCACGTCGTACTGACGCTGGAGGAGAAGGTCCGTATCGCCCAGGCCCTCGACGACCTCGGCGTGGCCAGGATAGAGGCGGGGATGCCCATCGTCTCCAGCGAAGACCGCGAAGCCATCCGGAAGCTCGCCGGTCTAGGGCTGAACGCCGAGGTTCTCTGCCTCTGCAGAGCCCGCCGGGAGGACATCGACGCCGCGTTGGAGTGCGACGTTGACGGCATCGTAACCGACACCTTGGGCAACCCGAGGACGATCAAGGCCGTCTTCGGATGGGATGAAGACGAGGCTATCAGGAACATCGTCGAGGTACATCGCTACGCGAAGGAGCATGGGCTCTACACGTCTATGATGCCCGTCGACTCGCTGCGAGCTGACCCCGCGTTCATAGAGCGGCTCTACAAGGCGTGCGTCCGCGACGCGAAGGTCGACTCCGTCGTGGTCTGCGACACCTTCGGGATGAGCCTCCCGCAGGCGACGATGCTCCGCGTCAGAGAGGTCCGGGAATGGGTCGGCCCAGGCGTCTCCGTAGAGCTTCACATCCATAACGACTTCGGCCTCGCGACTGCAAACGCCCTCGCAGCCGTCAGCGCCGGGGCGGAGATCGTGCATACATCGATGAACAACCTCGGCGAAAGAGCCGGAAACGCCGCTACGGAAGAGGTGGCGGTCGGCCTCCAGCTTCTGCTAGGCGTAGATGCAGGCATCAAGCTGGACCGGTTGATGAGCGTCTCGCGGCTGGTGCAGGACCTGACCGGTGTACGCGTCTCCCCGACGAAGCCGATAGTTGGGGATAACGACTTCACCTTCGAGTCTGGCCTCGTCGTCTACATGTGGAAGAGCTGCAAGGACGCGGGGTTCGAGCTGGGCGTCCTACCCTTCATGCCTGATGTTGTCGGGCGGGAACCAGTCCGGGTCGTCATCGGCAAGAAGAGCGGAGCCACCGCCATAGGCTGGAAGCTGAAAGAGATGGGCATCTCCCTGCCTGAGAAGCAGCTCAGGGAGCTCGTAGAAGCCGTCAAGGACGAGTCTATAAGAAGAAAGTACAGCGTGACCGAGGAAGAACTCAAGCAGATGGCTGGAAGAGCCCAGCGCCCACCGTGACCTGAAACATGACCGAGAGACGCGATGTTAACGAGACCGGTTCAAGGAGCAGCCTAGTCTAAGGTGCATGCCATGTTAGGCGGATACATGGGCAAGCTTCTAAGGGTCGACCTAGGCAAGGGCAGAGTGAGCGAGGAAGCCCTAGACCTAGCCGTGGCGAGAATGCTGTTCGCCGGAAGTGGCTATGGGGCTTGGATGCTTCGGAGAGAGGTCCCGCCTAGCGCCGACCCGCTCGGGGCTGAGAACGAGCTGATCATACTGACCGGTCCCTTCACGGGAAGCCTCATCCCCGGCGGGACGAGGGCAGCCGCAGTCGCGAAGTCTCCCCTTACAGGCATCTTCGCCGAGGCGAACACGGCAGGCTTCTTCCCGACAGAGATCAAGTTCGCAGGCTACGATGGCCTAGTCTTCATAGGTCGATCCGCATCCCCTGTTTACCTTAACGTCGTGGATAATCAAGCCTCGCTGCTCTCCGCGAAACACCTTTGGGGGATGGATACCTACGAGACGATGGAGGCCGTCAGGAAGGAGCTGGGCGATAGACAGGTCAAGGTGGCCTGCATAGGCCCGGCTGGGGAGAAGAAAGCCCGCTTAGCCTGCATCATTAACGACGATGGCAGGGCCTTCGGCAGAGCAGGCCTCGGAGCCGTGATGGGCTCGAAGAACCTGAAGGCCATCGCGGTAAGAGGGCACGGAAAGGTGCCAGTCGCGCATCCGAAGGAGTTCCAAGCCTCACTGCAGAAGTACCGGGAGGGCGTGCTCAACGCTCAGAGGGTTAAAAGCCTGAGAAGAGACGGGACCGCGGCAGGCGTAGAGACCTTCGAGAAGACCGGCAACCTGCCCGTCAAGAACTGGACGCAGGGTACCTTCCCCGGCGCCGTGAAGATAAGCGGCCCCGCCATGACAAAGACGATCCTGAAACGGCCCTACGCATGCTTCGCCTGCCCCGTCGCCTGCGGCCGGGTCATCGAGATACAGTCAGGCCCCTACCGGGGCCTTGCAGGACCCGGGCCGGAGTACGAGACCATCGCGACCCTAGGCTCGATGTGCTTAAACGATGACCTGGCCGCCATAGCGAAGGCGAACGACCTCTGCAACAGGTATGGGCTGGACACAATCTCGACCGGGGCGACTATCGCGTTCGCTATGGAATGCTACGATAAGGGATTGCTCTCCAGAGAGGATACGGGCGGCATCGACCTCACATGGGGCAACGCGGACGCGGTCGTTCAGCTCGCTGAACATATGGGACGGATGGAAGGCTTCGGCAGAGTCTTGGCGGACGGCGTGAAGGCCGCTGCGGGTAGGATAGGCCGGGGCTCTGAACGCTACGCGTTAGAGGTCAAGGGCCTAGAGCTGCCAGCTCATGAGCCGCGCCGATTCAAGTCGATGGGCTTGGACTACGCGACCGCGAACAGGGGCGCCTGCCATATGCAGGGCCTCGCGAACTGCATAGAACGCGGCCTCCTCATGCCTGAGTATGGGCTTTCCCAGCCTATGGACGGTTTCACCACCGAGGGGAAAGCCGCCGTTACGATCCTCTACCAGAACCTGTGCTCCGCCTTGGACGCGCTCGGCTTATGCAAGTTCCCCGTCTTCGGCGTAACCTCCTTCGACCTGATAGCGGAGTCGTACACGTACCTTACGGGGTGGCAGATCGACAGGCAGAAGATACTGGACAGAGGCGGCCTCATCTACGACTTGAAGAGGGCGTACAACGTGTCCTGCGGCGTCAAGCCCAGCGACGACAGGCTGCCAGACCGGTTCACGAAGGAACCGCTGCCTGACGGCTTCGCGAAAGGCCAGGTATGCGAGCTTGAACCCATGCTTGAGGAATACTACAAGCTGCGACGATGGAATAGGCAGACAGGCGCCCCTGAGGACGAGAGACTGAGGGCCCTCTGACCGTGGCTTCTCAAAGCTGCTAGAGCACGACCATCACGGCTAGATCGTTCACGTTCGTCATCGTAGGCCCGGTGAACACCAGGTCGCCGAGAGCCTTGAAGAACGTGTAGGAGTCGTTCTCGGCCAGAGCTCTCAGAGGGTCGAGGCGAGCTTCACGGGCCCGGTCTACTGTCTGACCGTCAACCAAGGCGCCCGCCGCGTCAGTGGGGCCGTCAAGGCCGTCCGTGCCGAGGGAAGCGACGACGACCCCTGAGCTCCCTCGGATCTTCAGCGCCGCTGCCAAGGCGACCTCCTGGTTCCGGCCGCCTCTACCTGAACCGGTGACTGTGACCGTCGTCTCCCCGCCTGCAACGATCGCGGCGGGCCTTGAGACCGGGTGGCCTGAGGCTGCGACCTCGCAGGCAATCCCAGCGTAGACGCTTCCCACATGTCTCGCCTCGCCCTCGACCAGAGAGGAGAGGAGAAGCCCGTTCAAGCCATGCCTACGTGCCTCCATTAGAGCCGCCTCCGCAGCTAAGCGGTTGTTGCCGATGATCACGTTGTGCACCCTGGAGAGAAACGGGTCGCCGGGCTTAGGGGTCTCAGGGGCCTCGCCTCGCAAGCCCCTTTCTAGGTAAGCTCTGATGGAGGATGGGGCTTTCCCCCAGACGCCATACCTTCTGAGGACTTCTACCGCGTCTTGGAACGTGGTAGGGTCTGGCGAGGTAGGCCCGGACGCGATGCTTCCGAGGGGGTCGCCGACCACGTCGGAGAGGATGAGGCTCACGACGGTCGCCGGGAAAGCTGCCCTTGCGAGCTGCCCCCCCTTCAACTGCGAGATGTGCTTCCTGACAGCGTTCACCTCCTCGATGTTCGCCCCACACTTCAGGAGCTGCGTGGTCAAGGCCTGCTTATCTGCGAGCGGCACGCCCTCGACGGGAAGCGGCATCAACGCCGAGCCGCCGCCAGAGATGAGACAGAGCAGAAGGTCTCCTCCCCCCGCCGAACGCGCTATCTCGAGGATGGCCCTAGCCCCCTCGCGTCCCGCCTCATCCGGAAGCGGGTGTCCCGCCCCATTCATCTTTATCCTCTTGGTCCGAAAGCTGCTCACAGTGCCATGTAGCACGTTGATGAGCCCCCCCTCGACCCGGTCGCCCAGTATCTCTTCGACGGCTTGGGCCATGAGGCCACTCGCCTTTCCAGCGCCGACAACTAGTATCCGGCGAATCTTCGTTAGGTTAAACGAGAGGCTGCCGACCTTAAGGTTCTCATCCTCAACGTGGACGAACGTTCTTACAGCGACGCTGGGGTCTACTGCGTTTATACCGGCGGCTAGGATCGCGAGAGCCTTCTCCCGGGCAGACCGATCGGCTTCGTTCACCGCGTTCGCGAGCAACGCGTGTTGGTTGAGCACCCTCAAGTTGAAACGGCCCGCGATTGAAGTGAACCATGGGGATCGGATATAAAGAAGACGGACCGCAACGGGATGTTCTCAACATGAAACGCCCCTTTCCCGTAAGATTTCTCAGCAGTCTATCGATACTCGGCCCAGCTCCATCCTAGGGCGGGAGAACGTCGGTAGCGTCATAGGGTAGAAGAGGCTTCCCCGCGTCAACGCTGGGCCACACCGGCGAGGCCGATAGGCCAGCAACGTAGCTAGCAACGTAGATATACCCTTACAGATCACTTGGCAGGCGGCGGTAGACCGCGATGTTCAAGTTCAGCACCGAGCAGAAAGTGTTCGAGATTGGCCGCGTCAAGGTCGGAGGGCAGCCCGGACAGTTGCCCCCCGTCATGGTGGGCAGCATCTTCTACAGCGGACACAGGGTCGTTGAGGACGAGAAGGGGGGCCTCTTTAACCGCGTAAGGGCCAGGGAGCTCCTAGAAGCCGAGGCGGACATCTCGGAGAAGACGGCGCTCCCGAGGATAATCGACGTGGTCGGGAACCACCCCGAGGCCCTGGTGAAGTACATAGACTTCGTCGCCGAGGTGACGGAGGACCCCTTCCTCGTAGACGGCATAACAGCTCAGGTGAGGATTCCCGCGGTAGCCCATATACGCGAGGTCGGCCTCGAAGAGAGAGCCGTCTACAACTCCCTGGCACCAGCATGGGAAGAGGCCGAGGTAGAGGCCCTGAAGGCTTCCGGGATCAAGGCCGCAGTTCTTCAAGCGACGAACGCGAGGAACCCCACCGTCGCAGGACGCGTCCAAGTCCTGAAGGATTCAGCTCAAGGACCGGGCTTAACGACGTTAGCCTCAAGAGCTGGCGTGGAGAAGATGCTTGTTGACACCTCCGTGATGGATACGCCTGACATCGGTGTTGCAGCCCGGGCGGTCTACGAGGTGAAGAGAGAGACGGGTCTCCCCGCCGGCCTTGGGCCGTCGAACGCCATCTCCACGTGGAAGCAACTGCGGAAGTTCGAGCCGGAGGTCCTGAAGGGCTGCGATGCCGCTACACAGGCCTTCCCCATCGCGATCGGGGCGAACTTCATCCTCTACGGGCCTATCTCAAACGCCAAGTACGTCTACCCGGCCTGCGCGCTCGCCGCAGCCTACGTGGAGTACTCGATGCGTCAAGAAGGCATAAGGCCCCTGGTGGCTAAGCGACCGTTAACTGTCATGATGAGGTAGGCCGGCGGCTTAAACTTGCAGGTATCAGGCGTATACAGGAAGCACATGGACGGCGAATCTCTCAAGTAGGTCTAGACCTTCATCAGGCGGTGCCGACATCTGTGAAAGGTCTAGGATCGTCTGTGTAACGCCCAAGGAGGCCATCTCTCGCACCTTCTCAAGCCAGTCCCTGGGGCTCATCCCGATCCCGCCAGGATAGGTTAACGATGCGGTAATCGTGACGGCGTCTCTGTCTCTCGACGCCTGCGCCGCGGCGGCGAAGACCCGGCTTACCCTCAACTTCAGCTCGTCAACGGGCATGTCGGTGGACGGCAGCCACCCCTCACCCCTTCGGCCAGCCGCGTCTAGGATGCGGGGCGCGTTCCCGCCGAAGAAGATGGGCGGCCTCGGTTTCTGGACGGGCTTCGGGAAGCACGGGGCCTCCTCCACGCGGAAGTATCTGCCCTTGAAGGTGGTCCTTTCCTCCGTCCAGAGCCTTGTGATAACCTCAAAGCCTTCGAGCATCTGCGCGACCCTTGTTTTGAACGGCGCCCAAGGTAGGCCGTAGGCGACTGCCTCCTCCCTATGCCAGCCTGCCCCTACCCCGAGGACGGCTCTCCCCTTCGAGATAACATCGACCGTCGTCACGACCTTCGCGAGTCTGCCGGGGAGATAGAACGGTATCGGCGAGACCCTCGTTCCCAGCGTTATGCGTTGTGTGCGAGCAGCCAAAGCCGCGAGTACCGGCCAAGCCTCAAGCTTATCCGGCCTCGCTGGGTCGCCGCCTATCCTCTCGTAGCTCTGCGGCGGGAGGAAGAAGTGGTCGCCGACCCAGAGGGACCTGAAACCTAACCGGTCGGCCAAGACCGCTGCCTTCTCAACCTCCGCATAGGAGTACCGTGCGTGCACTGGGAGATGAACGCCGAAGCTCATCTTCACCGGAAGCCACCTCGTAGATGCATACGAGCATATCTCGGAGTGAGCATTAAGCGCATCTCTTCCCCAGCTCTCTTCGTCAAGGCTAAAATACCGAGCGGTAGAGGCTGATGTTCGATGCGGGCATGAGCGACTTCCTTTCGAAGGTGGTCTACTTCGAGAAGCCTGGCAGGTCGAATACGGCGAGGACGCTCAAGGCGGCTCATGAGCGAGCTGAAGAGCTCGGCTTAAGGTCGGTCGTCGTCGCCTCTACGACAGGTGAGACAGGCCTCGAGGCGGCGAGGGTCTTCAAAGGCTTCAACGTGGTCGTGGTCAGCCATGTCACGGGCTTCGCGGAGCCGAACGTTCAACAACTGACGGAGGAACGCAGAGCGGAGATCATCGCCCAAGGCGGGAAGGTGGTGACGGTGACGCATGCCTTCGGCGGCGCCGGGAGAGCTGTGAGGAGAAAGTTCGGAACCGTTCAGGCGGACGAGCTTATGGCCAACGTGCTGAAGCTCTTCGGGGAGGGCGTCAAGGTCGCCGTTGAGGTCGCCTTGATGGCGGCGGACGCGGGGCTCGTCAGGGTGGACGAGGAGGTCGTAGCCATCGGTGGGACAGGGGGAGGATGCGACTCCGCCTTAATACTGAGCCCGGCGAACGTCCATAACCTCTTCGACCTCAGAGTGCACGAGGTCATCTGCAAACCGAGGCTTACCCGGCGAGTGTGAAAGACGTCGTCGGAACAGGCGTTCCGTCCACCAGGCGCAGCCCATCCTATCCCTGGCTTGCTTCACTTCCTGCGGGAGGCTGCGACTATCTTGACGACGTCTCTGTCCCTGACCTCGTAGTCCTTAGGTAAGGAGAAGCCTGTCCTCGCGTCGATCGCGTGTAGCAGCGTCTTGGCTAAGTCGCTGTGTATCTCCCTGGCTAAGTCTGAGACGGTTGCCCCCGGCGGGAGGAGAAAGACATCCGGTAGGATATTCCCGTCGTGGTCTGAGAGGGTTTTCTCATCTTCCACCGGGTAGACGGCGTTCATCCTGAGCAGCTTGAAGACGGCGACGTTTATCGAGAACTGGACACCCGTTCTAAGATACTTAGAGAGGACCTTGCTTTGGACGTAGTCTAAGGCCCACCTCTGCCTCTCCGTCAGCTTCGTCTCCTCGACTAGCCTGAAGTCCTCGTCGCCCGGCACGTACCTTACGAGCTTCTTCTGCTCGGCTCGTCTGAGGACGAGTTCCGCCTCTGAGGAGCACGGCACCACGGGGGTCGGGCTGAAGGCCTTCATCAGCCTCTCGAAGCCCTTATCCGCCGTGGGGAGGTCCATCTTGTTCGCCACGATGATCGCGGGCTTCGACGCCTTCCTCAGTTCAAGAGCGAAGGCTTTCAGGTTCGCCTCGTCCCAGTCTCGGAAGGGCTTCGTCTCCAGCCCCGAGGCCTTCAGAGCGGTGACGACCTGGCCCTCGGTAACCCTGAGCCCCGTAAGTATATTCGCCAACGCGCCCTTAAGCCGCATCTTCCGCGACTCGATCTGCCGCTCTATCTGGCCGCGTTGACTCTCCAGGATCTTGACCATCCACATCGTGAGTTCCTCCTCGATGTCCTTCACGTCCTGGACCGGGTCGCCGGTCCCCGGCTCGCAGCTTCGGCCCTCCGCGTCGACGCTGCCTGACGCGTCGACGACGTGCAGCAGGGCGTCTGCCTGTGAGGCGACGGAGAGGAACTGGTTCCCTAAGCCTTTGCCAGCCCATGCTCCTTTGATTAAGCCGGGCAGGTCGATCAACTCGACAGGTATGAAGCGGAAGCCGTCGATGCAGGCGGAGTTCCGCGGGTTGTCTTTCACGCCGAGCTCCGTGCAGACGCAGAAGGTCCTCGCGTAGCCGATCCCGGTGTTCGGCTGCTTCGTAGTGAAAGGGTAGTTCGCTATCTCCGCGTTCAACAACGTCGCGGCGTTGAAGAACGTCGTCTTCCCCGTGTTCGTCTTACCGATGATTCCTAGACGGATCATAAGCCTACTCCATGCATTGTAGCCGTGGGAGGTATGGGAGGGGCGCTTATTTAAGGTTCGAGATGACCGCCACCTCTCGCCGACCTGAGCTGTTCTCCAGAGCCGGAAAGCTGGCGAGGTGTGTGTTTCCTCTCGCGGCGCCGTCGCGCATATATCGTATCTACGAGATAGGAGGGGTGAGAGGGAGGGTTGACCGGTCTTCCCCAGTTATGAGGAGAGCCGTCGTCTCTGTCAAGTGCAGTGTGACTCGACTCTGCTGTTTTTTCCAAGGGAAGGTATTACCCTTCTCCGGTAGGCGGGTGGCTTTGGGCTCTCTAAGAAGGCTCGGCCGGGATGCTTGGCTTCTCCTGAGGGACCCCTTCCTCTTCTTTCAACGTCTCCGTGACGGGGAGGCCGGGGATGTTAGCTGCAGCCCATGGTATGCTCTTGGGTTCCTCACGGTCTTCAGCTTGGTTCCCGCGCTGCTCTTTCCGCTCTGGAAGCCTTTGAGCGACTGGGCGGTAACGGCCTCCGCGGTGAAGGTTGTGGACTTCCACTTCGGGAACCAGGTTTACCTGGCCTTAAGCCGGGACTTCTATCCGTTGTTCTACTCGTACTTGGGCGACTCGGTTTTGGCGTGGCTTACGTGTATTCCGACGCTTCTCTTGGACACTCTGGGTACGGCGCTCTTCTTCGCGGCTTTCCTGCATGTTCTCGCACGGTACGTGTTGAGCGGGAGGGGAACGTGGAGAGACGGCTTAGCCTGCGTATGCTTCGGCGACCTGCCCTCGTTGCTCTTCGGCTTCCTGCCGTTCTCCGCCGCCGTCGGCCTCGCCTGGACGACGCTGCTCCAGTTCACTGTGGGCGTCCATTACCTCTACGAGGTACCTTGGAACAGGGCCCTCATACCGTACGTGGCCTTCGCCCTGCTCCTCTTCCTAACCTGGAGCCTCCTCGGCACCGCCAGCCCACCCGGCCTACTCGACGCCGTCCCCAGAGGCCCCCACAAGCCCTAAATCAACCAGACGCAGAGGTCGCGCTCAGGGTCTTCTCTCCTAGGGATTCATCCACGGGTTCACAGCACCTTTCACCTTGCAGAGCCGGCCTTTAATCCTGAAGCTTCCTAAACGTCGGTAGACCGATGGTAAGTCCTGAACCTTCATGGGCGGCTCTGTAGAAACCTTTCCCAGCATGGCTT
>JAWCPE010000032.1:0-14651 GCA_038870415.1 Bathyarchaeia archaeon
GTAGACTAGCGTGGACCCTGAGATGAACCTCCCTGCCTCCGAGCAGAGAAAAGCTACGCCCTCGATCAACTTCCTCTCTCATCTAGGTGGTTCCCCCTCTTAACGGGAGCCACATTAAGCGAACCTCGAAGCATTCGCTGCCGTACTCCCGCCTTATGCCTCATCCTGAAGGAGTCTAGGCCCTAAACCAGGGTACTCCATCTGCCCCCTCTTCAGCCATGGGCTCCAGTCGCCGACGAGGCCATCGTCGCTAGGCCGTCGATCTAACCGGGGTTGCTCTAAGGTGCGGTTGGCGAGAGGCTTTCCGAATTGATGACCTCTCCTTTTCTTTCTCTGAGGTCCCAGACGTATTTCAGGACGTAGATGCCTCGGCCCTGTGTATCCAGAAGCCCAGGCCTCGCGGGCTTAACGCATGGTCTTCAACGCAGCAGAGCCCTGCCTAACCGCCAACCGACATAGGCCTCGCTACCGCTGCCAGAACGGTGGCATCAGAGCCTGCGCGCTGAGAGCCGCCTGAGAGGCGAAAGAGGCGGGTAGTTAATCGGTCTTCGTCTCTCGGAGTTCCTCCATATCGGGCTGCCAGGGGTTGACGGGATGCTTCACCCTCTCGATAGGTTCGCCTAGGACCGTGATCCGTTTCAGGTCGTTTACGCCTAGGCCGCGGCTCGCAGCCATCTGGAAGTGGAGTATCCGTGCGGGGTTTAGGCCCATCACGGCGGTCGCAACCGTGTCGGTGGCGACGGGGTCGAAGCCCCCTATGACCATGTTCAACTCGTCCACTTGGGGCACGGTCTTGAACATCTTCGCTCCGGGCTTAGGGAGTTCCCTCGGGTACATCACGGTTAGGGCATCTATGAGGGCGATGTTAGGCCTGTTCACGAAGCAGATGTCGGTTACGGCGCCTGATAACGTCTTAGACTGCCCGTACTGGCGGTCGGCGGGGTCGTTCTTGCCGTGCGGAATCTTTCCCTTCGCCCAGCCGTAGTATCGACCTGGGAGGACGCCCATCATGTTCTTCAGCGACAACGTGACGCCAGTCCCGCCCCATCCCTTCAAGACCGGCACGGAGATGATGACGTCCGCCCGGTCGTGAGCCGTCTCGGCGACCCACATCTCCCTCATCTCGTACGGCTCAGGCACGTCCACCTTATGCATCACGTCCCAGTTGAGGTCGACGAGGCCTGTCCCGTACTTCTGAGCCATCTCCGGCACCTTGAACTGGAAGAAGCTCTGCCATGTCTGGGTGCCGCCGCCGCCCTCCGCGATGATGATTTCCCGGGCCTTCGTCCGTTCCTTCACCGCCTTCACGGTGGCTTCGAGGAACTCCGGGCTCGTCAACGAGCCCTTCCAAGGGAGGCTCCAGAGCATCGAGAAGTTAGGCTTCACCAGCACCGTGTCGCCGGCCTCGATGACACGGTCCACATCCAGCTCGGAGAAGACCTGAACGACCATCTCGTACGGGGTGCCGCCCCTCTTGACGACGACCTCAGATTTCCCACTCGTCCTCGGGGTAGGCTTACGCCCAGACTTCGAGATAACATCCTCATACGTCATAGGGAAGCCCGTCCACCGCGCGCAGCCGCGGCCTCCCTCTTTCCTGGCTTGGCCGAATATACAGCTTTTGGTCACCGAAACCCCGCGTATCTCCCCGCCTCAGTATCATACGTGGATTCGTTTCAGACGTGAACCTATCGTACTGTGTGAAGGCTCTAAAACCGTTTCTATATAGTATGGTAACTGTCTAGGTACGTTTCGGCTCTCTTTCTCCCCTTCCCGCTTAGAGACTAGAGTTGCGACTGTGCGAGCCGCCCAGCGCGTTTTACTTGCCCTGTCTTTGCATCGATGAAGATCTCGTACTTGAAAGAGGGGTCCAGAAGGCTTTCGGAAGCGGTGAAGACAACGCGCCAATATCCAGTTTTCTCATCAAGTTCGCATATGTGCAGGTCTTCCCAATAGGTGACTCGTACACTGCGCCGAACATAGTCCTTAGCGATCTCTATCACGTCTCTCGCATCGCCTATCTCCGGAGTCATGAGTTCCGCGCCATCCTGCACTTAGGTTCTCTAGGCTCTCGCCCTAAGACGCCTATCGCACTCGATACCCCATTGCCTGCAGGCATCTGCCCGCACGCGCGCAGCCTGGAGGCTCAGGTCTGAGCTGTCCTCTCAGTCCGTGGCGCGGCTGGAAGCTATTTCAAGATTCTTTCCCCGCGAGAATACTGGCATCTACTCACTTCTGTAGGCCTTCCCTTATCGCGGCCAGGGTCTCGTCTGTCGCCCCCTCGAAGGTGGTGAACGCTACGCCGTCGACGCCGGCCCGTCTCACGGCTGCGATCCGTTGCTTTACTACGTTGGGCTTCACGCCGGCGTGGCCTTCGAGCACGGTGATGATGGGCTTCGACCCTGACGTGAACGCCTTCGCCTTGACCGCCTCCCGATAGATGAGCTCGTGAAGCGGCACCTCCGTCTCGTAGGTGTCCCCCGCCACATGCCTGCCGAGCAGCCCAGAGATGCTCCCGGGTAACCGCAGGTCGCCGTACCCGAAGAGGCTGTACAGCAGCCGCAGCGTCGCCTCCTCGTCCAGCCCCCTGTTCCACTCCAAGAGCGTCTTGCAGGCTTCGGCGAATACGAGCGTCTTAAAGATGGTTGGGTGGTTCAGCAGGGGCATGAGGAAGTCCGCGGCCCTCTCCAGTTCACGGTACCGGTGCCCCACGAGCAGCGCGAACGAAGCCGGGTAGTTATCCGGTCCGAAGAGGAAGCTTCCGCCGTGGCTCTTAGCCGCCTGGATGAAGGCCTTAAGCGACCGTTCAAGTAGCTCGCAGCGGAACTGAAGCCAGTCGAGGAACGCCTCCGGGACGCCTAGAGCCTCGACTAGGTCGAAGGCGGTGAAGCCTGTCTCCGAGAGCAGCTTCACATTTGTCGGCTTGAGGTTTCTCAACGCGGCTAGCAGAGAGAGGTTGGCCTCCCTCATCGCGTCGATGTCGTAGCCTAGCTCTCGGGCTGCCTCCGCGCAGCTGGGACAGAAGCAGCTGAAGAGGCTCATCAAGTTATGGCTGGGAGGTGAGAACCGGTGATGAGTCAACGTGACGCCGTCAAACTCGTACCTCCCCCCTAGGTCTTCGAACATGGCCTCGTAATACCGGTTGATCGCCGGCTTACTCGGACAGCAGGAGCCTGCCCAGCCGAAGCCTAGGCTGCGGTCTGGCGCTACCAACCGGCCTTCTACATCCACGACTGCGAGGTCGGGGAAGTCCTCCGGGCGCTGGACGCTCTCCGCGTACGCAACCCCGACCACCAACCATAGCTTCATCCCCCGTGCTCGACATTCGCTCAGAACCGTCGGGAGCGCATCAGGCTCCTTCGACGGCCCCGCCTTGAACGGGTTGAGCGCCTCCACCTCTGGGCTGAGCCTGTAACCGCCGCCTAGAATCAGCGTATTCACGCCGCTCCGCGTCAGGGCGTCGAGGCAGCGGCCTAAGCCTCGCTCCTCTAACGAACGGTAACCCGCGTACATCCCAACCATATCCATGTTCTCGCCGGCGGGAAATCCGTATGTAACCGGCTTATCGGTCTTCCGGCGCCCTACCCATCGTTTGGAGACTGAGGCCCTTCAGCGGCGAAGCTAGTTGCGGAGTTCTTTGCGGCAAGCTTTAACTTGGCTTCGACCGATGAGCATTCGATGCTTAAGGTAGGTGCAGCTGTCTTGGTCAAGGTTGAGTTTCCGCTCTCTTCGAGTGTCGTGAGGCTTCTAGCTCCTAAGCCGACCGTCCTCGTTACCTGCGTCAACGCTCAGGGCGTGCCTAACATCATCACCGTAGCCGCGGTTACGGCGGCTTCGCATACGCCGCCCATGTTCGTCGTCGCGGTCAGAGAGGACCGCTACTCCCATGGGCTGATCAAGGAGACGGGGGAGTTCGTCCTCAACATCCCCACCGTTGAGCTTATCGAGGCGACAGACCTCTGCGGTCGGCTCTCAGGCCGAAACGCTGACAAGTTTCGGGAGGCGAGGCTGACGCCTGAAAAAGCGAGCAGGGTGAGGCCTCCGCTGATCAAGGAGTGCCCCGTGAACATCGAGTGCCGCGTCGTCGCCTCCATCAAGCCCGGCACGCATACGCTCTACGTGGGCGAAGCCCTAGCTGTACACGTGGAGGAAGGATACTATCAGAACGACGCTGTAGCCCTAGACAGGTTCCCGGCTGTGTTGAATAACGCAAGCGAGTATCGAAGACCGGGCGCGGTAGTTAAGAGCGCCCAGTGATGATGACGAAGGAAGTCTTCTAAGAGTTTGCGTTTGCACGGTCTAAGTAAGCAGGCGCCGCAGCTTTTTGCCCGTCTAGAGGCGGAGTTCGGATTATACCGAAGGTCTCTCGCTGGTTCTCGTGGGCTTCCGTGGCTACCAGCCTCTGCCGCGAGGGTTCAGACGTCGATATGCATGGCCATCGTCTGCGATGGAGAAACCTACAGGCAGGCCTCAAAGGACGCACCGCGGGAGGTGGGAAGACCGTTAGAAGCCGAGATAGCCCATGTCCAGTGCCACTATGCCGCTGCACTCGATCGTATCGAGATCAACCCGCGGGAGAAGCATGTTCTCCTCCAAGCAGGAGTAAGGTTGCCCTCACGACGATGAGCGAGCATGGCGGCTACGCAAAGGCTGAGACGTCCGAGGCCAGGTTCCCATCGTTCAAGGTTGACGTTGTAGACCCCTCAGGGGCAGGAGAGGCCTTCTGCGAGCATCCTCCTGAAACTCGCCGAGGAACGCTTAGAAGAGGCTGAGGCATAGGGAGTCTGCTCTCGCTCTCTGTGGAGAAGTAGGTTGAGACCCTAGCCTTCGCCGAGACTGAGCTCGTAAAGCCTTAAGAGGTCTACGGTCTGAGCCTAAGCCTTGGTGTCCCCGATGGCTTCGGAGACGGGTAGGATGCTCGTCACGAGCGCGCACGCGGCAGACTTCTGCTCGAGGGCTGGGGGTACGATCGCGAGCTACGTGCGGCGAGGCTGGAAGGTCCGGGCTCTCGACCTGACGTACGGGGAGCGTGGGGAGTCCGGCTCCCTCTGGAGAGACCGGTCCCACATCACCGTAGACGAGGTGAAGAGGATACGTGAGGCCGAGGCCCGAGCCGCGGCGCATGTTCTGGGCGCGGAGATCCGTTTCATGGACTTCGACGATAACCCTCTCATCGTTGACAGGAAGCGGATGTTAAGACTTGTCGCCGAGGTTCGGGACTTCATGCCTAGTATCGTGTTGACGCATTGGGTTCGCGACCCGCTTAATCCGGACCATGTGGTGACGGCTAACGCCACCGTGAAGGCGTGCCACTACGCCTCCTCGCCCGGCGTCAGCCCTGAGACCGCCCCCTGCGTTTACCCGCGTGTCTACTTCTTCGAGCCGTCCGTGCCGACGAACGACCTCTCTCGGTTTAGGCCAGATATGTACATAGACATCACTCAGGTCTTCGACTTGAAGCTCAAAGCGTTGAAGGAGCTGAAGACCCAGGAGACGCTTCCAGAATGGTATAGGCTGTATGGGGAGCTCCGAGCCTTTCAAGCCCGGAACGCCGCCCTAGGAGGCAAAGAGATCAAGTACGCGGAAGCCTACAAAGCCTTCACACCTTGGGCAGGCCCCGCCTTCCCTTGAGAGCAGCAGTCTTCCTTAACTCCTGACCGATGGGCTCCTCAACAGAGATTCCCTTAACGAGCCCGGATAGGGCTTCCGTAGGGTTAGACGCCGTCCTAGGTGGAAGGAGAATAATCTTATTGCCCACAACCTCGAAGGTTAGGTAATCGCCCTCCGTAATCCCCAACCTCTCCCTAACGCTCACTGGGATCGTCACCTTACCCTTCTGAAGCAACCTCGCCTGAGTACCCAACTAAATCACCCACCTCTCCGTCACAGTGGGTCACATTAGAGAGTTACCAACTAAGGACACAACTCCGGCCCTCGGCTCCCGAGGCTCTCCGCGACAAGCTACGGACCAGCATGCAAAAGCCGCGAAAGATTCTCCATGAAAACAACAGCACGGTTTACAAGAACAGTGAGCCTGCTTAAGCCCCCAAGCCAAGGAGCAGCTTCTTAAGGTAACGGACCGCCTCTGCTTCGAGGTCGACCCCGGGCTGTTCTTGGCCTAGGTGCTCCGGGCAGATGAGGCCTTCGTACCCCGCGTCTTGGAGCAGCCTCAGCACCCGGGCGAAGTCGATGTCGCCCTTTCCCAGAGGTACCTCTTCGAAGGTGTCACCGCTTTTCCGCAGGTCCCTTGCATGAGCGAAGAATATCCTGCTCTGGAACCGGCGGATCGCGTCGTAAACGTCATCGCCGAGAAGGTAGAGGCCTTGGCAGTACGTGACGCCTACGGAGCGACTAGACGACTCCTTTATCAGTCTTGTAAGGGTCTCCGTGTTCCTCACGACGCTGTACGACCGGTAGAAGGCATGCGTCGCCACCCTCACGCCGCACCGCTCCGCTTCCCTCCCAAACTCCCGGTAGAAGCCTACGAGGTTACGCCACTGCTCCGGCTCACGGTCCACGGCTCGCTCCAACCTCACGTAGAACAGCAGCGAACCCACCTCAGCCTCGCCTAAAGCCGCGAGGCTCCTGAAAAGCTGGCTGCGCTCCTGCTCCGCGCCCGGAGCGCCCTGAAGAAGCTCGGTGCTCGCCCAACGGCTCATCAGCATCACCGGAACGCTTACGCCAGCCTGCGAATACGCCGCCAACACCCTAACCAAATTGCTCGTTTCCAAGAAGCCTTTCTCATCAAAACCCGGAACCGACGATGTTGACAAGCAGATCCGGCTGACGCCGAGGCTGCGGCAACGCTTAGCAACCTTCTGTATATCGAAACCCCCGGCGTGTATGCCTACGTGCAGCCCTAAGCCCCCCTGCTCAGCTTTGAGCCATCACGCCTCCCTGTACGCGAAAGGAGGCCTCTACATCTCAGGGATTTATCTCTTAGCTCGGAGCCTAGGTTCCCACCGCTGCGAACCCGGAACAAATGTTCTCCTCAGCTAAGCTCTTGTCCAGGTGAGGATGGCCTACGCCAAGGCTTATGAGGCCAGCGAGCAGCCCTAGACAGGCGTCAATCTGGCAGAGGTGTTTGGTCTTGAAGATAACCGGTGTGGAGACGCTCTTCGGTAGGTGGCTCGCGGTGAAAATACACACGGATGAGGGAATCACCGGCGTCAGCGGAACCCACTCCGTCGGCCGTATAGACGCTGTGAAGACCGCGATCGAGATGCTGGAGCCCCACCTGAAGGGGAAGGACCCTTTCCGCGTGGAGCATCACTGGGAAGCCATGTACGTCGACCCCTGCTGGCGGGGAAGCATCATGAGCGCCGCTATCGCCGCTGTGGACGTCGCCCTATGGGACATCGTAGGAAAATCCCTAGGCGTCCCCATCTACAGACTCATGGGCGGCCCAACCAGGGATAAGGTGAAGCTCGTAGCATCGACGGGCGGCGCCACCACGGAGGAGGCTGTGAAGAACGCGGAGAGAGCCGTCAAGGACGGGTTTAAAGCCGTTAGGATAACTCCCTTCGGCCCCACGTTCCAGACTCTAGGCCATACGGCTCTCATCCGCGAAGCCGTTAAGCAGGTGAAGGCGGTGAGGGAAGCCATAGGCGACGACGTGGACCTAGCCGTAGAATGCCTGACGCGGCTCCGGCCCTACGAGGCGATCGCCCTCGGTAAGGAGCTGGAGAAGTACCGCATACTCTTCTACGAGGACCCCGTCCTCTGGGAGAACGTCGAAACCCTCGCTGAGATACAGGCGCACGTGAACATCCCGGTCGCGACCGGCGAACGCCTCTACAGCCTCTACGAGTTCAGAGACCTCCTAAACCATAAGGCCTCCCAGATAATACGGCCGGACGTACTCGTAGCCGGAGGACTGACGAACAGCCGCAAGATCGCGGCCCTCGCCCAGGCGAGCTACGTAGACCTTGTACCGCATAACCCCTCCGCGAGAAACGGCATACTCTGCGCGGTGAACGCCCACTTCTGCGCCTCCGTCAACAACGTGGTCGCGTTGGAATACGCGTATGGCGTAGAACGCCCCTATGGAGGCGAGGTCCAACAGCCACTCGAGGTCAAAGACGGGTACCTGATGCTCCCAGAGAAGCCCGGCCTCGGCATAGAGCTCAACGAGGAATCCATCAAGGAAGGCCCCCCAATGGCCGGCGCCATCTGGCAGAGATACTGCCTAAGAGACGACGGAGGCGTCTGGCACAACTAGCCGAAGTCCTCTTAACCTCCCCCCTCCCGTCTAAGGGACGAAGAGATAGCGAGAGCCGCGAACATCCGCCTTGAAGGTGGAAAGGCCCGAGCGGTAAGCCCGATGGGGGTGAAGACTCCCCTCGTAGGCTGTAAGGTGGCAGGCCCACTCGGCGCCGCCGTCGCGATGACCGGCATCTTCCTCCTATCCCTCGCAATCGTAGGATCATGGCTCCCGTCTTCAGACGGATGAAGGAGAACCTATAGCTGCAGAACTTCCTGAAAGGCGTCCGAGCCGGAGCCGTAGGAGCTATCCTAGCAGTCGTAGTATCCCTCGACTAGAACGCGGTTCTAGACCGTGTAACCCCTCGGGATACTCATCGTCAGCCTGATCGACCTGCTGAGGCTTAAAGTGGACATGTCACTGCTAGTGGTCGCCGCCGGAGCCTCGGGCGTCCTCCTCGAACTGGCCTAGCTAACGTATGCGGTTGTCGAGAGCGTCTTCGACCTGCTGGGGGACCCCAGCCCTCCTAAGGTGCGGGTGTGACCGATAGACCTGGGACCCTCTTAAGGTGCTCTATGTTTCTGGTAACTAAGGTGTATCCTCTGGTTAGCGTGATTGCGCCTATGAATACGTCCCTCAACCCGATGGGTTGCCCTGCAGCCTCTAGTTCCGCATATATGCGGGCGGCGGTCTGCGCGGATTTTGAACCCATGGTTAGGAGCGTAAGACGACCCAGCAGCTTCCTCGTCGCCGATAGGTTCTCTTCCCGTCTCCTCGACTTGTAGGCGCCATGGTAGAGCTCAAAGGCGTTTATGATCGTTGTCGAGAGGTGTGTGCCCCTATTCTCCATTTCCCGGATGAAGTCGACGACGCTTTCCACGTTCCTGAGGAGGTCGATCAGAATGTCGGTATCGATCACAGCTTGGGTGATCTCCATCGCCGCCAAGCCTCTGTTAGAGAATGCTTTATCTCCGTAAGCTCTTCATCCGTGATCTCCCAGGAACCGGCCAAGTCTGTTATTTTGACGCCCCTCTCTCGAAGGCTGATGAGATGCTTAACCGCCTCTTCTAAAGAGATGGGGCGCTTCAACTCCTTTTGGAGTTCCCCTGCAACCTCACATAGTCTGCCGTAGGTCTCGCTACCAACCTTGATGGTCTTCGTCTTGACTTGGGTCACTTAACCACCTTTGTGGAGAAAGTATCATAAAGCCACCTTTAAACCTGATGCGGATGCCTCCCAACGGCTTGGAAGGCTGGCTTGATCCAGGTGCACGGAGACCTATACTCGCCTTACATGCTGCTATGAACGGTCTAGCTAGGGGCTTGGTGCTGTAGAAGTCATACTGGCAGTTGCAGCCTCTCCCGCGCAGACAGCGACCCTAGGCCGGATAACCCTTGACATCTTCCTCTTCAGCCTAGCCGCTTTGCTGAGGCTTAAGGCGAACATCTCGCTCCTCGTAGGTCGCCGCCGGAGCCTCGGGCCTCCTCCTCGAATTGGCCTAACGCGGCTAGGCTCCTCCCGCGACTCTTACGTTCTGGGCGCGTATGGTGGGCATGACGAGGCCTGGCTCTTCGCGGTAGTCCTTCGAGACGGCGTCGATGCCCTTGAAGAGGTCGAGGATGTTGACGCCGATCATCGCGTTCTTGACTGGGTACGCTATCTCGCCATGCTCTATCTTGAAGCCGAAGTCTACGCTGCCGGAGATGTCGCCCGTCGCCTGGTTCGGGCTTAGACCCGCCATGGTAACGTAGAGGCCCTCCCGGGTCTCGCGGATGATCTCCTCGCTCGTCCAGTCGCCGAGCCTAGGCCGGAGGTTCGTCGGGCCTATCCCTACGCCTCCCCGGTAGCCGCCCCGCGCCGCGTGGCCCGTGTTCAGCTCACCGGCCTTGTTCGCCGTGTACGAGTTATGCAGGTAGGTCTTGAGGACTCCACGGTCCACGATGACGGTCTCGCCTCTGGGCACGCCTTCTCCGTCGTAGCTGCTCGAGGACAACCCGGCCGGATAGAGGCCGTCGTCGACGATCGTGACGAGTTCAGAGGCGACCTGTCGGCCTCTCCAGCCTGCGAGGAAAGACCTGTTCCGTTGGACACTCTCCGCGTTCGCGGCGCCGCATAGGGCGTAGAGGAGCCCGTTCGCCGCGAGGGGGCCGAAGATGACCGGCATGTTTCCAGTTGCAACTTTCCTCGCGCCGAGGAACCTCAAAGCCTGCTCGGAGGCTCTCCCGCCGACCGGTCCGGGGTCGAAGTCGTCCAGTCGTCTGGCGGAGTCGAACTCCGAGTAGGAGCCTACATCGTCGCCCTGCTTGACGATGGAGAAGATGCTGAGGCCGACCGAGGTGGCTGACTCCTCAACGGCGACGCCTAGGGAGTTGACGAGCGCGGCCTGGTCTACGCTGAAGCCTGCGCCGCCTTGGACCACCGACGCCTTAGCCGCAGCCTTAGCCGTCTCTATGCCCTGAACAGCCCACTCGACGGCTTGGTCGGCGCTTAGCTCTGCAAGCCTAGGGTCGAAGAGGCCTGGCACTCTGGGTGCCGTCCTCGGGGTTGGCAGCGTCTTGAAGTCCGGGTCCTTATGAGCCACCTTGGCGAGCGACGCCGCGCGCCTGGCGGTCTCGACGGCCTCTTCTAAGGTGAGCTTCATCGTGTAGGCGAAGCCTCTCCCGCCGTCCTTGAAGGCTCTAACCGAGAGGCCTTGGTCTCGGACGACGTTGCAGGACTTGATCATGCTCTTCTCCACGTCGACATCGATGCGTTTCGACTCCTGAACGTACGCCTCCGCCTGGTCGACTCCCTCACGCATCGCGGCTTCGCATGCAGCCTTCGCCAAGGAGAGAAGGTCTACCATCTACGCGAGCCTCCTTAACGTTGGCCTCCTACGACGAGTTGCTTAACCCGTAGGTAGGGGCCGCCGCCGTCCACGTACATGCCTTGGCCTCCTTTACCGCATATGCCGGGCAGCTTCAGCTCGAAGTCCTTACTGACAGCGTCTATGTCTTGTAACGCTTCCAGCGTTAGCCCGGAGACGGAGACGTTGCGTAGATGCTCCTTAAGCTCGCCGTTCTTGATCGTCCAGGCTTCTTCTGCATTGCAGGTGAACTGGCCGCGTTCCACGAAGACGTAGCCCCAGTAGCCGCCTTTGAGGAGGATGCCCTCCCGGGTCTCGCGGATGATCTCCTCGAAGCTCCACTCGCCTGGCGCGATGTACGTGTTGCTCATCCGCACTATCGGCCTCGACTGGTGCCCATCCGCCCTAGCGGAGCCCGTCGGCGCGGCTTCGAACTTCTTCGCCGTCTCGAGGCTGTGCATGAAGCCTTGGAGAACCCCGTCCTTCACGAGGCACTTCCTCTGCCCCGGTACGCCTTCAGAGTCGTACGCGTAGGAGCCGTAGGCGCCCTCGATGGTGGCGTCGTCGTATATCGAGACGGTCTCCGCGGCGACCTGCTGCCCCACCTTGCCTTCAAGTATGGACATCCCAGCCCAGACGCCGTCCGCTTCGGCGTTATGCCCTATCGCCTCGTGAGCGAAGAGCCCCGTCACGGCTGGGTTGAAGACGACGGGGAAACGGCCTGCCGGCGCCTTCTCAGCTTTAAGGAGCCATAGGGCTTTCTTCGCCGCCGTAACCGAGAAGGCTTCAGGGTCAAGTCCTTCTAGGAGTTCGAAGCCCTTGAGGCCGCCACGTATCTCGACGGCGCTCTGGCGTAGGTCGCCTTCCTTAGCGGTTACGAAGCAGGAGACGATGGTTCTCACCGCCTCGCTCTCCGCGTAGACGCCGTAGGTGTTCGCCACCGTCTCCTTCAAGATGGACTCCCCGTAGCCCACGATGGTGTTCACCATCCGCGGGTCTAGGGTCCTCGCCGCCTTCTCAAGCTCGAAGACAGCCTTCACCTTCTGCTCCACGTCTACATCCCGGGGGTCTCTCCTGACTGGCGTCGCAGCTCGACCCCTGACCGCCGGCGGCTCGGCGACCTCGCCCCGCTCTAGGGCTCGTCCCTTCGCGGCTCTCGCCATCGAGGCTGCCTCCTTGAGGCAGCGGGAAAGCTCGTCTCTCTCTAGGATGTTTGTTGAGGCGAAGCCCCACATGCCGTCGATCAAGACCCTTATCCCAGCTCCGAAGACCTTGGAGCTGTAGATCTCGTCCGCCCTGCCGTCTTGAACTGAGACCCGGGTCCCTGTTCGCTCGTTGATCCTCACGTCCATAAACTCGGCTCCAGCCCGAGTGGCCTCGCCGAGAAGATACTCGATCATGCTCTCCGTGGGCAACCCTCCCTTCGCCAGTCGCTGTTACGGCGTCGAGTAGCCTCTATCCGCGATAAAAGGAGTGAGAGAGGCCTGGGGGAGGAAGGCTGAGGCTACTCATACCTGCCGTATTTCCGGACGAGTTCTATGACGCGTTGGTAGCTCCTGAAGCTCACGTTGTTTGGCACGGAGTGGTCGGAGTGGTAGATGTAGCCGCCGCCCTCCTTCGCTACGGGGAACTTGCGTTTGATCTCTTCCTCTATCGGCTTGGGGTCGTCTAAGGCCATTAGCCTCACATCGATGCCTCCCATGAAGGCTATCTTCCCATCCCATTGGTTCTTCAGCTCGACGAGGTCCATGCCGGACTTCACCTCGAGCGGCTGGAGAACGTCTATGCCTTCCTCTATGAAGTAGGGGATGAGGTCCTTGACGCGTCCGCAGCAGTGCAGCAGAACAGGCATGCCTTGGCTGTGGAAGAAGCTGCAGAGCCTCTTGAAGACCGGATGCAACTGCGCCTCGTAATGCTTAGGCGAGAAGAAGAGCCCCACCCTGTAGCCTAGGTCACAGTAGAGGAACGCGCCGTCAAACTTGAAGCCGCCGGCGACCATCCTGCGGCACATCTCGATCGCGAGGCTCGCATCCGTCTCGTACATGTCTCTGACCCAGTCAGGGTCCTTGATGACAGCCTTCAAGAGCTGCGGCGAGGCGACGTAGCTCTGGATCTTATCGTAGCCTACCGCGGCGTTGTAGGTGATGAAGCGGCCTCGGCTCCGCTCCCTGTGATAGGCCTGAAGCCCGCTCACCCAGTCGACGCGGTAGTCGCTCGGCTTAAGCCTTAGCTTGATCTTCTCCCAGTCCTCCCGGCTCTTGACAGGCCAGTCGATGATCTCAGGCGTCGTCGAGTAGTCCCTGTGGTTCCGACGGACCCCGCCGAAGGCGGTTCTCTCGATTATGTACCGCGCATCCTCCTTGATGACCTCGACCGGGAACTGGGGCGTAGTATCGGCGCTGAAGCCTGCCATCTCGTAGCCGAAGAAGTCGGCGGGCGACATCCCGGAGGGGAGACCCTCGCTCCTCCAGCGGTCAACCGTGGCAGCCCAAGGGCTATCTTGGATAGGCACCCGGTCTGGTTCGCGATGCCTGATCGCGGTTAGCACTCTCTCACGTGAATCCATCGACCCACCTACGCGAAGAGATGAAGCGGCCGCCCGTATTTACGTTTGAGCGCCACCAGAGCCCTGCTCGATTTGAGACCGGCGAGCCTAGAGGACGGAGGTTTTCCGACTGAGCCCTCCCCCCTCGCCTAGAAACTTCCGGTTAGAACTCGGCTAGGGAGCCGTCCTCGTAGTAGAGGCCCTGAAGCTCATATCGCTTATACGGGTACTTCGCGGCGGCTTCCTCGTTCAGCTCTAGGCCGAGCCCTGGGCCGTCGGGCACATAGGCGTATCCAGGCTCATCCCTCAGGGCGGGCTTCACGATCTCCTGCCTGATCTGTTGTTTCTCGTACGCGTACTCTTGGAAGGCGTAGTTCGGCACGGCGGCGTCTAGGTGGAGGAACGCGGCCGTCCCTATGGGGCTGGACATGAGGTGTGGCATAAGCTGCACCTCGGAGGCTTCGGCTATCGCGGCTATCTTCCGGCTCTCCGTGATGCCGCCGGCGACGGTTACGTCAGGCCGGATGAGGCCGGCTATCCTGCGGTCGATCAGCTCCTTGAAACCGTGCACGTCGTAGCATCTCTCCCCGGCAGCTATCGGGACGCACGTATGCGTCGCTACGTAGAGCATCGCCTCGACGCTCTCCGGGGGTACCGGGTCCTCTATGAAGAGGACGTTATACTTCTCCACCGCCTGCGCGAACGTGACGGCCTGGAGCGGCGTGAAGGCCCTATGAACCTCGACGCCTACATCTACCCGGTCTCCTACCGCTTCTCGCACGGCCCGGACCTTCTCAGCGGCCTGAGCTACATCCGAGCTTTGGACGATCGTGGGGCCCTCAGGGCCGAGGGCGAAGACCCTGAGCACCGTGAAGCCCTCCTTCACCGCCGCCGAGGCTCTCTCAGCCACCTCCTCAGGCGTCCGGCCGCCGACGGTCTGGAACGTCCTGCATCTCTCGCGGAACCTTCCGCCTAGCAGCTGGTAGATGGGCAGACCGGCATGCTTGCCGAGTATATCCCAGAGGGCGATATCGATGGCAGCCTGGGCGGAGCTTAGG
>JAWCPE010000033.1:0-7741 GCA_038870415.1 Bathyarchaeia archaeon
CGGCAAACACTACGGCATGCCCATCTACAGGCTTCTAGGAGGCCCCTGCCGCCGTAAGGTCCGGGTCTACGTGGACGCCTGGGGCCGCTCCCCCGAGGAGCTCGCGGAACACGCCTCGAGACTCGTCAAGGAGGGCTACACTGCTCTACGGCTGGGACCGTACACGGAGCGTTTCCCAGACCAGTTCCACGCGAAGATGATCGACGACGCTGTAGCCCGCGTCAAAGCTGTCCGAGAAGCGGTTGGGAACGAGGTGGACCTCTGCGTCGAGGTGCACGGCCGCGCCCAGCCGTATGAGGCGATCGCCTTAGGCAAGGAGCTGGAGAAGTACCGGATACTCTTCTACGAGGACCCCATCCTGCCGGAGAATATCGACGCGATGGCGAACGTAGCCGCCCACGTGAATGTGCCCATCGCTACAGGCGAGCGACTCTACACCCTATACGAGTTCAGGGAACTACTCGTGAAGAATGCAGCCCTGATGGTTAGGCCCGACGTCTGCCTCGCCGGAGGTATCACGCAGACGAAGAAGATCGCCACCTTGGCGGAAGCCTTCTTTGTAGGCGTCATACCTCACAACCCGTTGAGCCCCGTCTCCACGGCGGCCTGCGTGCACATAGACGCCGCCATCCACAACTTCACCATCCAGGAGTACAGCCCGGAGGATAGACCGCCTAAGAGTGAGCTCTTCCAACCGTTGAGGCTGGAGAAGGGCTACCTACTCCTCCCGGAAAAGCCGGGGCTAGGCCTCGACCTAGACGAGAAAGCGGTGGAGAAGTACCCCTGGGACGTGAACATATACGACAGCGCGCCTGGCGCCGAGTTCCGCGAAGACGGATCCCTCGCAGACTCATAAAAGACGCGGCCACCCTATCTCCGCGTCGTTCGAGTCGTTCCTCCCCCCAAACTCAAGGTCAGCCTCTTCCTGAACGAGTTGGAAAGCGTTAAATCACCTAGGCGGGCAAAAGGTCAAATGTACCGCTTATCGCCGCGATAGAAACTCAGCGCGAAAGGTGTCGTTTGATGCGTAACATCAGAGTGACGGTCTGGAACGAGTTTCTCCACGAGAAACGGGACGCGAAGGTTGCCGCGGTCTACCCGGAAGGTATCCACGCGGTCCTCGCGAAGGCTCTCGCGGCTCAGCAGGCATTTGAGGTTCGAACAGCGACGCTTGAAGAGCCGGAGCACGGCCTCGCCGAGAACGTCCTCAACGCTACTGACGTAGTCGTCTGGTGGGGCCACATGGCCCACGACGACGTGAGCGACGCCGTCGTCGAGAGGGTTCATCGCCGTGTCCTCGAAGGGATGGGTCTTGTGGTTCTCCACTCGGCTCATTTCTCGAAGATCTTCCGGCGCCTGATGGGGACGACTTGTAACCTCAAGTGGCGCGAGGCCGGCGAGAAGGAGAGGCTCTGGGTCGTCGCGCGGAGCCACCCCATCGCCGAGGGCATAGATGAGTACTTCGAGCTTCCGCACACGGAGACGTATGGTGAACCGTTCGATATACCGCCCCCGGACGAGCTCGTCTTCATCAGCTGGTTCCAGGGCGGAGAGGTCTTCCGAAGCGGCTGCTGCTTCCTCCGGGGTTCAGGCAAGGTCTTCTACTTCCGCCCAGGACACGAGACTCTGCCGATCTACTATGATGCTAACGTCCAGAGGGTCATCGCCAACGCCGTCCGATGGGCCGCACCCGTGAAAAGGCCGGGGCCCCTCTTCGGCAACGTGAAGCCGCTCGAGAAGCTGACTTAAGGCTTAGGGCATGAGGGAGCTTAGAGCAACCTCGCATCTACGCTATCTGGTACCTCTTGACCGCATCCATGTTAAGCTCTACGCCTATGCCGGGCTTCTCAGGGACCTTGATGAACCCGTCTTTCACCTCGAAGTGGGGCTTCACCAAGTCGTCCTCCCTGAGGAAGTGCAGGTTATCAGCCGGCAGAGTGGCGTTCCGTATCACCGCGCCTACGTGGGCTTCGAAGGCGGCGCCTATGCCGCCTCCGCCCACGCCTATCGTCTGAAGCCACATAGGGATGCCCGCGGTCTCCGTGATGGCTGATATCCTCTGAAGCATGCTGGGTGAGCCTCCGGTGCAGAGGTAGTCTATAGCATCCGTCTTGGCGGCGAGGAAGATCTCCTCGATGCTCCCCGTATGCCACGCGACAGGTATATCGATCTTCGTCCTCAGGAGACGGTACTCCTCAGGGCTGTGCGGGTCTCTCTGAGGCAGGGGGTCCTCCAACACTTCGATGTTGTAGCCTGTAAGCTTCCGGGCGATCTGCACGGTCTCCGAGAAGGACCTGGAGAGCGTCCGGTCGATGCGGAGCCCCAGCTTATCCCCGACCGCCTCGTGAACAGCCCTCACCCTCGCGAGGGTTGTACCGGGCCTCGCATGCCACTTGTACGTCTTGAAGCCCTTCTCGACCGCGACTAGGGCTTCGGCCGCCGTATCCTCCGGTGAAGCATCGCCTGCTGTCCAGTAGGCTATCGGGACCAGGTCCCTAACCTTCCTGCCGAGAAGCCTGTAAACGGGCCAGCCCAACGCTTTGCCCTGCAGGTCGTAGAGCGCCCTCATCAAGGCTGGCGCGTAGGCTTCAGGGTCCAGGTCTAGGGGGTCCCGGCCCCTGACTGACTCAAACTGCTCCCTCAGGAAGCTCGTGTCGGTTCCGTAGATCTCCTGCTGCCCAAGCCCATACGTTCCATCCTTCGTCCAAAGCCGGACGACCGCATCAGGGCTGTTAGGATGAGTGCCTGTACTGCCCGGGTAGTACTTCTTCAACGCGTCAATGCAGGGAACCGCCACCACATACAGCTCCATTCGGTCAACTATCAAGGCTCTAACCCCGTGAAGAGGGCGTCTACGAGCTTCCCTGCTTCCCCTATTTAGGCATCTGCTTCTCCTGAGCCGACGCAGACCAAGCTCGTCTGCATTGCGCAGTCAGAGGTGCCAGAAGCGTGAAGCTGTCTCGCCCAGGATCGCTTCTCGTTCTCGCCTCTTCAGGTCGGGCAGGTGGAAGTCTATAAGCTTCGTCAGCTGCTTGTAGCCCGGCTCCTCAAGTATCCATGGGAAGTCAGTCCCCCACATCAGCCTCTCGGCTCCATACGCTTCGTAGAGCAGCCGGTAGACAGGTCGCATGTCGGGGTAAGGGTATGGAAGGTGGCTGAACGCGTAGTCGCCTGAGAGCTTCACGTAGACGTTTCGGTACTTCGCCAAGGCTAGGATCGTCTGCATCGTAGGGGGCGGGAGCTCCGTCTCGATGCGAGGCCGCCTCAACCTGTCCACCGAGAAGTTCGTAGGGCAGACGCCTAGGTGGTCGAAGGCCACCCTGACGTTCTGGAACTCTCGTATCAAGGGCTCCAAGAAACCTGCTTGGTCCGCGTGCGCATAGATGCAGATCGCGACTCCAAGCTCGGCGCATCTCTTCCACAGAGGGTACGATGGGAGCTCCGTCACACGCCCTGTTCCCGGCTTGCCTAAACGGTTTAGTCGAACACCCCTTACGGCGGTGGCCTTTACCAGCTCGGTAAGCTCCTCCGCCGGGTCTGGGGAAGCCGGGTCTACAAGCCCAACGCCTGCGAAGCGCTCCGGGAACCGTTTCAGGCAGTCCGCGAGGTATCGGTGGTTCTCCCCGTACCCGCCGAGCTGGATCAGGACGGCTTTCGAGACCCCGGCTCCTTCCATCGTATCTAGGAGCTGTTCTACAGGCGCCTCCCTCTCCGCCGGAGCCAGCTCTGACACTTCCCTCGGATACCACTTCGAAACACGCGGGAAGACGTGAACGTGGACATCCACCATGCTCATACTGTCAACCTCCTCCTTTGCTAGGCCCGACAGTGATATCTGCCCTCATCGCTATTCGAGGCCTGCCTAGGCTGTTTCTTCTAATCCTGCGCTTACGTATCACGGTCCTATGGCACGAGTTTCTTCGTACTCTCCTTAGGAGACTATCGCGCCCGCAGATATCCTATCTTGGCCACCGTGCAACTCTGTCTCTTCGAGGAAGCCCCCTAGGTGGTCTTCACGCCTTCCACGTTCAGCCTTACGCGGTAGAGGGAGGACCTAGCCGTGATGTAGAGGCTGCGCCTGTCAGCATCGCCCCAGGCGCAGTTCGAAGGCGTCTCAGGAACACTGATCATGCCCAGCCGCTCTCCTGTGGAGGCGAAGACCCATATGCCGCCTGCAGCTGCAACGTATAGGCGTCCCTCAACGTCTACCTTCATCCCGTCCGGGGGTCCAGGCTCCTTGGAGCGAAGCTCTGCGAAGAGCCGCCCCTTGCCGAGGCTACCGTCGTTCTCGACGGTGAAGACCCGGACATGCCTCTTATCTGAGGAGTCCCCGATGTAGAGGAGCCTCTCGTCAGGCGAGAAGGCAAGCCCATTCGGCCTTTCAAAGTCCTTCACCAACACTCTCAGCTCTCCACTGTCGGGGAAGAAGCGGAAGACCCCTGCGAAGGGAAGCTCCTGCTGCTCAGGCGTCACGCCGTACGGGGGATCCGTGAAGTAGACCGTCCCGTCGGATTTCACCACCACATCGTTGGGGCTGTTGAGGCGTTTACCCTCGAACCGGTCCACGAGCGTCGTCACCGTCCCGTCATGCTCTGTGCGTGAGACGCGCCTGTTGCCGTGTTCACAGGCGATGAGTCGACCCTCCCTGTCGTAGGTAAGCCCGTTCGAGTTCCCACTCGGCTCACGGAAGGTTAAGACGCCCTCCTTGGGCGACCATCTCTTGATCTGGTTCGCCGGGATGTCGCTGAAGAGGAGAAAGCCTCCGGCCGTGTTCCAGACAGGCCCCTCCGTGAAACGGAAACCCGTAGCGAGCCTCTCAACCCTCGACCACTCAGGCATCGTCAAGACGAAGCACCGCCCAGCATCGTCTAGCCTTCCCTCCTTAAAACCCCTAGGGGTCTCTTGTCTGCATCCTCTCATGCCTATAGGTGGCTAGAAGTGCAGCCCCCGATCACGTACTGGATGAGGCTTCCCTCATCTTCACTTACCAGAATAACGGTTGACCCTTAGGTCAATCGGTCTAATAGGCAGAAGGCTTCTTAAGGGAGAGAGGCGAGTTTCGAACGCATCGCCTTCTAGCCTCAAGGAACGGGGTGCATGGAGGCTACGTGCGGAGGCCATCTCGCGTGCTATGAGAAAGGGAGCGTCTGATGACCGAGACTCGTTACCAGAGACGTTACCATGATAGTAACAAGTACCCGTTCGAGGAGGGGGAGGGGGGAGGCTCATGACGGAGAGGGCCCTGCGACTGGAGATAGCGACCGAGGCTTCTGTAGGTCGGCTTGACGAGCTTCTAAGCTTCATCTACAGCCGGTACGTGGGGACACGCCCCGACCGCTTCATCAACGTCTTCAGGACTAAGATCGAAGGCGTGCCCTTCCTCTCCTTCACGCTGCTCGACGAGCAAGGTAACCCCGCTTTAACCGTCGAGATAAGGGGCACCCAGCCGCTGAGCGTAACCATCACTCCCAACGACGAGAGAACGCCTCAAGCGCTCCTCGAGAGTGTCCGCGAGGATATGGTCATCGGCGTCCAGGTCTTCGAGGAGCAGCTTAGGCGGACGAGCATCTACTTCGCCTGGGCCTCTGGGAAGGAGCTTAGGCCTGAGAAGCTACGTGAAAGGAGCAGCAACAAGCTGTTTCTTGAGACGCAGATATTCCTCGCCATCCTTTTCCTTCTCGGCAGCCTGATGCTCTTCTACGTCCTCGGCGGGCTGACCCCGGTCGTACTCGTTATACTCCAGCGCGGACAGCCGACTGGTATCTGACGCCTGAGAATCCGAGGGTCGACCTCCTACAGATACAGCTACCTTGGGAAGAGGAGGCCCGGTTCAGGCAGATGCTTCAGCCAAACATACTCCTTCAGATGAAGCAGGAGATATACGCGAACACTATCGCCTTGGGGAAGCCCATCGACTGCGACACCGCCGGGCAAGTTCTGGGAAAGTATGGCTTCTACTGCAGGCCTGAAGATGTCTCTGCGAAGTCACTCGATGTTTACGGCATCGTCAGGAGAGTGGCGGAGAGGTTTCGGATGGCAATGCCGACCGTGGTGGTGATGAACACGATGGTGCCAAACGCAGCCGCCGCGGGGCCCAGCCCAAGCCGGGGCGTCATCCTCATCACGACCGGGCTGCTCGTTCAGCTTGAGGAGCCTGAAGTGGAGTCTGTGGTCGGCCATGAGTTCGGCCACCTTAGGGGGAGGGACCCGCTCATCATCTTCGCCTTGACGGCGGGGGAGTACCTCTTCAGGTTCTACGTGATCTTCGGCCTTGCTCCTTGGCTCTTCTTCTCCGTCTTCGGCTACCTCTACTTCATAGGCGCGATGGGCCTCATCTTCTTCATCGCAAAGTTCTTCGAAGCCCGCGCGGACCTCGTCTCCGCGATGGTAGTTGGGCAGCCCCAAGTTCTCGCTCAGGCGTTACGGAAGATAGGCTTCCGAAGGCTTCAGATGGAGAGGGTCCCGTCGTACAAGGTTCAGGCATGGACGGGCTTCGACCCTCACCCGCCGATATACTTCCGGGTGGATAGGCTTGAGAAGCTCTCATCGCTCGAGCAGGTGAGGCATCCATTGCTCCAATCCGTCAGGGATGTCGTCAGAGGCTTTCTCGCCTCCATCTAACCTTTAGCTACGCACTTAGGAGAGCTGGGGCTTAACTAACTCGGCGGCGCACCCTCTTCGAGTGGGTCTTCTTCTTTATTAGACTGAGACGCGATTAATGCTAGGCGTTACCGTTTATGACGAGTGAGGTTAAGCCGGACAGGGTCTTAGACTGCGTAGGCCTCTACTGTCCGATGCCCATTCTTCGCACGAGCGAGGAGATGTACAAGCTGAAGGCGGGGCAGGTCTTGGAGGTTATCGCTGACGACCCCGCCGCTGAGGAGGACCTGAGGCATTGGGCTAAGACGACGGGTCAGGAGCTCATCAGCATCGTGAACGAAGACGGCAGGGTGCGGTGTCTGATGAGGAAACGCAGGTGAGATATAACGCCGTTATATTTAAGAGGGGCCGCCACCGCTAACTAAGAGGGGGTTAAGTGTGACGGAGGAGAAGACGAAGACCATCCTGTACGTTCAGACGAGCGGCGTTGACGCCCCAGAGCGGCTCTATTCGCCGTTCGTCCTAGCCGCCACGGCGAAGGCTATGGGCCTAGATGCCGTCATCTACTTCCTCGGCATGGGGGTCACCGTCGTGAAACAAGGCGAGGCGGAGAAGGTCAAGCTCGGCGCGTTCCCGACGCTCAAGGAGGTCATGGAGGAGGCGGTGAAGGTCGGCGTCAGGCTTGAAGTCTGCGAGCAGAGCTGTATGCTTCTCGGCCTAGAGCGAGGCCACTTCGTCCCTGAGGCTAAGATAGTAGGGGCGGCGACGCTCAACGCGCGCGTCCTCGAAGCGGACGGCGTCATGTGGTTCTAGCCCCACGAAGCTGTGGGGGCGGCGAGAAGGCTTTGAGAAGAGTCTACATGGACTACCAGGCGGCGACGCCCGTCGACGAGCGAGTCCTCAAAGCGATGGAGCCTTACCTGACGACGTCCTTCGGGAACCCCTCCTCCCTGCACTCGCAGGGACAGGAGGCGCGAGAGGCGATAGAGGATGCGAGAAGCAAGGTGGCCCGGCTCATAGGCGCCGCGAATCCGGAGGAGGTCATCTTCACCTCCGGCGGGACGGAGAGCAACAACCTAGCTTTAAAAGGCATCGCTGCGAGGAGCCTAGCGAGGGGAAACCATCTCGTAACGACCACGAT
>JAWCPE010000033.1:7751-14465 GCA_038870415.1 Bathyarchaeia archaeon
CTCGAGAAGCAAGGCTTCCGGGTGAGCCGAGTCCCAGTCGACCACTACGGGACGGTTGACCTCGAGAAGCTTCAGAGCGAGATAAACGAGAAGACAATCCTCGTCTCCGTGATGTATGCGAACGGCGAGATAGGGACGATAGAGCCCATCCGGGAGATAGGCGAGGTCTGCGAGGAGAGGGGGGTTCCATTTCACGTCGATGCCGTCGCGGCAGCAGGCCTAGTGCCCCTTGACGTCCGCAGGGAGAAGATAGACCTCCTGACGCTCTCGTCGAACGACATGTACGGGCCGAAAGGTGTGGGGGCGCTCTACATCGCCGAGGGGGTAAGGCTCATACCTCTTCTGCATGGCGGCGGACAGGAGAGAGGACTCAGGTCGGGCTCAGAGAACGTGCCAGGCATCGTCGGCATGGGCGCCGCCGCGGAGCTCGCTCAGGCCGAGATGGAAGGTGAGGCGAGGAGGTTGACGGCTCTCCGAGACCGGCTTATCAAGGGGGTCTTAGAGACCGTCCCAAGCTCCTTCCTGAACGGCCACCCTGTGCACCGGCTGCCGAACAACGCGAACCTGAGGTTCAGCTACGTGGAAGGCGAGTCTCTCATCCTTGGCCTCGACATGGAGGGGATCGCGGCCTCCTCAGGCTCCGCATGTACGTCCAAGACCTTGGAGCCCTCGCATGTCCTGACGGCGATCGGGCTGCCTCACGAGCAGGCGCACGGATCGCTTCTCTTCTCCTTGGGCAGAGGAAACACGGAGGAAGATGTGGAATACGTTTTAGAGGTCCTCCCGGGGATCGTGAAGAGGCTGAGGATGATATCGCCTCTAACGCCGAAGGGGTTGTTGGCATGAGCCTCTACTCAACGAAGGTTATGGAGCATTTCCGGAACCCGCGGAATATGGGTGAGATACCAGATGCGGACGGCGTAGGCACTGTTGGGAATCCTGTATGCGGCGATATGATGACGGTCTACATCAAGGTGAAGGGCGACGTCATAGAGGACATCAAGTTCAAAACCTTCGGCTGCGGCGCCGCGATCGCGACGAGCAGCATGATCACCGAGCTGACGAAGGGCAAGACGATCGAGGAGGCCCTCAAGGTTACGAAGAAGGATGTGGTCGAGGGCTTAGGCGGACTGCCGCCGATAAAGCTCCACTGCTCCATCCTCGCGGTCGATGGTCTAAGCGAGGCCATATACGAGTACTACAAGCGTCGGAACCTACCTATCCCCCAGGAGCTGGAGGAACGCCACGAGAAGACACGGCGCGAATTCGAACACTTAGAGAAACGGTACGAGGAATTCCTCAAGCTTGAGAAAGAGCTCATCTAGCCTAAGCTGGCCACACGCATAAACCCCGACCGTCTGGCCTGCAGTGGCTCCAGCCCTCCGTCAAGCCTCAGCGGGCGGCTAACAGTTTAAAAGGGGCCCGCGTCTTTCACTCGGCCCGAGGTTGGAGGGCATTGGGCAAGATCAAAGTTGGTATCAATGGTTTCGGCAGGATTGGCAGGCTTCTTTACAGGGCTGCCGTGGAGAGGGGCGCAGACATAGACTTCGTCGCAGTGAACGATATCACAGATGCAAGGACGCTGGCACACCTGCTGAAGTATGACTCCGTTCACGGAACGATGGACGCAGAGGTATCCGCAAAGGAGAACGCGATAGTCGTGAACGATAAGGAGGTCGCGGTCTTCTCGGAGCGTGACCCCGCCCTGCTCCCGTGGAAGAAGCTCGGCGTCGACCTAGCCGTTGAATCGACGGGCTTATTCACGAGGCGGGACCAGGCGTCGAAGCACCTCCAGGCGGGCGCGAGTAAGGTTTTGATCTCGGCCCCCGCGGCGGACGCCGACATCACGATCGTACGAGGCGTGAACGATAAGGAGTATGACCATGAGAAGCACGTGCTGATATCGAACGCTTCGTGCACGACGAACTGCGTCGCGCCGATGGCGAAGGTATTGAACGACTCCTTCGGCGTCGAGAAGGCGCTGATGACGACGGCACACGCGTATACGAACGACCAGAGGATACTCGACCTCCAGCATAGGGACCTGAGACGCGCAAGGGCAGCGGCGCTCTCGATAATACCGACTACGACGGGCGCTGCGGTGGCTGCAACCCTAGCGTTACCGGAGCTTAAGGGGAGGCTCGACGGCCTAGCCCTACGCGTGCCCGTGCCTAACGTCTCCATCACCGACCTGGTGGCTGTGGTGAAGAAACCCGCCACAGTGGCTCAGGTCAACGAAGCCTATAAGAAGGCTGCAGCAGGCGAACTCAGAGGGGTCCTAGCCTACACGGACCTTCCGCTCGTCTCTGTCGACTTCAATGGCGACCCTCACTCAGCGACGGTGGACGGGCTCTCCACGATGGTCTCAGGCGGCGACCTCGTCAAGGTGCTGGCATGGTACGATAACGAGTGGGGCTTCTCCTGCCGAATGGTCGAGATGATCGAGCTCATACAGTCTAAGTACCCCTAGCCAGCCATCCTGGGAAGGCATTATTGGTCTCCTGCTCGCGGTGGCTTTAGCTTCACTGAGCCCTCCGCCTCCCGGCGTAGGTACAGGCTTCGCCGTGAGCCTCCTCGACGCCGGGAAAGGTTTATCATAGTATCTGGGTTTCCTCCAAGCTGGGGATGGAGGAGTGGGAGCGAAGAGCTTCCTAACTCTGGACGACTTCGACGTGAAGGGCAAGACCGTCATCGTGCGTGTAGACGTGAACTCGCCTGTGGACGCGAAGACCCACAGTATCACGGATGATTCGCGGCTGCGCCAACACGCCGTTACGCTAGACAGGCTTTTGAAGGCTGGGGCGAAAGTTGTTGTCCTCGCTCATCAGGGGAGGAGGGGCGAACCGGACTTCATCTCGCTCAAGGCGCACGCGGAGACCTTCTCCAAGCTGCTAGGGCGGTCGGTCAAGTACGTGGATGATATCTTCGGCGGGAAGGCCCGGCGCGAGATCAGAAGCCTCAAGGAGGGCGAGGTTCTTGTCCTTGAGAATGTCAGGTTCTGGCCTGAGGAGACGAGGGAGAAGACCCCCGAGGAGCATGCGCAGTCCGCTCTTGTGAAGAACCTCGCACCTCTCGCAGACCTCTTCGTGAACGACGCCTTCGCCGCCGCGCACCGGGCGCACGCCTCCATGGTAGGCTTCACCGCCGTGCTACCTTCCGCCGCGGGGCCCGTGATGGAGGGGGAACTTAACGCCCTGAGAAGGGTCCATGAAGCCGCAGAGAAGCCATGCGTCTACGTTCTGGGAGGCGCGAAGGCTGACGACGCCGTAGAGATGACGAGCGCAGTCCTAGGGAGAGGAATCGCGGACAAAGTCCTCCCCTGCGGCGTGATAGGCCAGGTCTTTCTCAAGGGCCGAGGCCTAGACCTGGGCGTGCCGAACGAGTCCCTCCTCAAGGATAAAGGGTACGATAAGTACGCCGCATCGGCTTCGAAGCTGCTCGCGCAGTTCGGCGAGAAGATACAGACGCCGCTCGACGTCGCCGTAAAGCTTCCCACAGGGGGCCGGGACGAGGTGCTCGTTGACGACCTGCCGACGCGTTACCCTATACAGGATATAGGACGTGAAACCATCCAAGACTTCTCAAGGATACTGCGGGGAGCGAAGACGATCGTTATCAGCGGCCCCGCAGGTGTCTATGAGGAGCCGGGCTTCGAAGCCGGAACCCGAGCGGTCTTCGAGGCCTCCGTCCGGTCCGGCGCGTTCGTCGTGATAGGCGGAGGGCATACCGTCGCGGCGGCTGAAGAGTTCGGCTACGCCGATAAGGTATCCTACGTCTCAACGGCAGGAGGCGCGTTCATAGAGTTCCTCATCAAAGGAACACTCCCAGCTATAGAGGCGTTGGAGAGAGCAGCCCAGAGGAGACAGATTCAAAAGCGTGGGTAATGGGTTCTCGACCGGGCCTCATGGCCCCGCTTAGGTAAGACGCTTCGCTCAGTCTAGCGTAGAAAACGCGGCGGCTCCAACATCAGGAGGATCATGGTTTTATCGCGTCTAGGACGATCGGAAGGCGTGGTCCGTATTGAAGGTCGCTATCGTAGGCTGCGGTTGGGCTGGACGGCAGCATGCATCCGCCTGGCGACAGGTGCAGGACGCGGAGATAACCGCTGTATGCGACGTGGAGCTGAAACGGGCTGAGGCTCTGGCCTTAGAGCTTTCAACCGTTTCACATCCAGCCTTGGCCTATTCCCGGTATGAGGATGTCTTCTCTATCCGCGAGCTGGACGCGGTGAGCATCTGTCTACCGCATTACCTTCACGCGGCGGCTACCGTGGCAGCCGTCAAAGCGGGTAAGCATGTGCTCTGCGAGAAGCCCATCGCGACAAGCCTCCCAGAGGCAGATATGATGATCGGGGCTGCCGAGGCTGCAGGCGTCATGTTGATGATCGCGGAGAACGTCCGATTCGACCCCACCTATCTTCGAGTTCAAGAGCTGATAGCCGGTGGCAGAGTTGGGGAGCCCTTCCTCTTCCGCCTCTTCCGGGACCATGAGATGCACAGTTACCTCCGCGAGCGGCCGTGGTTCCTGTCAGCGGCTAAGGCGGGCGGTGGCATCTGGCTGAGCGGCGGGATTCACGATGTGGAAGCCCTCAGGATGCTGGGCGGCGAGGTGGAATCCGTCATAACCCTCGAAGCTCGGAAGGCCCTACCTGAGATGGAGAGCGAAGATACCGTGGCGGCCATCCTCGTCTTCAGGAATGGTGCCCTGGGCGTCTTGACGGAGAGCTTCTCCACGATGACAGCTCCAAGCCACCGTCTGCCGCTCATCGTCAACGGGCCACGAGGCACCATCCAGGCGCGCAACGAGTCGGGAACCAACGAGGTCTACGGAGGCGTAGGCTCTGAGCCCTCCCGGATGTGGGTTGAGCCGAAGAACACCTTCGTGGAAGAGGTCAGACACTTCGTGGAATGCGTGAAGACAGGCCGAGAGCCTATAACGAGCGGCCGAGCCCAGAGGGAAGCCCTAAGAGTTGTCCTCGCGGGGTTCCAGTCGATGCAGGAGAACGGTTCAAGGATCCGCCTGTGAACAGGATGATTTAGGTCATCGTTGCCATGGTCTTAAGGTCCCTCAGCTCCTTGGAACCATGAAAGACCGCACCAAGACATAAACTACTTCAGTAGAAGCCTACCACAAGACTATCGGCAGTGTCATGGGATAGAACGGAGCCTCGAAGACCCCGGAAACGTTTATCAAGGCCTCTCGGGGAAGCTCCCGTATGTCTACGATTAAGAAGTATGTTCTACCAGACCTACCGTACCGGTACGATGCGCTTGAGCCCGTGATCTCGCAGGAGATTCTGAGGTTTCACCACGATAAGCATCATGCTGCTTACGTGAACGGCGCCAACGCTGCATTGGAGAAACTGGAGGCTGCCCGCCGGTCAGGCTTCGCGAACTTCGACATCAGGGCGGTGGAGCGCGACCTCGCCTTCAACCTCTCAGGCCACTTACTCCACTCGCTTTACTGGGCGAATATGAAACCAGCCGGGGGAGGCCAGCCCGGCGGAGCGCTCGCCGACGGTCTGAACACGAGCTTCGGTAGCTTCGCCGTGTTCAAGCAGCAGCTCAGCAGCGCGGCGAAGGCAGTGGAGGGGTCGGGGTGGGGCCTACTCGCCTACGAGCCCGATTCGAAGCAGCTGCTCACGCTTCAGGTGCAGAACCATCAGGGCCTCGCCGTCCAAGGTGCTGTGCCCCTAATGACCATTGATGTTTGGGAGCATGCCTACTACTTGCAGTATAAGAACGATAGGGGTAGCTACGTGGACAAATGGTGGGATGTCGTCAACTGGGACGATGTCGCGAAGCGTTACGAGAAGGCCCTCTGACCTGCCAAGCCCCAGCCCATATTTGATCCTCTAGCCTCACGCCTTATCGCCGCGTGAGGCACGGCTAGCTTCTTAGAGGAAGTGGCTCGACTCCCTACTGCAGGAGAGGCCCTGAAGGCCTAGAGGCGGCTCTTGATGAGGCTGATATAGTAGGCGTAGTTCTTGAACGGCACATCTGAGGGCACAGCATGGTCCACGCTTGGGAGGTATCCTCCTTCCTCTAAGAGAGGTGACGTTCTCTCGACCTCGCGTTTGATGGCTTCTCTGCCGTGAGCCAAGGCTCTTTTATCGATGTTTCCTATGAGGAGAAGCTGTCTGCCATAGGTTTCCCTGAGCTTCACGGCGTCCATGCCTGAGGCTACCTCGACCGGGTAGAGGCAGTTCACGCCGCCTTCTAGGAAGAGCTGCGTTATAGCTTCGTGGTTACCGTCCGTGTCGACCATGATGATGTCGATCCCGTGTTTTCGAACGAAGTCCGTCACCTTCCTGTAGTTGGGAAGCATGAAGTCGCGGAAGAACCTCGGTGAGATGTGGGGGCCGCGCTTGTAAGCCATATCCTCCCAGATTGTGACGAAGTCGATCTTAGCCTCTCTGAGGGCGTTCCTGCTCGTCTCGATGAGGAAGTCAGCCCAGAAGTCCATGATGTCATGGATTAAGTCAGGGTCCTTGTAGAAGGTGACGAGAAGCCTTTCCAGGCCCATGAGATGCCTGGCCTCGCCGAAGAAACCCGTCATGCTGAGGCTTACGGGGTGGTCCACCGTCTTGTAGTAGTCAAGGAGCTCCTCGCTCCACGTGATCGGGTACCTTCTCTCATCCTCGGGGTTGAACCGTTTCTTCATCTTCTCCCAGTCGTCTCGGCTCTTCACGGGGAAGTCGATGAACGTCGCCAT
>JAWCPE010000034.1:0-14085 GCA_038870415.1 Bathyarchaeia archaeon
GAGTTCCTTGATCCGCTCCTGGATTAGCCCTGAACGGTAGAAGCGTTCCTCAACCGCTCTCTGGACATGGCTGGCGGTGATGTAGCCCGCCCCCTCCTGCGTCGCGTAATAGCTGGCTTCTCGGACCACGTCAGCCACTTCGGCGAAACGCGTGGAGAGCTTCCCCTGGTCTTCCGCAAGTCTTGAGCTGTACTCAACCAGCTTCGCAACAGCGGAGGCATCGAGGTGCTTCAGGTTCTCTTTCCTGCATAGGCCGCAGACGAAGGCAGCGTACTTCCTGATGTTCTCCTCGTTCCGTTCCATCTGGGTGTCGAACTCAGCCTTAACCTTGAAGAGTTCCCTGAAGTCCATGTCGTACATGTAGAGGAGGCTATAGGCCAACGGGCTGCCTATCAGGACCACTTTCACGTCGAGGGGGACGGGTTGGGGGACGAGGCTCTTCGCGGTGATGAAGCCCAGCCTCTCACCCGGCTCCTCGATAGCTATCTCCCGGCTCTTCAACGCGCGTTTAAGGCCGTCCCAGGCGAATGGGTTCGTCAATAGTTCCTCGACGGGCAGTACAAGGTACCCGCCGTTAGCTTCGTGAAGAGAGCCTCCGCGGATCATTGTGAAGTCGGTCGTTAAGGCTCCCAGTTGAGCTTCCTTCTCTATTCTTCCGAAGAGCCTGTTATAGGTGGGGTTCTGCTCGGCGACGACAGGGGCGCCCTTCAAGGAGGAGTTGTCTACGAGCACGTTAACCTTGTACTTACGGAAGGGCAGCTCCCTAAGCCATGGGAATTGGGCTGTTAGCTGCGTCTGAGCCTCCGGTCTGAATTGGCCTAGGTTCTCCACCATATCGTTCCTGACATTCTCGACGTGGGAGACGACCTCTGGGAGCTCCTTGTACTTTGCCGTCATCTCGTTTACGAGGTGACCTATCGCGTAGAGGGCGACCTCCCGGTTGAGCTTCTGAAGCTCCTCGTTCAGGCCTCTCTCGGATTCCCTGAGCTGTCTCATCACGGTGTAGAGTTCACCTTCAAGCTCGTCCCTGCGAGCCTGTATCCTCTCCCTGAGCTCAGGGGTTAGAGCCAGGAGCTCCTCCTCGCTTATCGGTTTGCCGCCCACAACGGGGATTATCACAAGTCCTATCGGTGTCGTCCTGAGGAGGAAGCCTGCCCTGCTAGCCTTCTCGTTCAGAGCAGCGAACAGTTCCTGCCTCTCCTTCTCGAACCTCTTCGCGATCGATTCTCTCCTCGTCGCGTAGTCGTCGCTCTCAAACGCCTTCGGAATCGCCCTGCGGGCTTCCTCTACGAACGCGTCCATATCTCTCTGGAAGCCTCGCGCCCTGCCCGGTGGGAGGCGGAGAGCCCTCGGCTCGTACGGTTCCTTGAAGTTGTTCACATAACACCAGTCAGAGGGCACGGGCCTAGACTTGGCAGCTTCCTCGAGGAAACTCCGGACAGCAGTGGTTCGACCCGTACCAGGCATGCCGGCAACGTAGATGTTGAAGCCTCTCTCCGCGATGCCGATCCCGAACTCGAGCGATTTCACAGCTCTCCCTTGGCCTAGGATTCCCTCCAGGGGAGGGAGTCCCTCGGTGGTCTCGCAACCGACCACGCTCAGCTCGCAGGTCCTCCTCACATCCTTGAACGAGAGTTCACCGACCATAACAAGGGCCCCAAGTCTCTAGGATGAAGCTCTAAGCGATTCGTCTGTTCCTAGAGGATATAAGCAGTTGGTTAACCTTGTCAGAAGAGTCGCTCGGCGACTCAGGTTCGAAGGGTTCATCTATCTGCCAAGAGGCGGAACGCGTGGCTCCACGCCAGCGAGTTCACAAACCTCTTAGCCTATGAAGCTCGCCGATCGGTTAACGGGCTGGTATCTTCGCTAAGCGACGCGCCTCCGGCGCCTCGTGAGGGCATATTCCGCCTACGCAGGGCAGCATCCCAGCCGCACTCTTGGTCATCAACGCGTCATGACGGTGCGCGGTGGTCTGTCTGCTCGGCCTCTTCAGCCTCAGAGGTGTCAGCCGCACATTCGGACGGTTCTAGGCTCTGGCAGCTAGGCTTAGAGCCACTCTCGAACCTTTCTCCGCCGCGTTTTCAGAGAAGCCTTTTCTGTCGGGCAGCTCCGCTCTTCAATCGAACTGGTCTACGAGCCTCCTCCAGGGCCTCGACCGCTTAAGGCTCGGGGTTGCTGAGCGTGGCCTCCGCGATAAGCTCATATCGTAAGCGTCTCTTCTGAAGCCCGATGCGTCAACCCGCGAGGGCTCGGCGCGTCTACGCCTCTACGCGGCGCATCTACGTTTGGAAAATCCCTAGTAGGACGAGGCTATACAACCTCGATGTAGAACAGGGGCAGCGTCGTGACCAGTCGGAGCGACTGCTCTCTTGCCCCGCCGCAGCCGCGTGTTAAGCCCGGCCTAGTGCGCGTTCTCCTCCTTCACCTGCATGGACCTGCATTGGACGGGTTCTCGTTGCGGTTTTCTAACTGCTACGGCTCGACGCCGAGCGCGCTGGGGGACGAGGATTGCTTCGAGGCCGCCAGAGTCACCTCACCCGCGGAGGAGCGCTCCCTGGGAGAAGGGTGGGGCTCGTCCTAGTATTGCTCGCAGTCCTTGTTCAGGCCTTACCTCTTCTCGCGACTTCCCCCACCGCGATGAGTTCAGTCCGGGTTATCGTGGGATTTAAGCCCATGCCATGCATTCCGCCGGGAAGCCAGGCTGGCTTCGACTTCACAGAGCTCATCCGTGAGTATGGCGGAGAGGTGCTGGACGTCTTCGACTCCGTGCAGGCAGTCTCCGCGCTCGTACCTACATCCATGCTTAACGGGCTCAGGTCGAGACCTGAGGTCGCCTTCATCGAGGAGGATGAGGTCGGCGCGAGCTACGGGGAAACCGTAGGTTGGGGGCTTACCGCGGTTCACGCCCCCGCGGCGTGGAACTACTCGACCGGACATGCCGTCAGGATAGCCGTCCTTGACACGGGGATAGACTACGACCACCCCGACCTTAACCGAGCGGTCAAGGGCGGGGTGGACTTCACCGGGAGCGAGCATGGGTATAGGGACGTCCAAGGCCACGGCACCCATGTAGCCGGGATCATCGCAGCCTCAAGGAACGACTTCGGAACCGTCGGCGTCGCGTATGACGCAGAGCTGTACGCGGTGAAGGTTCTCAGGGACTCCGACGGATGGGGCTACTACAGCTGGTGGATAAAGGGCATAGAATGGGCGGTCGAGAACAAGATGCAGGTCATCTCCATGAGCCTAGGGGGGACGACAGACTCCCAGGCTTTGAAGAGAGCCGTAGACCTCGCGTACTCGAGGGGGCTACTCATAGTCGCGGCTGCCGGCAACGCGGCGGAGGGTTCAGATGGAATCCTCTACCCGGCCCGGTATGAATCGGTGATAGCCGTTGGCGCAGTCGACTCCTCCAACCATGCGGCCGGCTTCAGCAGGAAGGGGCCGGAGCTGGAGCTCACCGCTCCAGGGGTCAGCGTATACACCACCGCGCCGGGCAGCTCATACGCCTACAGCTCTGGGACAAGTACGGCTACTCCCTTCGTGGCGGCCACCGTCGCGCTTCTCTGGGCTGCCAACGGGAACCTGACTAACACGCAGATCCGTGGAATTCTCGACAGCACCGCTCTTGACCTAGGCCCTCAGGGGCGGGACCCCTCTTACGGTTATGGGCTGTTAGACAGCTTTAACGCCTTGAATGCGGCAAGGGCCTCTGCAGGGAACACTTACAGTGCACAAACAACGGTTGACGACGAGGAAGCTGCCCGTTCAGATCGAGCTGTGAGCGTCGTACCCGGGGTTTCGCTCATCGGGAACTCTACGGTCGTCGTCGCTCAGGGAGGATATAGTACTCTCTCGCTGACAGTGACGGGTGCCCCGCGTGGGAACATGGGGCTACTGGTTTCCGTCTCTGGCCTCCCGTCAGGCGTCTCGGCCAAGCTCAGCGGGACCCCATGCACTCAAGCCGCGGAGAGCGCGACGCTGAAGGTCGTCTTGGTCGCGGGTCTAGATGTCCCTTCTGGCGAGTACACGGCAAGCCTAATGGGAATCGGTGAAGGTCAGAACAGCACTCTGCCCATCAAGGTCGTGGTTCGAGAGAACCCCCTGGCTCGCTCGCTGCTAAGCTCGTTCTTCCAGTGGATGGACGTGATCTCGAAGCCTTTGATGCCTCTCGGAGCGGCGTGACGAGATGCCGATGATATGGCCGACGCCTGGCGTGCGCCCCTAGGATGTCTTCTTAGGTAAGTCATAGCTGGGGTCCATCCCTTGCTTATTTCTGGTTAGGTGAAGGTTTCAGCGTGGTTTTGTAACTGCTGAACTTCTCAACAGATAATCTCTAGGGTCGAGCTGGTATGGCTACCTACCGGGCTAAGCGCGGACAGGTGATCGTTGTAGGAACGCTCCTAGTCGCGATCCTCGCCTTATCCGTGACGCTGTCAGTCTACAGGATGTCGGGCGGAAAGGAGGAGCTCCGCGCCATTCCCGTACGGGAGACCGTCTTAGGGATAGCCAGCGACCTAGACAGGGCGCTCGCGTATTCGCTCAGCAATGCGAGTAAGACCTACAGGTCCCTGTGGCCGCAGAACTCCACCGAGTACGCAGCTCAACAGGCGAACGAGCAGGGCAGGTGGTTCCTCAGCACCTGGAAGCGCGGAGTCCTCGCAGCCTACTCGAACCTAGGCGTGGGGCTGGAGTACACGAATGAGCTTTTCAACTTCACTTGGGGCGAGGGCTTCGGGCTGAGCAACGCCCGCTGCATGGTGGGGCTCAACATCTCCGGGTACGGCTTCACAGGCTGGGTCGGCGAACGGAACAGAGCGGTCGGGCTGAGCCTCGACGCCGACTCGATCAAGCCGACCCCGGAGAGCCACGAGACGAGGATGAGCTTCACCTTGCTCAGGGACGGCAGTCGACCCATCTCTGACCTCGGGCCTGAGAACGAGAGCATCGCCGTCCTAGCGCACATCGCCGGGGAGGTCTGGGTCGCGGGCAACGTCACAAGCCTCACCTACGAGGGCGGAGGCAGATACACGCTTGTCTTCCAGCCGGATGTCAACCCGCATAGCCGCGGCGTCATCCTAACCGTTACAACGCCGGAAGACCAGGTCGTCGTCTCCGCCTTCCACCGCAGCGAGGAGAAGGTCCAGATCAGTTTCGACAGCCTCGATGAGAACCGGACATCGCCGACTGACCACCTAGGCATGATCATGCTCGGCGACATCGTTCTTCAGCCTCTCCCGGAGAGTGCGACCGCCTATACAGGCCAGTACCTGCTACGGTATGTGCCGGAGCCTCCTTACGTCTTCCTGAACTGGACCGTTGAGAACGCCTCACTCGCCGCGGTGGACGACATCTACGCCGAGCTGACAAGCGTCAACATTACCGGCAGCACGAGTATAACCGCTTACTACGGTCAGGGGAACGGGACTGGCTCAGGCACCTCGCAGCCGCCGAATACCTTGCTCGTCAGGAGTGTCGAGGAGAACGGCTTCAGCGAAGGCAGGGGGATCGTCAGCCTACAACAGAAGGTGAAGGGCAAATGGCAGGATGTCGAGCCGCCTGGGCAGAGGATACTGCATAACGTCACGAAGAGCGACGATTACGGGGTGCTCTTCGAGCCGCAGGCAGGCTACAGGTTCGTCAGATGGGAGTACGGTGGAAGCGTGGAACACGGCCATGGGCAACCACCATCAGGCCCCAACGCGGACATCATCAGCGTCGCCCTCGCGGGGGGAAACGTGACCGCCGTCTACACGCAAGACCTCTCCGGGCTCACCGCGACGATCACGCTCAACAGCAGAGAGAGGATGGACTCGTCCGAGAACAAAGGCTGGATCAGCTTCAACGGAACGAACTACGCGCTTCCTGCGAATGTGCCGAACGTTCCTTTAAGCACGTATCCGCTGAGGTTCGTCCCGCAGAACCCGAACCAGGTCTTCCTATGGTGGGAGACGCAGGGAGACGTCATCGTCACGAATGGGACGAAGCCCTCGACAACCGTGGTTGTGCAGGGTGACGGAACGATCACCGCGGTCTACTTGGAGCAGAATACGAGGCCGCAGGTGCCGAGCCCCACGCATCCCTGGGACTACCTTTACGTGGATGAGGGCTACTGGCTGATGCCTTCAGACCTCTGGTCGGGAGACGACGGGAAGCTCGCGCCAAGCTTCAGCATGGGCGAGGATAAGCAGGTCACGCTCCTCGCCTCGCCTTTAACACCGGAGCTTAGGATCGCAGAGGACTTGAACGTCATGGTCTTCGTCAGGGTCAATCCACCGCACAGCGTGAAAGACATAACCCTAGAGCTAGGATTCCAATGGAACAACACGTACTATCTTCTCGGCAACCAAAGCTACCAGATTAACAAGGAAGGCGTCTATGTGATGCCTTTGGATTCGACCCAAGCCCAATACCCAGGAGAGACAGGGATTATCCCCGCTAACAGCACAGTCCTACTCTGGGTGACGATAACCTTCTACCCGAACGGGTGGGGGACCTTCTTCCTATACCACGGGATCACCTGGCCCAGCTACGTCTACCTCGGCGGAGTCCCAGCAGACCAACTCGGAGGCTAACCCTCACCTATACGCTCACAGCTTCAAAGTCAGCTCTATGCCCTTGCTCGAAACGATACCGCTGAAGCCTCCATTAGAGTCAGAAGGTGTTCCCTTCAAGGGTCAGCGAGCGCTTGCCTTACAGATCGATCGCCCACCTATGAGGCGTGCTTCACAGGATCGGATTCCCGGAGGGAGAAGCCGTCAATGTCAGCTAGGCCTAGGGTCTGAGGCTCTCGACGACCACCTTCGAGTAGGCTGATATGAGCGCAGCTTTGGAGCAGCCTATTGCAGCCTCGCTTGTCTGGCCCTCTTCAGGCCTCACCTCGAAGCTCACCATTCCGTTGTACCCGATGTCCAGCAGCGTCCTGATGAGAGTTGCGACTTCCTCGACGGCGTTTACAGCGCCCTTGCTGTAGAAGGCTGGATGCGTATCTTTCAGCCCGGCCTCAGTCTCCTTCGCGCACCCTATGTGGACGTGCATCAGGGCATCCCTCGCCTTCCTAAGGACCTGAGGTCCCTCCTTAAGCATCGGCGCGTGACTCAGATCCCACAGTATGCCTAGGTTGCGGTACCTTTCACGGACGAAACCGACGATGTCTAGGGCTTCTTCCATCGGGCCTATGAGCAGCTTCTTGTCATGCTCCACGTCGAATGTTTCAAGAAGTACCTCTACATCTTTTCCCTTAGCGGCCTCGCATATCTCCTCCAAGGACCTCGCAAGGACCTTCTTCGCCAGACGGCGACGTGCAACCCCGGGGTCAGGCCCTGAACAGAGCGCTACGGTCCTGATGCCTCGGCTTGAAGCTACAGTGATCTCCCTCTTCACGTAGTCGACTGCCCGCCGCCGAGCATCGTTATCGGCGGAGTTAAGGTCCATCTCTCCCGTTAAGAGGTCAGGTTGGAGGCCTCGAGCTACCTTCTTCTCCGCTAGGAACTCGGTCGCTTGGGTCCATTGCTCATCCGTCAGCTGGGCGACCTCAACGCCGTCAAAGAAGGGGTCTTCGCCTATCGCCCTAAGGGAGCCTACGATGTCGCCTTCGCCCCTCATCAAGGAGGGGTAAGCCATGAAGCTGACGATGCCTATCGGCCACGGGAACCTCGAGGAGAGCCGAAGCCCCTTATGCACCACGTCTACAGTGAACACGTCTTCCTCACCTCCGCCTGTTTGGTCTCTCTCTACCTATCTAGGTTCTCTTCGCTTGGCTGAGAGGCCTGATCGCTAAGACTTCGGTGTTCACTAGGTGGGGCGGCATCTCCCCTTTGAGCACGGAGACCAGGTTTCTAGCGGCCAGCTCGGCCATCTTCGACCGGGCCTCCTTCGATGCGCTCGCTATGTGCGGCGCCAAGACGGCGTTCTCCAAGCCTATTAAGGGGTTGTCCGCGTCGATGGGCTCTTTCTCGAACACGTCGAGGCCGGCGCCTGCGATCCAGCCCTCCTTGAGGGCTCTGGCCAAGGCCTCTTCGTCTACCACGGCGCCCCGGGAAGTATTCACCAAGTGCGCGGTAGGCTTCATCATCCGGAGCTGCTTCTCGCCGATGAGATGGTGCGTCTCCTTCGTCAAGGCGACGTGCACCGAGAGGAAGTCAGACTCCTTAAGGAGCCCTTCGAGGCTTGTATACTCTATGCCTAGGCTCCTCTCCACCTCAGGAGGGGGCCTTACTATATCGTAGTAGAGCAGCCTCATCCCGAACCCCTTCGCCCTCTTCGCAACTGCCTGGCCTATTCTGCCCAGCCCTAGGATGCCGAGGGTCTTGCCATAGATGTCTACTCCGAGCATGAAGCCAGGAGCCCATCCTACGACCCACTTCCCTCCGCGGATGAAACGGTCCGCCTCGGCGACTCTCCGAGCGGAGGCCATGAGAAGCGCCCAGGCGAAGTCAGCGGTCGCGTCCGTAAGCACGCCGGGCGTGTACGTGACGTAGATGCCGCGCTTCGTCGCGTCAGGAATGTTGATGTGGTCGTAGCCGACGCTCATGGTGCTTATGACGACTAGCCTCGGCCCCGCGTCCATAACTTCGCCGTCGATCTTGTCCGTCAAGAGACAGAGCAGGCCGTCCTTGTCGTGCAGCGCCGCTTTCAGCTCCTCCCGGGTAGGAGGCCGCTCAGCCTGACGCACCTCCACGTCGCAGACCTCTCTGAGGACCTCTAGGTAGGGAGGAACGAGTGGCCTCGTAACGTAGACCTTCGGCTTGGCCATCCGAACACCGACGCATCGTAGCGGCTCAGGTACTTAATACGGTTACGGTCGAAGCGAGCATCGTGGAATGCCAGCGGCTAATGTCGGGCGCTGGACTGAGCTCTGGTTTCGCCCTTGAACACCTCAGGGTTGAATGGGTACTTAGGCTTCTCACCTTTGAGCACCCTGACTACGTCCCCAGCTACGGTGACAGCCATCTCCCGCAAGGACTCCTTACTGTGCGCAGCCATGTGTGGGCTGACCACCACATTCCTCATCGATAAGAGAGGGTTCGCCGAGGAGACAGGCTCCTTCTCGAAGACATCCAGCCCGGCCCCTCCTAGACGCCCGGACGTGAGGGCTTCTATGAGCGCGTCCTCATCTACGACCCCGCCGCGGGACGCGTTAACCAAGATAGCGCCAGGTTTCATCGTGTTCAATTCACTCCTTCCTAAGAGGTGTCGCGTCTCTTCGGTGAGGGGCACATGGATCGTCACGATATCAGACTTCCTGAGAAGCGTGCGGAGATTGACTAGCTCCGCGCCCACTTGCGACGCGGCCGCCGCGGTGACGTAGGGGTCATAGGCGAGCAGCCTCATATCGAAGCCTCGAGCTCTCCGGGCTACCCTTAACCCGATCCGGCCGAGGCCTATGATGCCTAAGGTCTTCCCGTGGACGTCGGAGCCGATGAGCTCATACCTGGCTTTCCAGCCGGCTTCCGCCCTTAGCGCTCGGTCCGCCTCGACGATCCGTCTCGCGACGGCGACGACGAGACCTATCGTGTAGTCTGCCACAGCCTCAGCGTTAGCCTCGGGGGTGTAGACGACTACCACACCGTGCCGTGTGGCGGCTCTCACGTCTACGTTGTCTACCCCGACCCCGTGACGGCCTACCACCTTAAGCCTAGGAGCATGAACGATGAGCTGCTCAGTCACGGTGCCTAAGGCCCTTATGATTATCGCGTCCTTGTCACGGCTCTCGTTCTCTAAGACCTCTTGGGAGGTGGATGAAGCCAACTGGACTTGGCCAGCCTCCTCAAGGAGGCGTATCCCAGCCTCGTCGATGCTCTCCGTCACGAGTATCTTAAACCTAGGAGTCAAGTGAAGCCCTCGTTTCGCAGCTCAAATAGAGCCTTAAGCTGCTGATTTAACGATTCCCAAGCGTAGGGATACACGTAAGCCAGATCGAGGTCGGTTAGCGTGTTCAAGAGCATAAGGGGGCCCCAACAGGCAAGCATGAGATTCGCCTGTTCGGCTAGAGCGGAGGCAGCTCGATTGAAGATTTATCTTCCCCGCCGTCCTTTAGCCGTTCGACGGGAAGCCCGCTGCGGTGTCCTCATGGACAGGCATGCGTTGGAGAGCTTCGTGAAGGCCGGGGCCATCGCTGCGGAGACGCGAAGAGAGTCTGAACGACTAGTCAAGGAAGGCTTAGGCTTCCTCGACCTCTGCGAGAAGGTTGAGGCTTTAATCCGCCAGAAGGGCGGCCAACCCGCCTTCCCCTGTAATCTCTGTGTGAACGAGGTGGCCGCCCACGATACTGCAGAGCCTGAAGATGCAAGGGTCGTAGCGCCCCGTTCGGTGGTCAAGCTAGATATCGGCGTTCACGTTGACGGCTTCATCGCGGATACAGCCCTCACCGTCGCCCTAGACGACAGGCATGAGCAGCTACGCCGAGCCGTAGAACAGGCCCTCGCGGAGGCCGTGAAAGCCATGGAGCCGGCCGTGCCAGCCAACAGCGTCGGGAAGCTGATCCAGGAGTCGCTTAGGAAAACCGGGTTCAAACCCATCTGGAACCTGACCGGCCATGAGGTCGGCAGATACGTGATACACGCCGGGTTCTCCATCCCAAACGTCTCGGAGGGCGAGAAGAGAAAGCTGGAAGCAGGGAAGGTCTATGCAGTAGAGCCCTTCGCGACAACTCCAAACGGGGCAGGAGAGGTCTCAGCCATGCCCGAGGCGAGAATCTTCCGCTGCACGCAGTACAGGCGGCAGCGGGACGAGGACGAGGACCTCCTCCTCCGAGCTCTGTGGGAGGAACGTAGGACACTCCCCTTCGCAGAGAGGTGGCTGACGGGCCTCCTGCCTCGGGATAGGTTTCATGAAGCCTGGGAGAGGCTTAAGGCTCGGGGTCTAATCAAGTGTTACCAAGTTCTCAGGGAGAGTCGAGGAGGCCTCGTCGCGCAGGCTGAGCATACGGTTCTCATCGAAGAGCGAGGCGCACGGGTCTTAACTTAGCCCCTCCTCTCCTCCTCAAGGTAGACGGAGGTTATCACCATCTGCTTGCTACACTTCGGGCAGGCCTCGGCCTGTTTCAGGACGTAGTCGCCTTTCACGAAGGCGCGGATGCTCTTAAAACCACAGTTGAGGCACTCGGTCAGGGTGAAGACGCTGCCCATTCCTCGGTGTGCCGCCATCGTCCGACCTCTCGTCAACGATACCATGTAGGTAGATAAACCTAGCCCAAGAAGACTGAAGACGAGAAAGTAGAAGCCCTGCTCCGGTCTTCCTGAAGTATAGGCTGAGACCGCCTGGTAGAGCAGAACGAGCGAGACCATCAGAAGAATGAGCACTAATGAGAAGATGCCTATGAGTATGTTGGCGCCCCTTGTAGGACTGCCCTCCCCTCTCAAAGCGCCTCAACCACCTGCCTGACGGGGAAACGTTAGGAAACCCCTTCACAGCTGCCGCTATTGAGCTATGCCAGTCGTATTCCCTATCCCAAGGATCACGACGAGGTCTCCGACCGTCGACCTCTCCGTTATTATCCGCTTCACGCGTCGGATAGCCTCGTCGACGCCCTTGTAAAGCTCCTTCTTCATGGGCGCAAGGACGTCTTGGCTTGACTCCTTGATGATGACCGCGTAGAGTGGGATACCGTACTTCTTCGCAGTCTCCTCGATCTTGAATTTGTCCACGCCGATGCCGCCAATCGCCGCCCCTATTCCCTCGGAGACCTCGCCCGTCTCCTCTCCTTCGAGCTTCTGCGCCGCGTCGATCATGATAATGGCAGAGGCTTTTCCACCGTTCTCGTCTAGGACCCGGACTAGGCCGTCACCTGGTTTGCCTACGTTGCCGCCGGGGCCTTCCGCCTTCACCACGATCAGCCTGCGGCCTTCGTACAAGACATCCGATGCAACCGTGTCCTTGGCCACGGTCCTCTTCTCCGAACCGTACATGAACCTGGCCGCGACGAGGGAGCCGGCTCCGTCGCCTACTGGCTGGCCGAGCTGGAAGGCTTGAACCCCGGCCATCGTGGCCTCGGCCTCTTGCACGACTAGGGGAAGCTGGGCCTCCAACTGATAGATGATGAATATGCTCATCGTCTTCTTGCCGAAGAGGTAGAGGTGCCGTACGACGCGGTAGAGTGTGTTCAATGCAAGCGTCACCTCGACGAGGTTCTCCGCGTTGCTCAGCTGGGAACTGTCCGCTTTAGGCGCCAACCTGGCAACCTCAGCCCTGAGCCTATCATCCCGCACATCTAGGAGGTGCTCGAGTTTGCCGACGATGCCTGCCGGGTCGAGGTCCACCGGCGGTATCCAGAAGTACTCCAGTAGCCTGTCGAGGTTCGCTTCTAGGTCGGTGCTCTCGCCGCCCATTCCCTTCAACGTCTCAAGTGAGACCCTCCGAGCTTCATCCCTCATCGCCTTCAGCCGTCTCAGGGAGACATCAATATGCCTCAACATCATCCAGGCCTGCATTCGTTGGCCGTAAACCATCGTGAACATGAAGAGGCTTATGAATAAGGCTTGGAAGATCACGTTAAGAATATTGTTCTCTCCCACAGGGAAGAGACCCTGTAGGAAGTCTAGGGTGGCCAGAAGGCCCAGATCAGGCATTGAAGGCACCGTGATCGCGTATGAGTGCACACGGAGCTTGGCTAATAAACGTTTGTGGAAGAGGGTGGGCCGCTAGCATCTTCTGGCTCTCGTAGGCTCTCGCACTACAGAGCCAGAGGACGTGGCGTAGTTTGACTTCCGCGTTCGGAACGAGAGCGGGTCGGTCCCACACCCTATGGCCAGCGACCCATTAATCAGATGGGAAAAGCCTCCTTTAAGTCTTTTCAACCCGCAGGTCCGTGGCAACCTATCCCCACACTGCCAACGCTCCAGTAGGGTGAGCGGCGTCTCGGCGACGTGGAGTAGTGTGAGGGGGGAGGAACAGTTGAGGCCTGCTTCTCGGCTTGGAGCTGATAATCAACCTTTCATCAGGTAGAAGGCTTTACAGGGAAGCCTAGGACGGAGGGCTTCGAAGACCGCTCCCCCTCTGTAGACGCGATAGCTGCAGCCTCTATCACGCCTAGACCTGGCTGAGAGCCTCCCAGTCTTCTACGACCGGTCGGAGCCTCCCCGGTTCGTATCCTCCGTCGAGGAGGTAGCCGGGGTTTAAGGTAGCAGAGAAGCTCTGCGTCATAAACGGCGTATGATCGAAGCCGCACGTAGGTTTTCGGGGTCAGGGAGGGTAGCTTAGGCTTTCGCCGGGTTTCAGTATGATTAGCCTAGTTGAGGGGGCAAGCTTTCTTACAAGGTCGCTGAGTTTCTCAAGGTCGGCCGTCTGGTCGGGGAAAGTGCCGTAATGCATAGGGATGAAGACCTCAGGCTGGATGAGATGTGCTGCGTATGCAGCCTCTCTTACCCCCATGTTGTACTTTCCGCCCACGGGCATGATAGCAACCTGGGGTGCGTACAACCTCGCGATGAGCTCCATGTCGCTGAAGACTCCTGTGTCGCCGGCGAAGTAAATGCGCACCTCGTCCTCGGTTACGAGGATGTATCCGCAAGATCCTGAGCCGACCGTCTCCTCGGTGGCGCTCGTCATGATATCTGAGGTGTGAGCGGCGTTTGTCATGATAACCTCTATTCCGCGAATAACAGCTGAGCCGCCTATGTTGAGCGGGCAGAGCTCCCCTCCCTCGTCTGGAATCCCGTTTCTCTGGGCGAAGAAACCGAGCTCCGGGGTGCCCACAAAGACGGCTCCCGTCTTCTTTGCTATCCTGATGGAATCACCTATGTGATCTACGTGCCCGTGAGTAACACAGACTATGTCAGCTTTCTTAACGTCGTCAAGCCTGATGGGGGAGGCGGGGTTGCCTTCAATCCAAGGGTCCAAGTAGACTTCCTTACTGGAAGCCGTCTCAAGCATGAAGGAGCCGTGGCCAAGCCATCGTAACTTAACGCTCATAGAGCATGTACCGCAACCAAAAGCGGTTTGAATCGCGTTATAACCCTTTCGTCAATCTGAGAGGATACTGTTACCTTTGGTCTGCTAGGCTGGTGGTCTTCCTAGGGTTTGGTGGGGGCGTATCCAGTTGTACCATGGGGTGTAGAGCCTCAGGAAGAGCTCGGCCTTCATCAG
>JAWCPE010000035.1:0-10599 GCA_038870415.1 Bathyarchaeia archaeon
TCGGCTGAGGAGGCCTCTAACGCGTCAGGTCAGCTTAACCTTGATGAGTCCGCCTGCTCCATAGGTGACTTGTTCGCTGAAGAGATTTCTCACCGTGTAGGTCTCGCTGGGCGGATGAGCGTTAGGGCTGAAGAGGAAGAGGGCGGTTATGCTCTGCTCGGCAAGCTTCTCCAACGTGCCTCTTGTGAAGTTGTAGGCGGGCTGAAAACCCATGTAGAATACCAAGTCTGTAAGGTTGTCGAAGACAAGGGCTAAAGGCTTCCCCTCGTACGGCGTCAGGATCGTCGTGAAGATCACTTGGTGAGTTAAAGCGACGAACTCTACGCCGTCCTCGCCTTGAAGGGCATGACGGACCACGCTTGCCTTAGGCGTCAGCACAAGCACCGACTCCCCATGCGCTCGAGCCTCGAAGACGAAGTCTCGGACAGCCCTCTGGTAAGGGGTGGCCGGGTCAAACTCCAAGAGGACCTTTCGGCCCCTCAGCTGGGCGTGAGTCAGCCCTAGGGCCTTAGAGAACCTTTCAAGCCGCGCCTTCTGCAACTGTTTCTGCACCTCGGCGAGTAGCCCCTCCGGCGTGAAGGGCTTGACAAGGTGGCCGTCAGCCCCAGACTCGGCGCTCAGCTTCCTGTCCACATCTCTCCCTAAAGCGGTGAACATGACCACGGGGACCAGACCGGTCCTAGTCCCCGCCTTAAGGGCTTGGCAGACCTCGAAGCCGTTTCTGCCGGGCATCACCACGTCGAGAAGGATGAGGTCAGGCTCCTGGGACTCCGCCTTCTGTACCGCCTCCTTCCCGTTGGAGGCGACCGCCACCTCGTATCCTTCACCCTCGAGTATCATCTTGGCCAGGTTGAGGATGTCCGGTTCATCGTCTACGACCAGTATCTTGTCAGGCAAAGCTGGTCAACTCGCCCCCTTTCCCCTCTGTTTAGGCAGAGTGAACGTGAAGGTGGAGCCCTTCCCCTCGCCTTCCGAGTAGGCCCACATCTTGCCCCCATGGGCTTCCACCAAGCCCTTCGCGACGCTAAGCCCTAAACCCGTACCCTTGATGTAGCCGGGCTTCTTTATGTCCGCCAAGGGTTCGAAGACCCTCTCTAGGTCCTCTTTCCGGATGCCGATGCCCGTATCCGAGACTTGGACCTGGACGGCGTCTTCTCTATCTTCGACGCGGACGGTTATCTCGCCGCCTTGAGGCGTGAACTTCACCGCGTTGCTGAGGATGTTCATCACCACCTGGCTAAGCCTGATACGGTCTCCCTTGATGAGCAGGGGGCCATCTGGGGCTTCTAGGCGGAAGCTCTGTCTCCTCTCGTCGAAGAGGGGCTGAACCGCCTTCACGCAGTCGTCTACGACCTCGCGGAGATCTAGGGGTGCCACGTAGAGCGGAAGCCTGCCAGAGGCTAAGCGTTGGATGTCCAGCAGGTCGTCGGTGATGCGGAGAAGCCGATCCGTGTTCCGCTTCACAACCTCCAGGCTTGGCTTGACGCTCACCGGGACTGCCCCGAGCTTGCCTGTCAGGATGTAGTCGACGTATCCTTTGATCGAGACGAGGGGCGTTCGAAGCTCATGTGTGGCGACGGAGATGAAACGGCTCTTCATCTCCTCCACCTTCTTCCGCTCAGTGATATCGCGGCCGACGCTCAGGACGAGTCTCCTACCGCCCGACTTGACGATGCGCGCATGCACTTCGACAGGCGTCGCTGACCCGCCCTTACCGACGATGAGGGATTCGAAGGCAGCCTCTCCTCTCTCCATTAGCCGTTTAACCTCAGGCTCGAGCAGCCCATTTGAGCCTAGAGGGAAGAGGGCGCCCACGTTCATCTTCAACAGCTCATCTCTGGTGTATCCTAGGAGCTTATGGCATGCCTCGTTAGCGTAGATGATGCTTCCATCCAGGTCGTTCAACAGGATCGCGTCTATGGCCGCATCTAGGAGCTCGGCCCTAAGCCTCAACTCCTCCTCCGCCCGTTTCCGCCCGCTTATGTCCTTCGTTATCGCCATGAAGCCTGTCGGGTTACCGGCGGGATCCCTGAGAACGCTTGCCGAGAGCTCAGCTGGGAACTCCCGGCCATCTCTGGTCAGGAAGGTGTACTCTATGTCTCTCGCCGATCCCTGCTCGAGAACTACCTTCATATTCCTGGCTGCTCTTTCGCGGTCCCTCTCCGCGATAAGCTCGAAGGCGTTCCTGCCGGCCAGCTCCTCCCTCGATGAATAGCCGTGCAGGTCCAGGGTTGCCTGGTTGAATTCAACTATGTTTCCGTTCAGGTCAGTGACGGTGATAGCGTCTGGAGAGGAGGCGAATATGCTTCTAAGCAGCTCCTGAGATTTCCGCAGCGCCGCCTCCATCCTCTTGCGCTCAGTGATGTCTCGGATGGTCCCTTGGAGTCCGACCACTTCCCCGTCCTTAAGTATCGGGGCGCCGTTCAGCTCAAGGGAGGCTAGGGACCCGTCGCTCCTCCGGATATTGAACTGAACACCTTCAATACTCCTGCCTTTCACCGCTCCGTTGAAGGCTTGAGCCACTTTGGGAATCTCGAACTCAGGGAGGAATTCCTTGAGGGGTCTCCCCACGATCTCCTCGGGCCTATAGCCTATGATCCTCTCAACCGCAGGGGAGAGGTAGGTGAAACGTCCCTGCAGGTCAAGCGCGGCTATCGCGTCGAGGCTCCGCTCAATGATGCCCCTGGGCCGCTCCTTAGACCGCCTTAACGCCTTCTGCCTCCTCTTCCGGTCGGACAGACTGTTCTCCCCCGGTGAAACGAGCCCCCCATCAAACCTTCTCCTTAATCTCTGAGCGTAACAGGCGGGACTGGGTGGAGTCTAGGACCCTGCACCATATCAGATCGATAGCGAATGGTCCTATAATGTTCGTTACCAAACTTTATCGAAGAGAGGAGTATGGGTCAATCCCAGGGGAGTATCGATGTGGCCTTGACGTCTCGAAGAGCATCGGCCACTCTCCTTCGGCGCTCTCGCTTACTCCACCTTCGCACTCACCTTATATTTACAGTTTCCCTCCGTTTCACCTTCCTGAGATCTCGCATAAGAGACCCTGTCCGAAACTAGTCCACGGTATGACCGAGTCTAAATGGTAGATTTAGACTGAGAGGCTATGGAAGGGCTATTTGCAGAAGATCTTGAAGTGAATTATGAGGGCGATTGTACCTGAAGACAACGCCATAGTGAGTATTACGAGCATTGCCGTAGACGCCATCCCCAAGATAGGTGAAGCGATCATTTCGGCTACGAAGATCAACGCTATGCTTGCGATCCAAGGAACAATTAATGTTAGAAGCACGCGGAGCTTAGGCATAGCTTTTACAAGCTTTCTGAAGGGGGTCAATCCAAGCATGGCTAGGGGTGAGAAGTAGATGGCTCCTATAAGTGCGCTGGCAACCAGCCCAGCCATCACTATGGCCAGCTCAGGGTTAAAGCTGAAAGCCGACTGGGTCAAGGTAGCGACATGTAGAATCCCTATCAAAGGATACAGCACGGCCTTCGCCATCTCCCTTACTGGCGGGTTATCGGCGATGAAAGCAGCTACGTCCGGGCTGAAGGAATAGTACCAGGCGTTGAAGACCTGCATGAACTGGCTGCCGGCGAACGTCTTCAAAACCACATTCTCCCGGAAACTCCTCAGGAACTGAACATGAGGGTCCAGTTCCGACCCGTAAGAGGCGGTGGCTATGATGCACTTCTTCCCCAACTCGAAGCTCTGAGTCACGTTACCTCCGCGTACCGAAACCCTCCCCGTATAGGCGGTATAACCGTTCGCATAGACCTCGACCTCATATTCGCCTTCGGGAAGCTCCAGCCGGTACGCTCCTGCGCCGTCGGTGACAGTGCTATTCGGTCCGACCTTCACGTTGGCACCTCTGATCGCTTCCTTCGAAGCGGAGTCCAGCACCTTGCCAGACAGCCAGTAGTACACGGGGCCCATTGTTCCCGCAACGTTAAACTTTGCAAGGAAGGCATCCGCCTTCCCCTTGCCGTAGCTGGTGGTCTCACCGGCGACGTAGGCGTAGTCCCCGCGGAGAGCTAGGCTGTGGGGTTCGTCGCTCCCGTCGCCGCCCCAGGTACGGGACCAGAGCAGTCGGCCCTGAAGGTCGTACTTCAGTAGAAGGGCGTCGAAGCTACCGTTGCCGTAACTCGTTGTCTTACCCGCGATTATAAGCCCGTCTCCGGACGGGGTGACCTCTACGGTCCTCGCGGCTTCCGACCCGTTGCTCGCCCACTCCGCGGCCCAGAGCCTGTTCAGGTCCCGGTCGTACTTGTGCAAGATGATCTTGTCGCCTCCCTTGATGGAGGTCCCGACCGCGTAGAGGCCCTGGGAGTCGCCGGTCATGCCGAGGTAGTACGCAGCCGTCCCCTCGATCCACGCTGTATGGTTGAGGTACCGCCCATCCGTCTTGTTGAACGCGACGAGCAACGCTTCGCCGCCGACCAGCGGACCTGTGGCGTTGAACCTGCCCGCGACATAGACCCTACTGGAATCGACCACGATGTGGCCGTTAGCCTCATCCCAGTTCTTGGAGCCCCACGTCACGTTCCAGACGATCTGCCCAGTCTGTCTACTCAGCTTGAGAACCGCGATCTCATTGGATCTCCCGGGGTACGCAGCCCACCCGACGACGTAGAGGTCCTCCCCATCCACCACGATCGCGTCAACCTCCTCGTAGCCTCCGCCTCTCGTGTACGCCCAAGTGGTCGTCCACTTTAAAGCCCCCGTTGTAGCGTTATACGCCTGGATCAGCATGTCCAGTGTGCCGTCGGGAGAGTTCTGGGTCCGACCCCCGACATAGACGGCGTTGTCGTTCACCGTAACCTCTAGGCCCTGCTCGTCGCCGGCTCCGCCCCACGTAGCATTCCACACCTCGGAGCCATCGGATGGGCTGATCTTGTACAGGAATATGTCTGCTAAGGGGCCGGGGACCGTGTCATGCCCCACAAAGTACAGGTAGCCCTGATCATCCACGGCGACGCCCCAACCCTCATCCATCTCCTTGCCGCCGCGGGTGATCACCCACTCCGGCTGAGTTGAACTCGGGGCCTGTGCTAGAACAACTGATAGCGAGGGAGAGATGAACGCGATCGTCAGAAGGACCGCCGTGAGGAGTTTTGCGGCCCTCATGGATATCAGCCGGTCCGAGTTATTCTCAATAGAATATAAAGATACCCTATTTCACCAGACATCCGGTTGCGGAACGCGAAGAAGCGCGCCGGTTAAGGCTCGTTAAGGATCAATGATAAATCTCTTCGGCTTTAAGTTCTCAGACATGTCGAGCTTAACGAAGGAGGAGCTTCAGAGGAAGGCGGCGGCCTACTTTATGGAGAGGCCGAGGAACTTCCCGGCTGGGCGGCCGTACAACTGCTGCGAGAGCGTCCTTCTAGCCCTCGCGGAGTACCTCGGCGTAAAGTCGGACCTGATCCCTAGGATTGGGACCGGCGTGGGGGCAGGCGTCAGCCTGAACGGGCTCCTATGCGGCACCATCTCGGGTTCAGCGATGGCGATAGGCCTCAAGTTCGGGCGTGGGAGCAACGAGGAGAGCCCTCAGGCGGCCTGGTCGAAGGTCGACAGGTTCCTAGAAGCCTTCAAGTCGCGTTGGGGCGCGTTCACCTGCCGCGAGTTGACGAGGCTGAACGTGAAGACCCCGGAGGGGCTGAAGGAGTATTACCGAAGTGTCCACGACTACGCCTGCGCCGAACGCGTAAGGTTCGCCGTCGGCGAGACCATAGACATACTCAGCCAACCTAGCTAGAGTTTCCTAAAACCGGTGACAGGTATGGTTGAGAAGCGGGTTCTCTTGGACACGGACATCGGCACGGACGTAGACGACCTCCTCGCCCTCGCTCTGGCGTTGAACTCGTCGGAGATCAAGCTGGAGGGCGTCATGACGGTAAGCCTCGAAGCTGAGAAGCGGACAAGGCTCGCTATGAAGGTGTTGAGGACCGCCGGACGAACCGACGTTCCAGTGGTCACAGGGCTCTCGAAGCCTCTTCTCCGGAAGGGCGAGGCGGTCTGGGGCCGGTACGACGGCCACGGCGTCAATATCTCCGACATCCCAGAGCCGCCTAGAGGAAACGCTGTGGGTTTCCTCGTATCGAGCATCATGGGTTCTCCAGGCGAGTTGACGCTGCTCACGGTTGGGCCGTTGACGAACATCGCCGCCGCGCTCATAATGGAGCCCGCGATCGCCCGGAACGTTAAGGACTGCTTCATCATGGGCGGCATCGTCTACAAGACCCCGGACCGCAACGACCTTCGGGAGTACAACGTTTCAAGCGACCCTGAGGCGGCGAATATCGTCTTCAGCTCCGGGATGCCCATAACCATGGTAGGCTTAGACGTGACGCTCAAGGTAGCCTTAGACCGGGCACGCATCGAGAGGATCAGCGCGTCGAAGCGGCCGCTCGCCTCTCTCGCAGCGTCAGCCGCCGTGAACTACCAGGAGAGGATGGTGAAGCGTCCGTGGAACCACCTGCACGACCCGCTCACCGTAGGTGCGCTCATAGACAGGAGCCTCGTCAAGACTAGAACCATGACTGTTGCCTTGGAGACGCGTGGAGCGCTGACAGACGGATGGATGGTCGCAAAGAACGCTCAGAAAGGCACAGGGAACTGCGTGGAAGTAGCCGTCGAGGTGGAGACGGAACGTTTCCTAGACTTCTTTGAGGAGCGTCTAGCGCGGAGCTAACGGCGAGCCGCCTGCGTCTACGGTGTCAAAACGGCTCTTCCGACGATCTCGCCCCTCTTCAGTCTCAGGAGGACCTCGTTCGCCTCCTCAAGCTTGAAGGCCTGCCACTTCACCACAACCCTACGTTTAGAGGCGAGGTTCAAAGTCTCGTTCATATCCATCCTTGAGCCTATGACGCTTCCCACAACTGTAGGTTCCTCGTAGAAGGCTATGTTCACGTTGCCCAAGACGGCCATCAGGACGGTTCCTCCACGTTTCACCACTTTCATCGCTTGGTCTACCGCCTGCTGAGACGGGGCGTGGACCATCACGACATCCGGCTTCCCGGTCTTGGAGACGAATGCCTCAAGCTCCTGGGCTGGAACGATGTGGTCGGCGCCCAGCTCCTGGGCGAGTTTCAGTTGCCTTTCAAGCCTGTCGACGGCTATGACCTCGGCTCCAGCGAGCTTGGCGAATTGAAGGGACATGTGGCCTACGCCCCCTATGCCTATCACCGCCACTCTCTGTCCTGGTCTAACGCCGGCCCTTTCCACCGCTCTGTAGGCGGTGACGCCTGGACAGAAGAGCGGGGCGGCCTCCTCGAAGCTCAGGTTCTCCGGGAGCGGGTAGATGAAGTCCCAAGGAGCCTTGATGAGCTCAGCGTAGCCGCCGTCCACGGTCTCGCCGGTGGCTTTCCGGCTTAGGCAGAGGTTCTCGCGGCCTGTGAGGCAGTACTCGCAGCGTCTGCAGCTCTCGTAGAGGACTTGGACGCCGACCCTCTGCCCGACCTGCCACGCTTTCACGTTGCTCCCGAGGGCCTCTACGACGCCCGAGACCTCGTGGCCTGGGATGATCGGGAGCTTACCTGGCTTGATGAAGCCGCCCTCGACCATATGCAGGTTCGAGTGGCAGACGCCGCACGCCTCGACCCTTATGAGCACATCGCTAGGGCCAGGGGCAGGGTCGGGGACCGATTCGTTCACGAGGGGCCTATTCTCTATGGGCTGAGGCTGATGGAGTACCATCGCTTTCATCGAAGAACCATCATGCGAGCCACAGCCTAGAGCCAAGAGTTAAGACTTGCCCTGCCTGGCTGGAGCCGCTGTGAAGCGAGCTGCCTCCGCGGGGTCATAGCTTATATCCTTGGGTCAGTGGGGTCTAGACCGCCCTGACGTGGAGGGAATATCGACACGCGAGAAGCGTCCACAGCCGTAGATGTGAACCCGCGAAGCGTCTGCCGGGATGAGCGGATGTCTTCCCAAGCCGTAGCTATGAGGCCTGAAAGCTTCTCTGCGTTAACGCTAGAATGGGGAGCTAACAAGCGAGAGACCGAGAGGACAGCATGGGGCAAGCGTACTGGGCGCGGTGAGAAGCGGCATCTCGGGAGATGACTTGATGGACGGCAGCATCTTCCTCGGAGTATCGCTGGCTCTGGTTCTAGGCGCAGAGTTCGTGAACGGCTGGACGGATGCTCCGAACGCCATCGCTACGGTTGTCTCCACGCGGACACTCTCGCCGAGGACGAGCGTGGTGATGGCCGGCCTCCTGAACGCGTTAGGAGCCTTATCAGGTACCACCGTGGCCTTGACGATCGGGACGGAGATCATCCACGCGAACATGGTGAACCTTACCACGATGAGCACGGGGATGGCTGGGATAATCATCTGGAGCACCCTCTCTTGGAGATACGGGCTTCCCACAAGTGAAACCCACGCGCTCATCGCCGGGCTGACAGGCGCCGGGCTCGCCGCGGCTGGGCCGGACGTCATCATCTGGAGCGGCTGGATGAAGGTGTTTTACGGCTTAGTCGCATCATTGGTCTTCGGATTCTTAGGCGGATACCTCATCTCGAAGGCGGTCCGGGCTTTATGCAAGGATGCGTCTCCTTTGAAGGCGAAGAGGCTCTTCGGCAGGCTGCAGGTCTTCTCCGCGGCGTTCATGGCTTACAGCCACGGGTTGAACGATGGACAGAAGTTCATCGGAGCCTTCACCTTGGCCTTGGTCATCGGAGGCGTCCTTGACGAGTTCGCGATCCCGGTCTGGGTTATTCTCCTCTGCGGCCTCGTGATGGGCGTAGGCACCTCCGTCGGAGGATGGCGCATCATCCGAACGATGGGGACTAAGATAACGAAGCTTGAGACCTACCAGGGGTTCTCAGCTGAGACCGGGACTGCTACGACCATCACGCTCGCCTCGTACTTCGGCATACCGTTGAGTACGACGCACACGATCAGCACATCCATCATAGGGGTTGGGGCTTCTCGCAGAATGCGGGCGGTCAACTGGGCCGTCGTGAAGCAGGTCGCCGCCGCCTGGCTTCTAACCTTCCCTATCTGCGGACTTATCGCCTTCCTCGCGACGAAGATACTGCTCTGGGGAATCTGAGGGGGGCGAAGGGATTGGGCTTCAAAATCGCAGCCATCTTCAGGAGACCCACAGAGCCAGGGGTGAAAGAGAGCTTCTTCAACCTGTTCGCCGCTCAAGCCTCGACGATCTCGGAGGCAGCCCACTCCCTGAGGGAGATGGCGGAGACACTTGAATCAAGGCGGCAATCCGGGGAAGAGAAGGCGGCGCGGATGAAGACCCTCGAGGAGAAGGGAGACGATATCTGCCGCGCGATCTACAAGAAGCTGGAGAAGACCTTCATCACGCCCGCCAGCCTCGACGAAGAAGACATCAGGAGCCTCACAGCCTCTCTGGACGACGTCCTCGACATGCTGGAGAAAGCATCCTCAAGACTCGTAGTCTTCGGAGTTGAACGGCCTCCGCCGAAGCTGAAACAACTCGCCACCTTACTGCAGAAGATGATGGAGACACTGGAGACCCTGATCATGGAGTTTGGGAAGAAGCTTACCGGCAGCCTAGGCGAGATGTGCGCCCAGATCCACCGATTAGAGGAAGAGATGGATAGGTCGTACCGCGGAGCCTTAACGGAGCTCTTCTCTCCCAGCAGCTCTGTAAGCGTCAGGGAACTGATCGCTTGGAAGGAAATCTACGAGATCATGGAGAGCGCGGCTGACTGCTGCCACGACGCCGTGGTAGTCGTCGAAGGCATCCTGAGCAAGAACAGGATTATCTGATCCCTCCCCAACTAGCGCAGCCTGAGGGGCCCAGGGTTGAGAAGCGGAGAGAAGACGAGTACCAGCCTGCTCGTGAGGCTTGAAAGCCTCTCAGCTCAGCCGCGTATTCGAGCGGTGGTCTACGCGGCCTCGTTGGTCTTCTTCGTCGTCATCGTCCTCGTGCCGCCTCTGTTCGGCATCCTTCTGAAGACGGACCGGCTGGGGGAGGTCTACGCGGACCCCCGCCTCATGGCAAGGGCTCAATCCGCGATAGCATGGTCCTTCGCCATCGCGCTCCTCGTCTCAGCCCTCGACCTGCTCGCGGGTATCCCCTTCGCCTGGTTCATCGTCAGAAGTAAGACGCGATGGGTGAACATAATCGATACTCTCGCAGACATCCCCTTCATAATCCCAACGGTGGCTTTAGGGTTCTCGACGCGGCTCTTCTGGAGCACGCCAGACGGCCTCGCCGCGCTCTTCGGCCTTGACAGCCTCATAGCGCCAGGGCTTATGCTCATCATCCTGCTGCACCTCGCGTTCTCCTTCCCCGCCGTGGTCCGCGTGATGGTAGGAGCTCTTCTCGGCTACGAGGCCACTTACGAGGTCGCCGCGAAGACACTCGGCGCCCAACCCTTCACGGCAGCAAGAACGGTCACCCTTCCCATCCTAAGGCCGGCCATCGTCGCCTCGTTTCTTTTAGCCTTCGCTAGGTCTCTTTCCGAAACCGGCGCGACGGTCATGGTCGCAGGCAGCTTCGAGAACGGCGTCGTCTTCATAAGTAACGCGAAAGACGCGGGTCTAGAAGGCCCCCTCGTCTTCGTCAGCTTCGTCCTCGTCTTCACCTCGCTTCTCGTCTTCGCCTTGAT
>JAWCPE010000035.1:10609-14051 GCA_038870415.1 Bathyarchaeia archaeon
TTGTCGGGCCGAGGCTTAGAGTTCCTGTTCGGAGAGCCTGGCCTACAGGCGAGCGAGCCTTTAGCGGACGCGTCGGCGTCGCCTTCAGGGATGGCGTGACGATGCTATTCTTCTTCGTCTTCGTCATTACGCCGTCGCTCTTCATCGCTTTCCCTGCGGCCTCCGCCCTGACGGACGGCAGCTTGGGCAAAGCGTTGAGCGGCTTAAGTGTATGGGGACCATACTGGCAGAGCGTCCTGCTCTCGTATACGATCGGCGTGGTCGCGACGGTTGTGAACGTCGCTGCGGGGCTCCCTGTCGCGGTGCTCCTCGCGAGGAAGCAGGCAGGCAGGGCGGCGACGGCGCTCCTCGACGCCTTGGTGAATGTGCCTATCGTGGTGCCCTCCATCGCTTTAGGCGTCTCGCTCAGCTTCTTCTGGGCCGTCTTCGGCGGCTTGCCGGAGTTCTGGGTCCTCGTCCTCTCGCATACGACGATAACCTACACCTACTTTGTCCGTGCGATGTCCGCGGCTATAGAGGATGTCTCCCCTGAGATGGAGGATACCGCCCGCTCCCTGGGCGCGCGCCCCTTGACCGTCTTCAGGAAGGTCACGCTTCCGCTTGCGAAGTACGCCGTCCTCTCAGGCGCCATCCTAGTCTTCACCCGAAGCGTCGATGAGACGGGCGCCGCGAAGGCGGTCTCAAGAGAGTTGAAGACTGCCCCTGTCCTGCTCGTGGAGTGGGTTAGGGGAACCCTCCCCGTCTCGAACTCTGAAAGGGCGCTCGGCGTCGCCCTACTGGCCTTAACCTCGTTCATCGCGCTCCTCGTCCTACGGCTGGTAACGCGTGAAAGGAGGTGACCGAGGCTGCCGTCCGTCCAGCTGGTAGACGTGACGAAGAGCTACGGGCGAATCCCGGCGGTCGACCGGGTCAGCTTCGAGGTTAAAGACGGCGAGTACCTCTGCGTCCTCGGCCCTACCGGGAGCGGCAAGACGACGCTTCTACGCCTCATCGCGGGGCTCATCTACCCCGACCAGGGCGAGGTCCTCATCGACGGGAAACCCGTCACGCGTAAGCCCCCAGAGGAACGGGACGCGGTCTACGTCCCGCAGCAGTACGCGCTCTTCCCCCATATGAGAGTCCTCGAGAACGTCAGCTTCGGCCCCCTCTCAAAGGGGCTGAGCAGGGAGGCCGCCTCCAAGACCGCGTTAGAGATGCTTCAGATGGTTAGGCTCGACCCCCGCGCGGATGCCTTTCCCAGGGAGCTGAGCGGCGGCATGCAGCAGCGTGTGGCGCTCGCGCGGGGCCTCGCGTCCGGCGCGAGGCTTCTCCTCCTCGACGAGCCTCTAGGCGCCCTAGACGCGAGGCTGAGGGTTGAGCTGAGGTACAAGCTGAAGGAGCTTGCTAAGAGTCAGGGGCTTACGACGCTCCACGTGACACACGACCAGGAGGAGGCCGTCACCATAGGCGACCGGATGATCGTTCTCCGGCATGGCCGCGTGCAGCAGCACGGGACCCCGTTTCACGTTTATCAGAGGCCTGCAAGCCTCTTCGTGGCTGACTTCATCGGCGGGGCAAACTTCCTCGAAGGCCTCATCCTTGAAAGGACAAGGGAGGGGTCCACGGTCCGGCTTCGAGGCGGCCTCCAGGTCCAGGTGGAGGATACGACCTACGCTGTGGATGAACCTGTCGTCGTCATGGTAAGGGAGGAGAGGATGAGTTTCACGACGGCCTCAGGCGATCTGCCTAACGCCCTCCGGGGGGAGGTTAAAGCCCTGAGGTTTCTAGGCAGCTTCATGCGGTTCGAGGTGAGGCTGGAGAACGGGGACGAGGTCGCGTGTAAGTGCCCCACGGCGAGGGCGCCCTCCCTCTCGGTTGGAGAAAAGGTAGCGGTCAGCTTCACCCCCGGCGACGCGTTGGTCTACTCCTACCCCCCTGTCGGGCTGAGGAGGGAGCTGGAGGTCGTCTAGATGCCTCGCGTCCGCATCGTAGGCGTCTCGAAGAGGTATGGGCGCGTCACCGCCCTAGACCGCGTAACCCTAGAGCTGGAGGATAAGGAGTACCTCTCCATCCTCGGCCCGAGCGGCTGTGGGAAGACGACTCTCATAAAGTGCATCGCAGGCATCATCCGACCGGACGAGGGCCGGGTCTACGTGGACGACCGCGACCTGACAGATGTCCCCATCCAGGAACGCGGGGTTGGCTACGTCTTCCAGGAGGTCGCCCTCTTCCCGCATATGTCCGTCTCGGATAACGTCTCGTATGGGCCCAGGGTGAAGGGGTGGCCGCCTGAGAGGGCGGAGAGGATGGCGAAGGAGATGCTCTCGATGGTGAGGCTTGAAGACCGCGCCGAAGCCTACCCGCGTGAGCTGAGCGGCGGAGCCCAGCAGGAGGTGGCGGTCGTCCGGGCCTTCGCCTCAGGCTCCTCTCTGCTGCTCCTAGACGAGCCTCTAGGCGCCTTAGACGCCAAGGTCCGGGCGAAGCTCAGGTACGAGCTGAGGCAGCTCGTCACAGACCTAGGGCTCACCGCGATACACGTGACGCACGACCAGGAGGAGGCCCTCTCGATATCGGACCGTGTCGTGGTGATGAAGGCGGGCAGAATCGCAGAGGTAGGTACACCTATGCAGCTGTACCTACAGCCGAAGAGGATCTTCACCGCCAACTTCGTGGGGGAAGCCAACTTCCTCCAAGCCAAGGTTCTCCGGAGAGGCGAAGAAGCCGCCCTAGACGTTGACGGCCTAGAGCTCCACTGCCCGATCCCTCCCTCGGTTGAGAGCGGAAGGGTTGTCGTCGCGATCAGGCCTGAGTTCATCTCCTTCGAAGACCACGGCTCTTCAGGCTGTAACGTTTGGCAGGGACGCGTGGAAAGCCAAGCCTTCGCCGGCAGCGTTATGAGGTACCAGGTGAGGCTGACGAACGGGCTGGCGTTGACGGTGAAGCGTCCCTTAGTCTCTGAGGGGCCGGAGCTCGCCGTCGGGGAGAAGGTGGTGCTCTCCCTGCCTAAGGAGCATATACTCATATATCCCTTCCCTGAGGGTGGATTAGACCAAGAGATAGCCTTGGAGTAACCGCTCGTCGTGAGGAGGCCAACGGGATTTGTCGAAGCTTGAGAGCTGGTTCGCCGGTAGAAGGGTAAGCCGGGCTGTCATGATGATCAGGGAGCATTCGAAGATGACGGTCGACGCCGTGGAGCTGCTCGTGAAGTGCATCAAAGCTGCGGCTGAGAGCAAGGTGGAGGAGCAGGCGAAGAGCTTCGACCTCCTCCGGAAGCGGGAGAAGGAGGCAGACGCGTTGAGGAAGGAGATCGTCGCAGACCTCTCTAAGGGAGAACTCCCCGTAGACGAGCGGAGAGGCCTCCTCAGACTTGCGAGGCAGATCGACTGGGTCGCCGACTGGGCTCACGAGTCAGGACGGATACTCTCCGAGTTCAGCCTAGCATCGACGCCCCTAGAGGTGAGGG
>JAWCPE010000036.1:0-11924 GCA_038870415.1 Bathyarchaeia archaeon
CTCCTCTTGGGACTGGATGCTCAGACCTGTGGAGTTCTTCGAGAACGTCAGGTGCTCCGAGGGGCTTGGAGTTGCAAGGATCGAGGCGCGCGGCATGACCATCATGGCCTTCAGGGATGGGAGAGCGAATGTCCGCGCGGCTCCAGACGAGCGAGAAGCAAGGGCGGTCATCCGCCTCGTAGCTCGGACGCTCTGGGGCTCACTCATATGTGGCTGCGGGAACACAGCGATGGACTGCGCAGGCGGAGCATGCCTTGAATGCTCCAAGGGCGTCTGCCCAGCACTCGAAGCGGAACCTTTCGCTCAGGGGGCTGAAGCCGCGCCTCTGCTGAGCAACATGGGAGGCTACCAGTACGGCTCTCCAAGCACGGTTGCCGCGCAGATAGCGCGGATGCTGGAGAATATGGTCGTGCTCGTGGTTGAGGGCAGACAACACCCTAGCCCTCTTGATGACGCAGTTCAAAGACTCATCGAGGCAAGGAGAATAGCTGTACGGATGCTTGCCGCGGAAACGGACAGCCTGCATGCTCTGGGCGCTCTGAGGGCTATGGGTGTTCTCTCTGACCTCGAAAGAGTGATCGACGCATTAAGCATCATCAGTCGAGGTTGCCTATCAGGCATCGATGCTTCAAGGGAGCCCGCAAAGCGAGCTCTCCGCGTCTTCTCCCTCTCTTCGCAGGCGCTTAGCTCAGGCCTGCCTGCCGTAACACGCGTGGTTCAGGAGGAGTTCGAGGCTTTCCGGGCTGCTTGGAGCGATTACCTCGAAAGCCCAGAGCAGATTCAGATACTCTTAGCCTTGCATAAGGTAGCGGCTAACGGGCTCTACCTTTCGAGGGCCTCCAGCTGCATTCGCCAGGGGGTCTCCTAGCGGCGGGGTTAACGTGCTGAGCGGTTGGCTGTCATCTTCTCGGGGATGATAGGTTGAGCGAGGGCCTCGTCCATGCTGCCTGTCCGGTAGCCGGTCAGGTCTAGGGTCACGTATCTGAAGCCTAACGCTCTCAGCTTCTCGCTCACTCTATCCATGATGTCCTCGTCGGCGAGTAGGGACCGTTCGTCTTTGCCAACCTCGATCCTTGCAAGTTCCCCGTGGCAGCGAACTCTCAGTTGGCGGACGCCCGTGAGCGTTCTTATGAAGCTCTCAGCTTCTCCTACGCGGTGGAGGCCCTCCGCGGTTATCCTCTGTCCGTACTCGAACCTGGAGGATAGACATGCCATCGATGGCTTCGACCATGTGGGAAGCCCTAAGGCCTTCGAGATCGCCCTGATCTCGTTCTTCGTGAAGCCGAGCTCCGCCAGGGGGCTTCTTACGCCTCCCTCGCGTAGAGCCAGGGCGCCAGGCCTATGTCCCTTCAGGTCGTCAGCGTTCGTGCCGTCGAGGATCACGTCTATGCCCTCCTGCGCCGCGACCTTCCTCAGCTCCTTGATCAAGCCCATCTTGCAGTAGTAGCAGCGGTCAGGCGGGTTCAGGGCGAACCTCTCGTCCTGTAGCTCGTTCTCTTTAACGACCACTTGTCTCAGGCCTAAGGAGGATGCGAGCTTCTTCGCCTCGGAAAGCTCCCCCGGCGGAAGCGTCACCGAGTCCGCCGTAACAACAACCGCCCTGTCAGCTAGGGCGATCCTAGCAGCTGCGGCGAGGAAGGAACTGTCAACGCCGCCGGATAACGCGATCAAGACTCGGCCTCTGGCACGAAGCCACTCAACCAGCGACGAGAACTTAGCCTGAAGCCCTGGCTCTAGCTGCTGGAGCCCCTCCTGGGTCAGGTCTAGAGCCTCCGTCTTAGCAGAATGCATTGGAGGGGCTTCACTAGGTGACATGAGCGGCCTCTGTTTAACCGCTTCGCCGCCCAATTAAGGGTTAAGACTGGCGAAGCCCAGAGCTGCATGCGCCTAGCTCGCATAGCATATAAGAGGTAAGCCGCGAAGCTCGATGGGTGAGGGTAGCCCGGGATGCAGCGTGATCCGGCGGGGCAGTTCTTCCATCCGAGCGTGAGCGAGAGGGAACGGGCTGTCTTCGAGGGAGGCATCGCGTTAGGAGCGCTCTACCACCAGTTCGTAGGCACGCCCATCTCTTCTGATGCCAAGGTAATCAAGGCCTTAGAACAGGCGATCGAGGCATGTATCAGGGTGCAACCTTACAGGGAGCGCGTCCAAGTCCGGATAGATGAAGCAGCGTTGAAGAGGGAGGGGACAGAGCCCTATGACTATCAGACTCTGAAGGGAAGACACCTCACCGTCGAGATAACTATCAGGTACGGCGCGGCGAAGGCAACGGTAGCCATGCGTCACATTCCCGAGCTACAGTTCAACCTCATGTTCATCAAGGAGGTCACCGAAGAACGCAGCTGACTATCTTCGCGCCTCGACGGCTCTGTAGAGAGCCCGACGAAGGCCTCGTTCACGTCTCCAGCGTCACTGATACTGCTGCGGCGGACGACTATAAAGAAAGGTGGGTGGACGACTACATGCTTAACCTTCTCTACGAGAAACTGCAAGCAGGAAGGAAGCCCAGAGAAGAGATAGCCTTGAGATTTGCCGGTCCAGACCGATTCTCTATACGCGAAGTGGGCAACGTCGAGAGACGAGTAGCTCAACGATGAACGTAACCTTAAGGCGATAAGCGGGTCCCAGCGTGCTGTGAACTTTAGCCATCACATCCTCATCAGGGCTAGGATGCCGAGGGGTTCAGGTCCTCCATAACCGCAGGGAGATGCCCCAATCACCGTACGGCATCTCGCCCAGTTATAGAAGCCCCTCCAAGCCTCGAGGAGCCTCCCCGCATGGGTCGTAGGGCTTCCACATCTGCAGGGTATGCGCAGGAAGCCCTTGAGGCGCCTCTTCACCTCCCTGCTCAAACGCTCTGCCAGCCAGGTTCTAGAGGTCAGGGTCCACTAGTCGCCTAAGCCTAAGCTAAGCTCCCAGCAGACACCGTACCAGGAGGCCCCGTTGCACACGACCCTTACGCCATACCTGTCCCTGAGCCCCCTCAGGAAGCCGTAGGCGACGAGGTCATTCCTCGTCCAGCAGACGCCTAGGGCGAGCATACGCCTAGGTTTAGGCTTCAACGCCCTTCCTCGTTTATGGAGCGCTCATCCACCACGGCGGTCTCAGCCCCTCCCACATGGAGGGCCTCAGCCAGCCCTCCGAAGCGGTGAAACCAGCTCATGACGGAGCGGTTGCTCCTCCGCCTCAAGATGGGCTTACGGCCCTCGAGCCCCTCCAGGGGCTGAGGCTGGAAGGGTATAGGTAGGCGGGGTAGGCTACAATCCCTAGGGGAGTCCTCTCCCTCACGAACAGTCCATTCCTCACGAACAATCCCTGAGGGATAGGGCTCCACAAAACTGAAACCTAAAGTTCACAGCACGATACGATCCTCCTGTAAAAGTTATAAGCCCATAGCGGAGCCTCCGTGCCGGTGCTGTCATCCATGAGGTACGCGCTCGGGTCTATCTACGAGCTGACGGATGATAAGCTCGTCTTTGCGAAGCAGCTTGGCGCCGAGGATATAATCGTCCACTCCCCTGTCCTGCCTGGAAAGGCGCCTCTCGGCGAAGGGTTCTACGAGTTCCGCCCACTTCTGATGCTTAGGACGCGGGTCGAAGCCGCCGGGTTGAAGCTGAACGCGATAGAGAACATCCCACGGGAGTGGTACCTGAAGGTGATGCTCGGCCAGCCGGGACGAGACGAGGAGATCGAGAACTTCTGCAAGACGCTTGAGAACATGGGCAGAGCCGGGATCCCCATCCTAGGCTACAACTTCTGCCTCGGAGGCGTTTGGAGGACCAGCGGCCACACCCCCTGGCGAGGGGGAGCCCGCGTCACCAGCTTCGACTACGAACTTGCCAAGAACGCTCCAGTCACGCCGTTAGGCGTCGTCACCGACGAGCAGCTCTGGGCGAACTTCGAATACTTCCTGAAACGCGTCATCCCCACAGCTGAACAGGCGGGCGTCAAGATGGCCCTCCACCCAGACGACCCGCCTGTACCCTCCATAGCGGGGATAGCACGAATCATGCGCAGCGTAGACGCGTTCAAACGCGTCATCGAACTCGTCCCCAGCGACTGCAACGGCATAGAGTTCTGTCAGGGCACCTTCTCAGAGATGGGCATAGACGTCATCGAGGCCATCCGATACTTCGGCTCCAGGCGGAAGATATTCTACGTACACTTCCGAAACGTGCTCGGGACCCCGTACAAGTTCCACGAGACGTTCATAGACGACGGGCAGACGGATATGTTAAAGGCGATGATGGCGTACAAAGAGGTGGGCTTCGACGGCTGCCTCATAGACGACCACGTACCGATGGGCGTAGATGACTCCCCGTGGGGACATAGAGGCAGAGCCTACGCCGCCGGATACATCCAAGCCCTCATCAAAGCCGTGAACGCACTCACATGAGTAAGCCGAGAAGCCTAGACTATCGCTGAGCAAGCTACGGAGGACTTGCGGGCGTCCACCTCTTCTTCACACAGGTTGTCGCGCGCAGAGAAGTGTCAAGCGTAAGCCGGACTGGACGGCTGACAGCTAGCGGAGCCTCATCGTAGACGTCGAAGAGACTGAACACGAGAAGACGAGCTTAGCTTGTTTACCGTAACTGGACCTGCGAGGGATGCGGGCAGTGACGATGACCAAGAATCCTCGCTTGGCGGTGTCTCCCTTCTAGCGGCTCAGGAAGCAGACGTGAAAGACTTGAGCCTCAGTTTTCAGACCTTTCACAGCTAGGTCGCGCTAGCTTCAGACCGCCATACAGCCAACGACCTTCGCTGTCCCCTCTCCATGCCGGCTTACCGCCGTAGCTGTAAAGGAAGATGAGCGCAAAGAGGCAGGCCTCGCCCTATTCTCGTCTTCTGGCGCAGTAGAGTATCTCGAGTTGCCCGTCGGTTGCGTTAATCATGGAGTGCTGCTCGCCAGGCTGAACCCAAACTGCTGCTCCAGCGGGCTGATGCTGCAGCTCCCGGCCGACCCAGTGCCACCCCTCACCGTAGAGGACGTACCAGATCTCGTCCATCCCCGGCGGGTGAGCGTGAGGCTCAGGCAGGCTCCGAGGAGGCACGTCCAGCCTTAGGAAACCCGCGGCCGCGCCGAGCGGCAGATGATTCCAATGCCAAGGCCCATACTCGCTCCTCTGCTCGGCCTCTAGCCTCGGCTCTTGCCAATGATAGACTAAGACCGTCTCGTCGCCTCGGCCGGGCGGGTTCCGGACCGCCACGAGCTCCAGTGGGTAGTCCGACTCGTTAGCGATCACGTGGCTGGCACCCGCCGGTATCCTGACGATGTGGCCGGGCCGAATAGGCCACCTCTCGCCGGCGATCTCGACGGAGCCGCAGCCGTCCACGACGTAGAGGAACTCTGCCTGCCCTTCATGGCTGCGCCTGTCTGTCCGCAGCATCTCGCGTAGGAGGCAGCGGCTGTACGTGTCGAGGTTGAAGCAGACCGCTCCCGTGTCCCTGTCTGGCTTCTCGTCGACGCGTCTCGTCCAGATAGGCCACTCCCAGAGCCGGCCGTGCGTCACCGTCGGCTGAACATCCCTCCAATCGCGGATAAACATTCATGGCACCTAGAGGCTAGGAGAGAGAAGAACGGTATTTAAGCGACACCACCTCGGGGCTCTGTAGGGGGCCTCCTCAGCGGTGCCCCTCTGCCTGCTTAACAGACGCGTACCCAGGTCTAACGTCTACCCTCTCTTCGAGAGAAACCAGATGAAACCGGGGAGGGCTTAGCCAGACCCATCCAATCGCAAGTTACGGCTTCTTGAGAAGCCTCTGAGTGAACGGTAGACTTCCGAGCGAAGGGAGGGTGTGCGACGATTAGAAGCTTACGCTTAAGTCAGCCTTCCGCCGCGTTCATTCTAGGGTTAGAGGCTTGGCTGAGAAAGGAGGGAAGGCTGAGCAGCCACGCGAAGAGGCCGCGAGGTTAGGTGGCCGCCGCTGGGTCGAGGTCCCCGCCGTATCCCTCGCTAGCCACCTAACCCTAGCGGCGAAGGGTCTTGCCGTACTGGTCATCGATATGCAGCGAGACTTCGTGAACGAGGGTGGGAAGCTCTTCGTGGGGCCTTCAGCGCCCGCGACGGTCCCGCGCATCCGCGCCGTCCTAGACCAAGCGAGGAAGGCGAAGGTACCGGTCATCTACACGCAGGACTGGCATCCGCCGGACGCGAAGGAGTTCGAGATATGGGGCTCCCACTGCGTCCAGAACACGACGGGGGCGGAGATTGTGGATGAACTCGCTCCCATCGTTCATGACATCGTCGTGAGGAAAGAGACGTATGACCCATTCTACGAGACAGACCTAGACGTGAAGCTTTCAGACCTCGAGGTGGACAGGGCCCTCATCATGGGCACGGTGGCGAACATCTGTGTGCTCCATGCAGTCGCAGGCGTCGCCCTCAGAGGCATCAAACCCATCGTTCCAACCGACTGTATCTCAAGCATCAACGAGTTCGACGAAGCCATAGCTCATCGGCAGACAACCTTCCTCTATAAAGGGGTCCTCACGACTTCAGACGCCCTGAAGATCCTCTAGGCATCTCTCACGGGAGTCTCCGCTTGACCGTAGGGATACTCCCCTCAACCCTAAGAGGATGAACCGTAGGAGCTTCTAGAGCTGAGAAGAGCGAGAGCCCCCTCGGAAAAAGGGGCCGCGCGCCTCACGTTTCCCCTCCCCTCCGGTGCTTTTTACGGAGCAGAGAGGTCCCTCACAAATGCTAAGTTGGGGAGTTTGTCTTATGTTGAGGCGGCGGAGGCCCTGCGTGTCTAGGTGGATGTGGCTGGATGAGAGTCGGGATTCACGCATGGGAGGCAGACGCGGAGAAGCTGGCGGCGTACTGCCACAGCATCGACGTTGAGGATGTCTGCCTCTCATGCTCCTCTGTGGAGGGCTTCGACGAGACGGGCATCTTAGAGGCTTCGGCTCTGAGGAGGTTCAAACAAGGCTTAAGCTGGAAAGGCGTCGACCTGACGGCTTTGATCGCTCCTACGCCTAGCAGAGCTGTCCTCGAGGGCAACCTAGACGGCGGGGATGAAGCTGAGAGGCTGTGCAAGACGATCGAGGCTATGGGCGAGGCAGAGGTGAACACGGCATTGTGGTATCCATTCAACGGCATACTCTACCGGCCTCCCCACCTCATCATAGGCGAAGGAGGCCGGTACAGCCTCGAGAGCCTTGACGGGAGCTTCAGGCCTGGGGGCCTGCACTGGCCGACGCTAGTCTCCTTCTTCCGCAGAATCGCCGAGGCTGCTGAAGGGGCGGGTGTGAAGCTGGCAAGCCACATGTGGGATCTCTACTTCATGGACGCCCTGCTGGAGGCGGTCGCAAGTCGCAGTATGGGCGTGACGTACTGCCCGGGCATCTACATCCTAGGTGGAGACCCCTACGATGCGATCGCCTACCTCGGAGCGGACAGGGTCTTTCTGGCTCATGCTAGGAACGTGGTGAGGCATGGGCCTAGGTTCCGGGACTACGAGGAGGTCTTCCTAGACAAGGGAGACGTGGACATTTCACGATGTATTCAGCTGCTCAAGAGCATAGGCTACGAGGGCATCATCATACCTGAGCACTTAGGCCCGCCCTCGGACGAAGCGAACCTGCCGAACGCTGTGAGATACCTGAAAGGAACCCTTACATCTCGGGAGAAGTAGGTGGACTAATAAATGAGGTTGGGCGGGCCTGTCTTCGTCGACTCATCCGACCCTACGCGTTGGGTTAAGGCCTTGCGGAGGCACGGTTACACCGCGGCGTTCTGCCCCGTGGGGAGCGAGGCTGACGACGCCACTATTCAGGCCTACGCTCGGGCTGCGGAGGAGGCTGATGTCGTCATCGCCGAGGTGGGGGCGTGGAGCAACCCCCTCAGCCCGGAGGAGGAAACTCGCAGGGAGGCCTTCGAGAAGTGCGTGCGGCAGCTGGCGCTCGCCGAGAGGATAGGGGCACGGTGCTGCGTGAACATTGCCGGTTCGCGAGGAGCGGAGTGGGATGGGCCTCACCCGGAGAACCTCGCAGAAGAGACCTTCGGCCTCATCGTAGATACGGTGCAGAGGATCATAGACGCGGTGGAACCGACCCGTACCTTCTACACCTTAGAGACGATGCCTTGGATCTACCCAGACTCGCCAGATAGCTACCTGAGGCTCATCAAGGCTATCAACCGGCAGGCCTTCGCAGTCCACTTCGACCCTGTGAACCTCATCTGCAGCCCACAACGCTATTACGGCAACGCTGAGCTAATCCGGGAGTTCCTCTTGAAGCTCGGCCCCCACGTGAAGAGCTGCCACGCGAAGGACACGATCCTCTCGGGAAGGCTTACCGTTCACCTAGACGAGACCCGCCCAGGACTGGGAAGACTTGATTATCGTGCTCTTCTACGCGAGCTGAACAAGCTCGACCAGGATATTCCACTCATGCTTGAGCACCTGCCGACGGCGGAGGAGTACGCCCTAGCTGCCAGCTACATCCGGTCAGTCGCGGGAGAGATAGGGGTAAAGCTACGGTGACGGAGGTGGACGCCACGTGCAGGGAAGACAGATAGTCTTCGTCGGAGAGATGAGGGTAGAAGTCCAGCCTCTCCAGCTTGACGAGGCTGGTCTGAAAGAGACCGAGATCATAGGCCAGACGATCTTCACGTTGATAAGCCCAGGCACAGAGCTGGCCTCCCTCACCGGTCTCGCAGATGCCCTCTGGGCGAGAAAACCCTCCTTTCCGCGAGGGTCTGGCTACGCCTCAGTCGACCGAGTGATAGCCGCAGGGAGCAGAACAGGCCAATTCCGCGTTGGGGATGTCGTCTTAAACCAGGGAAACCACGCCTCCCTCCACCGCTTAGACACCTCGAAGACACCTGTCGTCAAGCTGCCGTGCAACGCGGCCTTGGAGGAGGCGCCCTTCGCCCGGATGTGCGGCGTAGGCATGACTACGCTCAGGACGACACGTACGAGGCCGGGCGATGTCGTGGCAGTCTTCGGCCTCGGCCTAGTCGGGAACCTTGCCGCCCAAGTCTTCCAGTCTTCCGGGTACGAGGTAGTCGGCATAGAGCCGGACCTGGGCAGACGAGCGCTAGCTGAGAGGTGTAGCATCAGACATGTCATCGACCCGACGGAGAACCTCGCAGAGCAGGTGAGGTCCGCGACGGGGGAGGATTCCTGCCACCTCGTCTTGGAATGTTCAGGCTCGGCGAAGGCGATGGTGGAGGCGATGAAGATCGCTAAGGTCGGCGCGGAGATAGTTCAGGTCGCTACGCCTTGGAGAGACTACCCTGACGTTTCGGCGTCGGAGCTTCTGAGACCTATCTTCCTAAAATACCTGCAGCTGAGGGGTGGATGGGAGTGGGAGATCCCCGTCTTCCCCGTGAACTTCGCGAGGGGAAGCATCCTGCAGAACTATAGGCATGCACTGGGCCTCATTGCTCGAAGAGAAGTGAAAGTGAGGGAACTCATAACCCACCTCTTGAAACCTGAACAGGCGCAGGAGGCCTACGAAGGACTACTGAACAACAGGAGCGAGTACATGGGAGTCCTGTTCGACTGGCAGCGACTCTAGGACTGCTATGTTCAGGTAGGGGTCCACTATCAAGGTGGAGTACGTTCGGTCGAAGCCAATACCGCCCAGAGCCACGGTCGCGTGCGTGTTCACGTTCCGCTGGAAGAGCGGATAGGCGCCGCGGGTAGGCCCGTCGTAGATCGTCGTCGCTTGCGTGATCCTGGAGGGGTTAAAGCCGGATCTTGCGAGGCCCAGTTTCCCAGCTCCTTCTTCATCACGACTCGGGCCTCCTCCTAGGTGTCGCGGCCTTCGATGAGGGTGTCTAGCCCCATCATGCCGCCGTGGGGATTAAGAGCCGCGTCCGTTTCTTCAATTCAAAGCGTTCTCTTTCGGCTCACTCTCGAGCTTGCATCGGCGAGGACGGTGACGGAAAGCAGGAAGTAGTCGGCCTGATCGAGTAACGTCGCCCCATATGCGGGGCACATCAGGATGGTTAGCTCGCAACCATATGCGGCTTCTGGGAAGTGAAATCCTCAACTCGCTCTAGGATGAGTTCTCTCGGAAGCCCAGCTAAACACTTCGGGTCTGCATCGTGGACGAAGACAGCCTCTAGGCCTAGCTCAGGATGAGATTCGGTCTGCCTATACGCGTACGAGCCGATCAAGCCATGGCCGACAATCCCTACAAGAACGCTTTCCTCTGGTTATCGTAACCCATCTTAGCCTTGCAGTGCCGCCATAGGTTTTTCACTCCCGGATCGCAGCTGGCGATCATCGACCTGCTCGTGGCAACTTGAGGCAGGCCCTTACCGGTCGTCAGCAGAACGACAACGTGGCGGTTGCGCAACGATTCACGTCTTGCCGTCTCGGTTCGACCAGAACGCCAGCTGCGTGGAACTGCGCGTCTAGACGAGGAGTTGAAGGCAGGCGTCGGGAGTTCAAGAACGAGGCCTGCGAACCTACCGTCCAAGAGTGAGCGTTCCTCGAGGGAGCCGGAGATAGACGTTATAGCCTAGGGGTCCACCCAGGTAGGGAGTTAGCCTCGCCTTATCCTCAGCTGGCCAAGGAAACAGGATGTCAGAGAGACCGAGTTGACGTAATGGCTCTCGGTCAGATGCGGAATCAGCAACAAGCCAATAATCCTACACTCTATTCGGTAAGAAGACGTTACGGCATGCTCTGCAGGGTAAGGAGGCCCTTATATTGCTCGAGCCTACACAGTCAACGGAAGGTGTACGGGTCATGGAAGTCCTAGTTTATGTTGGAACCTATACGCGGGGCAGGAGCGATGGAGTCTACGTCCATCGCATGGATTTAGCCAGCGGCGCTCTGAGACTAGTCGGCAAGGCTGCAGGCGGAGATAATCCTTCGTTTCTAGCGGCTCATCCCCGGCGGTGTTACCTCTACGCGGTCAACGAGGTTGGCGAGTTCGCCGGTAAACCCGGCGGAGCGGTGACCGCTTTCTCCATCGATGCGGAGACCGGAGAGTTAACCTACCTGAATAGGCAGCCCTCGCTTGGAGCCCACCCATGTCACCTGAGCGTGGACAAGACTGGCGTATACGTCCTCGTGGCTAACTACTCAGGAGGCAGTGTCACCGTCCTTCCCATAGAGAGAGACGGGCGGCTAGGGGACCCGACTGACTCTGTTCAGCATCAGGGTTCCAGCGTCAACCCACAACGGCAGAGTGGGCCTCACCCGCACTCTGTCAATCTCGACCCAGCCAATCGCTATGCTTTCGTCCCGGACCTTGGACTCGACAAGGTCATGATCTACCGGCTTGATCTGACCCGGGGAAAGTTGGAACCGAACGATGAGCAGCCGTGGGCTCAGGTCGAACCCGGCGCTGGACCACGCCATCTAGCGTTTCATCCCACAGGCAAGTATGCCTACGTGATAAACGAGCTCGACTCTACATTGACCGCGTTTACCTACGACGGGACGCGCGGCACGCTTAGACGAGTGCAAACAGTCACCGCTCTTCCCGCCAGCTTCGCCGGCGTAAGCTACTCTGCCGATGTGCACGTTGCCCCGTCGGGAAGGTTCGTGTATGGTTCCAACCGCGGCCACGACAGCATCGTGACCTACGGGATCGATGAGGCGACGGGCAGGCTCACTTACGTCGGTCATGAAGCGACGCAGGGCAGAACCCCACGCAACTTCGCCATCGACCCAACCGGCACCTTCCTGCTTGTGGCGAACCAGGAGAGCGACAGCATCGTAACGTTTCGCATCAACCAAGAAACCGGCAGACTCGCATCAACAGGCTGCGTGGCCAAGGTGCCGACACCCGTATGCTTGAGTATCATCCACATGTCCCCATAGGCTTCCTCGCCGCGCACAAACACCACTAACCACTTCCAGGCCGACAACCCTCTTCCCGAGTTTGCAAAAAGCTTTGTAGACGCGTGTAGGGTTCCGAGGCGGGCTTCGAGCACGTCTGTGACCTGAGCCAGTTTCTT
>JAWCPE010000036.1:11934-13949 GCA_038870415.1 Bathyarchaeia archaeon
TAAGAAGCGCAAGTAGCAGAGAAGTGGACGACTCAGACCCAAATGGGTTCAGACCCCGCCGCTACCAACGCTTCTACGGCTCGGACGGCTGCGTAGGCTTTCCATCCATTCCTGTGCGCTCTGGAGGGTACTGTTGTAGGGGTAATCGTTGTAGAACCGCTTCGTCGTATGCTTTAGGGTAGGGGAGAGGCTGGAGTTCTCTCTACGGAAACCTGATAAAGCTGCGCGGCTCGATTGGGGCTTATGCTGGGCCCTGTGGAAGCGTTCCTTCTCGGAGCGCTTCAGGGCGTCACGGAGTGGCTTCCCGTAAGTAGCTCCGGCCACCTCGTCATCCTTCAGACCGCCCTAGGCCTTACGCTGCCCGTCTTCTTCGACGCCCTTCTGCATATGGGCACGCTTCTCGTCACTCTGACGTACTACCGGGCGGATATCCGGAGGATGTTGAAGTCAACCGTTCGACTGGACTTCAAGAGCGATGATGGCCGGTACGTGCCTCTTATTCTCACAGGGACGGTTCCGACGCTCTTCATCGTCCTCATCTTCCGCGAGTTTCTCGAATCCCTCTTCTTCAACCTCTGGGCGGTGGCGGTCGCATATCTAGCCGTGGCCCCGCTCCTCTTCTATTCAAGGCCTAGGTCAGACAGAGATAGGCTGAGCTACTTGGATGCGTTCCTAATAGGGTTCCTTCAAGGCGTAGCCGTCATACCAGGCATCTCTAGGAGCGGCGCGACGATAGGGGTCGGCCTCATGCGGGGGCTGAGCCCTAAGGCGGCGGCTAGGTATTCTTTCCTCCTCTCCGTGCCCTCGACCCTCGGAGCCGTTCTGCTCGAATCCTCGGAGCTACCAGCCGCAGGTGTGGACTTGCCCCTCTACTTGGCGGGGATGGCGGTCGCCACGGCTGTAGGGTACTGCTCGCTTAGGGTTCTCCTTAAGGCGCTTACAGGCGGTAGGTTCCATCAGTTCGCGTACTACTGCGCCGCGTTGGGCTTCGTGCTTCTGCTCGTAAGCTCGTTCTTGACGCGGTGAATCGACTTGTGGAGCTCCTCGTGTCTTCCGCGGCCGATTCGCTGCTCTTCGACCTCTTCGAATCTGTCTAGGAGTGGCTTATGTTCGTCTTCGTTGAGGATTCGGTCTGTCATGTTGTATAGGATGTTGTCCTCTTTCTGAATGTGCTGGGCGAGGAGTTCTACGTAGCTCCTAGCGTTCTCGGCGAACGTTTTCTCCGCGGCTGCGTCTCCTCGCTCCAGACGTTCGACGGCCTCGACCATGCTTTTGACGTAGCGCCTCCCCTCATCGTGCTCCGCGAGCATCACGGCTATGGGGCCTACCTGCTTAGGCATGCCCTTCCTCTCTAGGGCAGGGAAGAGCACATCCTCCTCCTTGCCGTGATGGCATTTATCCGCGAAGGTACCGATGAAATCCAGTATGGCTCTCAGCAGGCTTACAGGGGTGTCTCAGCCCTCCCTTACCATGTCGGAGGCCGCTGTGAGGGCGGCCAAAGCCTTCTCTATGACTCGATGCTCTTCCTTCAAAGCCCCCGTGGCAGACAAGCTTCCCGCTTTCCCTCGGTATATCTGATGGACTGCTTACAAAACTTCTTGACGGCCGGGTGGGCTCTGTTACTTTAAGGGGGAGGCCTCTCCCCGGTGATTTTGGAGGTGATGATCTATCTTCGTCAGGGGGAGGAATCCCCTACCTGTTATCTTGTACGAGGCTCATCTGGTTTCTGAGGGCTTAAGCCTGAGGGCTGCCTCAAGGGCTCTGAGGCTTCTAGCGGCGAGGAGCCACGTCTCGGTATGGCGTTGGGTTCAGGGCCTCGCTCCCTTGGAGGCGCTCTTCCAGCCTAGACGGGTGCGATGCTTCCTCGTGGACGAGGGCATGGTCCGCGTGAAGGGCTTGGAGGGCTGGGTCTGGGTGGCCTACGAGCCTTGCCAGCGGATGCTCCTAGCGCTCCGGCTTTCATGGACGCGGAGCAACCTGACAGCCTGGCTCTTCCTACGCCGGCTCGTAGAACG
>JAWCPE010000037.1:0-13780 GCA_038870415.1 Bathyarchaeia archaeon
GATATGGGAGCGGCAATCGCTAAGGAGGTCTTGAGGCTTCTCAACTCTCGTTAGGCCCAAGAGCGGTAGCTTAAGGTTTAGCCAGGCAAGCGGCGGCGTTAGCGAAGATGCCCTCTCAGGGCAGGATGCCAGGTGTCGCGTTGGCTGACATAGCGCAGTTGTTCATCCTATCAGCCTCGGTCTTCGCTTGGAGCCTCCCCGCCGTGATGTCACCGGGCCCCGTTCTCATCGCGACGGTCGCCGACTCCTCGAGGAGGGGATTCCTCACGGGGCCACTCATCAGCCTTGGACATGCACTCGTAGAGGTGCCGCTGATTCTTGTGTTAGCCCTAGGACTTGGCCTCGTCATGAGCCTGGGAGCAGTGCAGGGCATCGTCGGTCTAGTAGGCGGAGCTTTCCTTCTGGTCATCAGCCTCGACTTCCTGAGGTACGCGAGGAGCGCGTCCCCGAGCATCAAGACGGATGAGCGCGGCTTGGGGCTCCTAAGATACGGCCCCGTGGCCGCCGGGGCCCTGACGAGCGCCTCCAGCCCCTTCTTCTTCATCTGGTGGATAGGGACAGGGAGCCCTCTGACGCTTGAGGCGCTTCAACTGTCAGGCTGGCTAGGGATGCTCATCTTCATCCCGTCACATCTCTTCGCCGACCTACTCTGGTACAGTGGGGTGGCCCTCGCTGTCGGACGGGGAAAGAAGCTTATGAGCGACCGAGCCTACAAGGTCATCTTCATTATCTGCGGCCTCTTTCTCCTCTACAAGAGCCTCGATTACATCGCAGCTGGCTACGCGGCACTTGCTGGTCATGTATAAGGAAGTGCGACAGCTGCGCGGGGAGAGGCTCACATAGCGGAATCCCACCTCCGATCCGTCGACCCCGAGGGGCCCCCTGTTGCCATCGCGTAGAACCAGAAGCCTGTCCGCTGGCGGGCAGAAGCATTTTTACCCATCGGAAGCATGGTCTATGTAGCGGGTCGAACCATGGGTGCTGTTCAGGTTTATTGGTCTGATGCTCGGGCGCCGGGCTTCGGTCAGGGCCTCCTCGATAAGGTTGAGAAGCTTTGGGAGGTCGCGGATTTCGACCAGCTCATCGAGCCTGGTGACCGCGTCGCCGTTAAGCTTCACATGGGCGAGGGAGGCACCACGCGTTACCTGAGACCTGTCTTCGCCCGTAGGGTCGTGGACCTCATCAGGAGCCGCGCGAGGGGGAGGCCCTTCGTAACCGATACCTGCACAGCGGACTACTCCTACTGGGTCCGCAGAGCGACCGGCCAAGAGCATCTCATGACCGTGGCGGCTCACGGCTTCACCTCGGAATCCATGAATGCTCCAGTCGTGATCGCGGACGGCGTCGCCGGAAGAGACGACGTGGAGCTGCCCATAACCGGCGCCAAGCATCTGAAGAAGACCCTTGCGGCCCGAGGCATCGTTGAAGCTGACGCGTTGATCGCGTTGACGCACGTGAAAGGGCACAGGTTCGGCGTAATGGGGGGGAGCATCAAGAACCTCGGCATCGGCTGCGTCTCGCAGCGGGGGAAGCTGAACGTCCACTCGCCTGAGAAACGGTGGAAGGTGAAGATCGACCTGGCTAAGTGCGAAGGCTGCGACTGGCGTAAATACTGCGCTCAATGCCGCATGGGCGCCCTAAGCCTCTCCGGTGACGGCCTCGCCTTCAACCCGGCTAATTGTGGCTTCGACCTCTGGTGCTGGCTCATCTGCTCGGGGCTAGCGGGCCGAAACGCGGTGACACTCCCAGACCCCGACGGAAGGGGGTATCTACCCAACTTCCAGGAAGCCATGACTGAGTCGGCTCTCGCGATAGCGCGGTCGTTTAAGCCTGGGAAGGTAGGGTTCCTCAACTTCTGCGTGGATGTCACGCCGCTCTGCGACTGCGCCTCCTTCGCGGACCTTCCCTTCATGGCGGACCAGGGCGTCTACGCCTCACTCAGCAACGAGGACAACGCGGAGGCCCTAGTGGCGGTCGACAAGGCTTCGCTTCAGGCGGTGAACGATGCGCCCGGCCTACAAGGAACTGCGGCTGAAGAACAGGGATGCCTAGACCCGGGGTCGAATAAGCTTAAAGCCCTCAGGGGAGCCGACCCCTGGATACAGATCCAACACGCGGAGAGCCTCCTCGGCCGCAAGGTGGAGTACACGCTCCAGAAAGTCGAGATGACTAGAGCGGACATCCTGAGGCTTGCCAGACGACTGCTGGACGAACGCGAGAGCTGGTACCTCTGGGGCTAAGACCCTACTTTCCACGGCTAGGCCAATCTTCCCTCGTGAAACTGGGGCTGTCGGCGAAGCCTCTTCTCCAAGGGTTGAGAAGCCAGAACACCTACAAAGCAGGAGAGACGGCTCGCATTGTCCATTCTGATCAAGGACTGCGAGTGGGTAGTGACACAGAACGGTGACAGGCAGGTCTTCAGAGACGCCTCAGTCCTCATCGAGGACGGGCTTATCGCCGCCATCGGCGAGCATCTAGACGGTGGGACGGACGAGGTCATCGATGGCAGGCGGAAGGCGCTCCTGCCCGGCCTCATCAACACTCATACCCACCTTGCGATGAGTCTTCTCCGTGGCTACTTCGACGACCTCAACCTAGACGTGTGGCTTCGAGACCATATCTGGCCCATAGAGGCGAGGCTTACAGGCGAGATATGCCAGGCGGGTGCCTTACTAGGATGCCTAGAGATGATTCGAGGCGGGACCACCTGCTTCTTGGACATGTACCACTTCGAGAAGGACATCGTCTCGACGGTGGCCTCGACGGGGCTGAGGGCCTTCCTAGCTCAAGGCGTCTTCGACGTCTCGGACAGGTGGAGGTCCGCCTACAACCCGGCTTGGCGCGAACGTGGCGGCCGCGCAACTGAGAGCTTACTCGCCGAAGTGAAGCGCATCGATTGCCCTCGTGTGAAGGCCGCCGTCGGTCCGCACACGCCCTATACGTGTACGGATGAGACGCTCCTCTGGGCGAAGCGGGTGGCGGAGAGGGAGAACGTCCTCCTGCATATGCACGTAGCGGAGACCCGCCGGGAGCAAGCAGCCTTCGAGTCGCAGGAGGGCAAGAGCGAGGTCGAGTACCTAGACAGCATAGGTTTCCTCTCACCTAGGCTTGTCGCTGCCCATTGTACTTGGATGACTAGGAACGAGGTCAGGCTCGTCGCCGACCGGGGCGTCAAGGTTGCTCACTGCCCGGTCTCAAACCTGAAGCTCGCCTCCGGGGGTGTCTCGCCCATAGTCGACCTCTTGGAGAGCGGGGTCCATGTGGGGGTCGGCACTGACGGCCCTGCGAGCAATAACAGCCTCGACATGTTCGAGGCGATGAAGACTGCGAGCCTCCTCCAGAAGCATCAGAGCTGGGACGCATCAGCCCTTAGGGCGCAGGAGGCACTCGATATGGCCACCGTCCACGGCGCGGCGGCGTTGGGCATCGACGGAGAGGTCGGCAGCATCGAAGAGGGGAAGCGAGCGGACCTCATCCTAGTGGACCTTACCGACCCCAACCTTACCCCGGTTCACGGTGCTGCAGGCCTCATCTCAAACCTAGTCTATTCGGCGAAGGCTCACAACGTGGACACGACCATCGTGGACGGCAGAATCCTGATGAGGAGCAAACAAGTCCTCACCATCGATGTTGACGAAGCCTATAGGAGAGCCGAAAAGGCGCTCGGCAAGCTCGGGCTCGGCAGCGGATAATCTAGACAGGCCCAGCCGCTGCCTGACCCCGCCCGAGTGAGTTGTAAAGCCTCTCCTAAACTTATATCGTCCCAGACGTAAACTAGGCTCGTCGCAGAGGGAGCGGGGAGCTGACGTAAGTTGAGCGAGGAGTCCCTGCCGCCGGCGTTGCAAGAACAAATCGCGAGGTTCCAGCAGCTTCAGGAGACGCTTCAAGCGATCGTCGTTCAGAAGCAGCAGCTTGAGCTGGAGCTTATGGGCGTTGACAGGGCCATAGCAGAACTCCAAAAGCTGACCGATGACGCCACAGTCTACAAGTCCGTGGGAAGCCTGCTACTCAAGTCGAACCGCCAGGCGCTCCTGACCGAGCTTAACGAGAGGAGGGAGCTGCTCAACATGAGGGTGTCCGTCCTAGGAAAGCAAGAGGAGCGCGCCCGCGAGAGGGCGAAGGAGGCCCAGCAGAAACTGCAGGAAAGGCTCAGAGGAGTCACACCGCAGGCATAACTTGACCCCTCGAGGCCTAAGAGACCATAGAGTCCTATGAGCCCCGTCGATCGAAGGTTTAAGTCGAGGCCGCGCAGCTTAACCGTCGGCGCATCCATAGACGCCAACCGAAGATGCCCATCATTCAGCTTGAGGACCTCGCGTACAGCTACGCGGGATCCGAACGTAAAGCCCTAGACAACGTAAGCCTCTCGGTGGAGAGGGGGGAGTTCATACTCCTGACCGGGCCGAGCGGCTGCGGCAAGACTACGCTCTGCAGGTGCTTAAACGGGCTTGTCCCCCACTTCTACGGCGGGCAGGTCGAAGGCAAGGCTCTCGTCGCCGGGCACGACGTGCTCTCGACGCCTATCCATGAGATGGCGCGCCACGTCGGGTTTGTCTTCCAGAGCCCTGAGAATCAGCTATTCGCCCTCTCCGTCGAGAGAGACGTAGCGTTCGGCCTAGAAAACCTCGGAGTGCCTCGAGCGGAGATCCGCAAGAGGGTGGAGTGGGCCCTCATTCAGGTAGGTATGGACGCGTTCCGGCTGGCTGCACCGTATGAGCTTTCAGGCGGGCAGCAGCAGAGGGTTGCGATCGCGTCAGTCCTAGCGATGCAGCCTGAGGTCTTAGTGCTGGATGAGCCTACTTCCTTCCTTGACCCCGCATCAGCCTTGCGGGTTCTCCAGCTGCTCCATAAGCTCAACAAGGAGCTGTTGCTCACCATTCTCCTAGTTGAGCATAGGCTTGATATGGCCTCGGTCTATGCGTCCCGCATCGTGGTGATGAACGAAGGGAGGGTCGCTCTCGACGGCCCCCCGCGCAGCGTGTTGTTTCTCGAGCAACCTAGGCTCTACGGCGTAGGCGTCCCTCGGGTGGTGAGGCTATTCCACCTGCTGAGGGAGCACGGCGTGAGGTTTGAACATACCCCGTTGACGGCAGAGGAGGCAGCTGAGGCTTTGAGACGGGGGCCCCTAGCCGGATGATCGAGCTCAGCGATGTCTTCTATACGTACCCGAACGGCTTCGAAGCCCTGAGAGGTGTCGACCTCACGATCGAGCGTGGGGAGTTCGTAGCCGTGATGGGCGAGAACGGCGCCGGCAAGACGACGATGGTAAAGCTCTTCAACGGGCTCCTGAAGCCTACCCGCGGCACCGTAACGGTCGACGATGTTAAGACGACAGACGTCAGCGTGGCTCAACTCTCCAGGAAGGTCGGCCTCGTCTTTCAGAACCCTGACCATCAACTCTTCTCGGAGACCGTTGAAGAAGAGGTCTCCTTTGCGCTAAGGAACTTCGGCTTCGACGATGCCGCTGTGAAGAAGCGGACCGCGTGGGCTTTAAGCCTCCTAGACCTGGCCAGATACGAGAAGACCTCGCCTTTCGCTTTGAGCGGTGGGGAACGGAAGAGGGTCGCACTCGCCTCTGTGCTTGTATTCGACCCCGACTACCTTGTCTTGGACGAGCCGACGATCGGGCAGGATTACGCTCAGAAGGAAAGGCTGAGGCAGTTCGTCATCCAGCTGAATCAGCAAGGAAAGGCTGTGGTCATCGTGACGCACGACGTTGAATTCGTAGCCCAGTGTAAGCCCCGCGTCGTGTTAATGACGCAGGGACGGGTTATCGCTGACCAGAGGGCGGAGGAGGTGCTGGCCTCTGAGGACCTAATCGCGAAGGCCTCGCTTGTGATGCCCCAGATGGCTCGGCTCTTCTCACTTCTCAAAGACCTTGACTTTCCAAGGAACGTCTTGGACGAGTACGAGGCGAAGCGTCTCATCCTCGAGTTTAGGAGGCGGAACCGCCATGCTTCAGCTGCTTGAGGGGTTCAGGTTCAGAAGACGGGACTCCGTGATACATAGGCTTGACCCTCGGGTGAAGGGCCTATACGCTGTCGTGGTTTTGACCGTCGCGATGCTCTACTCTGAACTCGCAGTCATGCTGCTGATACTCGTCGTCCAGCTGCCCCTCGTGCTCCTGGCAGGGATCAGGCGTGAATGGGTCAGGTCCCTCCGGGGCGCCGCGTTCTTCGCAGCCTTCATACTCGTCATGAACTTGGTCTCAGGCTACTTCTACTCAGGGATGGGCCTCACAGCGGCAACCGTCACGTTCGCTCTCTCGATGACGTTAAGGTTCCTAACCTTGATGATGGCTTTCTCCCTCTTCTTCCTCACCACTGCCCCAGACGACTTAGCGATGGCCCTAGAGAAGCTCAGGGTACCTCACGACTTCACGTTCGCCTTCACCTCCGCGATAAGGTTCGTCCCGGAGCTTGCCCGAGAGGTCTCCTCCATAATGGACGCGCAGAAGTCGAGGGGCCTCGAACTGGAGGGGGGAAGCTTCATGACGAGGATCAGGAACTACATCCCCATCCTCGTCCCCATGTTCGTGAGAAGCTTCGAGCGGAGCCTCGAACTCGCAGAAGCCATGGAGGCGAGAGCCTACGGGGCCTCAGAGACGAGGACAAGCCTATACGAGCTGAAGCTGAAGCCGTCGGACCTGGCAGCGCTCATACTCATACTGGCCGCCCTTTCTATATCGATCTACGCACGGTACTTCCTACAGCTTCCTCAGACCTCGCTGTCTTTCGCAGGGTAAGAAATGCCGTTAGACATCGAATAAATAAGAAAGATTTCTCCACTGTCGCTACAACCCTGATGGCTTGGGTTAAATCCTTCAGGTTCAGTCGTGTTCTCGGGTTGAGATGGCGATCTTCAGGATCGTCACGGATGAGCGTGAGAGGCCTTCTGGGGTTCCCGCTGCCCTTGAACGGCTGGGGGTCAAGGTGACGTACCGGATGCTGGACATAGGCGACTACCTCGTCTCTGAAGAGGTCGCCGTGGAGCGAAAGCGTGTCGCAGACCTAGTCAGCTCCCTTTACGAGGGCAGGCTCTTCGAGCAGACGCAGAGGCTGTCGGAGACCTACAGGACCCCGCTGCTCATCATCGAAGGGGAGCATCAAGCTCTACTCGAAGCTATACCCAACCGCAGAGCCCTCTGGGGCGCTCTCACCAGCCTCTCTCTTCTGTCAGGAATCTACGTCTTCCAGACGGCATCGCCTCAGGAGACGGCTGAACTGTTACACAGCATCGCGGCGCGTGAAGCCTCGGGCAGAACGCGTAGGCCCCTAGTCTCCTTCAGGAGACTCGGCCGCAAGCAGAACGTTCTGAGGATGCAGCTCCTCCTCGTTTCAGGGCTTCCCGGGATCGGCCCAAAGCTAGCTCACCGGCTTCTCAGCCAGTACGCGACCGTGAGAGCGGTCTTCTCATCCTCAGCCGCAGAGCTCGCCACTGTACGAGGCTTAGGCAAGGCCAGAGCCGAACGGATAGCGGCCTTCTTGGATACACCCTATGATAAAGCCCCTGAGAGACAGGTTAGCCGACTGACGGAGTAGGCTCACTGCACGCGTAAAGCAACCAGCCCTGCAGGTAGGACGAGTAGCCCCTTCGACCCAGATAGATCGAAGCGCCCTGCGTGGATTCGCCGCCTCCCGGCGCGCCTCTGCTAGGGATTTATATAGAGAGAGAAGATGGCATGACGAGTGAGCGAGGTTGACGGGGGAGTTAAGCCGCTTCAAGGCTGCCGTCAACGAGTTGTTGACGGAGGTGAAGAAGGCAATCTCGGAGGTCGAGCCCTCTCGGGTAGAGGCGCTCCTAGATGCGCTCGTGCTCACGAAGGCAAGGGACAAGAAGGTACTCGTGGTAGGAGCTGGACGGAGCGGCCTCGTCGGAAGAGGCTTCGCGATGCGCTTGATGCATCTTGGCTTTGACGTCTACGTCCTTGGGGAAACGATAACCCCCGCCGTCGGTAGGGGCGACTTGGTCTTGGTCATATCAGGCTCCGGGACGACCACGATCCCTGTCACGTCGGCGGAGATCGCGAAGCGTGTCGGAGCGAAGGTCCTCGCGATAACCTCACATCCGGAGTCGCCACTCGCGCGCCTCGCCGACCTTACGATCCCTATCCCCGGCAGGGAGAAAGCCGCGAGGGAGGATGAGTACTACTCACGCCAGCTTTTGGGTGAGCATGAGCCGCTTGCGCCTCTGGGAACGTTCTTCGAGGCTTCTTGCATGATCTTCCTCGACGGCATCATCGCGGAGCTCATGGGCCAGCTTGAGACGTCCGAAGCGGACATGAAAGCGAAGCACGCCGTGATAGAATAGGGACGAACTCAGCTAGGCTCCCTTCAACTCGAGGCGAACAGAGACACCGAGGGTTTCAATAGTCTTATCTCGGGCTGTCGAAGTATTCGGGGAAAGGCGCCCGCGATGGAAGACGTCAGGGAGAGGCTTACTTGCTCATTTCTAAGCTTTGAGAACAGGCCGGTTAAGATCATAGCCCTAAGGGAGCTGCCCGGCTTACGGCTGGAGGGTTTCACGGTCGGCCCTTACGAGGAGAAGCGTGAATACGAAGAGAGGCTGTGGGTAGCAGAGCGGCTTGAGCGAGAAGGCTACGTGAGCGTCAAGCCGGGAGAACGCCTCGACTTGAACCAGTTGTCGAAGATCCATTTCACGGAGAGCCTCCAGCCCGCGAAACAGCTCTCCAGTCTGCCTGAGGGCTTCTACCCGAAGATGAGGAGGTACCTGTCTCAGCTTAAGGCAAGGACGAGAGAAGACCCCAGAGAACTCCCAAGGTACGAGCGGTCGGAGCGACTTGCAGCCGAGATTGTTGAGAGGCGGCTTCGAAGGATCGTGACAATGGCCTCTGGGCCCGCCGTCACTAGCGACGTGCTCAGGCCGCTCACCGAGGAGGAACGCGTCCTCTACGAGAGCCTCAGGTCGACGATTGAGCAGTGGCGCTCCTCTGTTCTCGAGTTCGAAGAGAGGAGGCCTCCGCTATGATGGAGAAGGAGGGTCGTTGGAACCCGGAGGATAGGCTCCGGGACTTCTTCAGCTCTTACAGAGACGAGGCAGGTGAGTACTCCTACCGTGTCCGCTTAGCCCAGATGGCGGCGGCGAGGCAGCGGGTTCTCCACGTCCGTTTTGAGGACCTTATCTCCTTCGACGATTCGCTGGCTCGAAGCCTCGTAGAGGAACCGGATAAGCTCTTGCCGATGGCTGAGAGGGCCGCGCTAGCTCAGCTGAGGACTGAGGCGCTGGACTACGCTGAAGAGGTAGGCTCTCTCCGCGTCAGGCTCCGAGGTTTCCCCGGAACGCTTCCGTTAAGGGAGCTAGGCTCAGAGCATGTCAACAAGCTCGTTAGGATCGACGGTATACTCGTCAGGGCCACGCCTGTAAAGCCGCTCCTCATGGTTGGGGCGTTCAAATGCCGGAGATGCGGCACCCTCAACCGTGTTCCGCAATCAGGCATATTCATGACTGAACCGACTTGGTGCGAGAACCGTTCATGTAAGGGCTCAGCGTCCTTCGAGTTTTCGCAGTCAGATTCGACCTTCATAAACTATCAAGAGGTGAGGGCTCAAGAGAGACCTGAGGACCTTCCGCCTGGGCAGACACCTAGGTGGCTTGACGTCAAGCTTACAGAGGACCTCGTAGACCTCGCGAGGCCGGGCGACCACGTCTCGATAACCGGCATCGTGAGAGCCGTTCAGGAAACCCTAGCGAGAAGCAAGATGAGGACGTTCGACCTCGTCCTGGAAGCCAACCACGTCGAGGTGGCAGGTAAGGAAGCGGAGGTCGTCGAGATAACCCCTGAAGAGGAGGCCGAGATAAGGAAGCAGAGCCGAGACCCGTGGATTCACGATAAGATGATCCGCTCGATAGCCCCATCGCTCTTCGGCTTAGACCACGTGAAGGAGGCCTTGCTCTATCTTCTCTTCGGCGGCGTACCCGTCTCGACGAAGGAGGGCATCCAGATCCGGGGAGATATCAACGTACTCCTGATAGGCGACCCGGGGACAGGCAAAAGCCAACTGCTTCAGTACATTCACCGGATCGCCCCTAGGGGGCTATATACACACGGCAGAGGGACGACCGCGGCTGGGTTGACTGCAGCAGTCATAAGAGACAGCCGCAGCGGCGGCATGACCCTAGAAGCCGGGGCGATGGTCCTATCGGATAGGGGTATCTGCGCGATCGACGAGATCGACAAGATGAGGCCTGAGGACAGGGTTTCCGTCCATGAGGCTATGGAGCAGCAGACCGTCTCGATCGCGAAGGGCGGGATCGTGGCGCGGCTCAACGCGCGGGCCGCCGTCCTCGCCGCCGCCAACCCGGCACTGGGAAGATACGATCCTTACAGGAACGTATCCGAGAACATCAGCCTGCCCGTCACGATCCTCTCAAGGTTCGACGTAATCTTCGTCCTCAGGGATGAGCCTGACAAGGACCTCGACGCGAGGATGGCAGAGCATGTCCTGACGCTTCACGGGAAAGGCGCGCCGCCTGAGGCGCCGCCCATCGACCCCCTCCTTATGAAGAAGTACATCAGCTACGCTCGACAGCTGAGACCCGCCATGAGCAAAGAGGCCAAAGAGAGGATTCAGGACTTCTACCTTAAGATGCGGGCTGCCCCTGAGTCGGGCAGCGAAAGCCCTGTCGCTATCACCGTGAGGCAACTTGAGTCAGTTGTGAGAATAGCTGAGGCGAGAGCAAAGATCGCACTACGCGAGACCGTGACGGTCGAGGACGCGGAGGCGGCGATAAAGCTGATGACCAAGTCGCTCTCCCAAGTGGGAGTAGACCTAGCTACGGGGAAGCCTGACATCGACACGCTTATGACGGGTAAACCGAAGAGCGTTAGAGACAAACTGCAGGCAGTCCTCTCCACGGTCTTCCAGCTCGAAAGGGAGACCGGCATAGCGAAGGAGGAGGATGTCTACGAGATACTCCGGACACAGCACGGGGTGGAGAGAGGCGAAGCCGTCGCCCTTATCGGACAGCTGAGACGAGACGGGACACTCTACTCGCCGAGGGAAGGCTACCTCAAGAAGACCTGAGCCAAGTGAAAAGATGAAAGCTGAGGAGCTCCCTATCCCCGATGTCGTAAAGGAGAAGATCGCCTCCCTCGGGATCGACGAGCTCTATCCTCCGCAAGAGGAAGCTTTCACGCATACGGACGTGTTGAAGGGAAAGAACGCTCTTCTCGCCAGCCCAACGGCGAGCGGCAAGACCCTCGTCGCAGAGGTCTGCGCTCTGAAGCACATCATCGAAAGGCGGGGTAAGGTGCTCTACTTGACTCCACTCAGGGCCCTCGCCTCGGAGAAGTACCGCGAGTTTCAGAAGTACGAGGGCCTCACTGGCCCGCACGGTGAGCCGATCAGGGTAGGCATAAGCACCGGTGACCTAGACTCAGCTGACCCGTGGCTGGCCAGGTACGACATAATCGTCTCAACGAACGAGAAGGCAGACTCGCTTCTCAGGCATCGAGCCCCATGGATATCCGATATCTCGCTCGTCGTCGCGGACGAAGTCCACTTCATAAGCGACGCAGAACGAGGCCCAACCCTCGAAGTGGTCCTCGCCAAGCTGATGCTCGTGAAACCTACAGCCCAGATACTCGCCCTGAGCGCGACGGTTCGGAACGCGGACGAGGTCGCTCAGTGGCTGAAAGCCGACCACGTGACGATGGACTGGAGGCCTGTAAAGCTCAGGGAGGGGGTCTACTGCCAAGGAGAGGTCAAGTTCAATGACGGCCATGCCTACCGCCTGGAGGAGGCCCATCCTAGCCCCGTCGTCGACCTAGCGATGAAGACCGTGAAGGAGGGGGGACAAGCCCTCGTATTCACGGATACAAGGCGCGCCGCTGTCGAGTTTGCGAAACGGCTTGGACCGGCTGTGAAGAAGGCTTTGAGCCCAACAGCGCTGCGAAGGCTTGCCCTCGTCTCGGAGAGAATACTAGGCGCGGACGAGAAGACTAGAATAAGCGAGCTGCTCGCAAGCCTCATCCAGTCAGGGGTCGCCTTCCACCACGCTGGGCTGAGCGGCGCTCATAGGTCCATCATCGAGGACAGCTTCAGGTCTCGCCAGATCAAGGTTCTCTGCGCCACCCCAACCCTTGCCGCGGGTGTAAACCTCCCGGCTAGGACCGTTATCATAAGCAGCTACGAGCGGTACGAGCGAGGCTATGGAAGATACCCTATCCCCGTTCTTGAGTATAAGCAGATGTCAGGGAGAGCTGGACGGCCTAAGTATGACCGGATCGGCGAATCCATCCTCGTCGCCCGAAGCGGGGATGAAGAGGATTACCTGATGGAGAACTATGTGAACGCGAAGCCTGAAAGGCTCTGGTCCAAGCTGGGCGCCGAACCCGTCCTCCGATCGCACACCTTAGCTACCATAGCCTCAGGCCTCGCGCGTTCCGAGCAAGGCCTCTTCGACTTCTTCGAGAAGACCCTCTACGCCTTCCAGTACGGTCCCGAACAGATCAAGCCAGTTGTGACGAGGGCGCTCAAGTTCCTCTTCGACCAAGAGATGGTCGAAGGAGACGGCCGGGAGCTAGACGCAACCAGTTTCGGAAAGAGGGTCTCAGAGCTCTACATCGACCCGCTCTCAGCCGTCATCGTCCGAGACGGCCTCTGGAGAGGCGCCAAGCGTACCACCGACTTCAGCTTTCTCCACCTCGTCGCTCACACACCGGACGTCGAACCCAAGCCTTTTCCACGAGGAAGAGAGATAGCGCAGCTTGAGAGCCAAGCGGAAGCCCATAAGGACGAGTTTATGGTCGACCTCCCTGATCCAGCGGTGGACAATATAGCGTACAACGAGTTCTTGACAGAGGTGAAGTGCGCCGCGGTGCTAGAAGCCTGGATTAACGAGGTGTCTGAGGACGATATCATCGAGAGGTTCGGCGTTGAGCCAGGCGACCTCTTCAGGATGCTTGACTCAGCGAATTGGCTGCTCTTCGCCACACATGAAATCGCCGCCCTCTTCAACCTTAGGGAGCTTACAGGTCCCCTCACGCAGCTATCGAGCAGGGTGAGGACGGGCGTCAAGCCCGAGCTTCTCGTCCTTACGGAGCTCCAAGGGATCGGCCGGGTCAGGGGGAGACTCCTCTACAACCACGGCTTCAGGACGATAGAGGACCTGAAGCGGGCCTCGATGACTGACTTGATGAACGTGCCCCTCATCGGGAGCAGAGTAGCGAAGAGCATAAAAGACCAAGTCGGCGGAAAGGTCTCTTCGCAAGAGATTAAACGTCTCAAGGAGGGCTGGGAGAGCGAACAGACCCTCCTGACGGAGTTTCGCTAGGTTTCTCCGCGACCTCCTCCACCTCTGCCTCTGTCGCGGTCTCCGCTGCTTCCTCGGCGGCTTTAACCCCCTTAGGAGCAGCGGCCTCACGTAGAGCAACCAGCCTAGTAACATGTCCTGCGACGAGGTTCCTAAGCTTCTTTGACCGCACCTCCAGAAGGATGCCTACCACCTTCTTGTTCTCCTCGAAATCCTGAGTGAACTTGCCGGGATAATCATCAACCAGCTTCTCAGCAATCTTCTTGACGAGTACTATCTTGACTCTGCCCATTCCTTCCCTTCCAACGCGTTAGGCGACCACAAATCGAACGACGTTATTTAAGCCTTCCCAGCTACTGCTGTGTTGCATAACTTGCGTGTCTGGTCTAGGGGCTTGTGCCGAGCTGGTTGAGTGGGCTTCGCTCGGTCCGGCTTGCCATGGAGGGCAGGGACTGGCCTGGATATGACGAGGCCCTGGCGAGGCGTGGTGAGGCCCTCCTCGACC
>JAWCPE010000038.1:0-13579 GCA_038870415.1 Bathyarchaeia archaeon
GGCCAGCAGCATTTCAGCCCATTAGAGTTCCTCCAAGCGGTCGCGTTGCTTAACCTCGACCGGAGGTTCGAGGCGATCGCAGCGGGTTACGAGGCGCTTCTCGAGTGGTTCAAGGCTTCGCTTGGACCGTCGTCGCAGTCAGGGGGAAAGAGCGGGAGCCAGAGTTACATCTCATGAGTGCTTTGTGACCAGAGGTAGCAGGGAAGATGCCTGTGAGGTGGCAGGCCGTGATGGATAGAGCCGTGGAGGTTGTGGCTGACCTGCGCGGGCGCGGCGTCCGGCCTACGGTGAGGACGGTCTTCTATAGCCTAGCTTCAACTGGCCATATACCGCTCACGAGAAGCGCCTACCAGAGCCTCTGCAGGCACTTCGTCACGGCTCGGAAGGAGGGGAGAGCGACATGGGATGGCATCTCTGATGAGACGCGGAGGGCTGAGGGAGGCGATAACGGCTACTACGATCCCGTAGCGTATGGGAAGTGGTGGGTCGACTACGTACTCAACGCTGACAGGAAGTATGCGCTTCCAAGGTGGAAGGATCAACCCGGGCGGGTTGAGGTGTGGCTGGAGAAGTTCGCCTTGGCCGATACCTTCCGCAACTGGCTCGAGTGCCTGAACGTGGCCCTCGTGCCAAGCAGGGGCTACGCCTCCTGGACCCTCATCTGGGAGGCGGCTCTAAGATTGAGGGAGACGGCTAAGCCCACAGTCATCCTCTACTTCGGGGACTTCGACCCCTCAGGCGCGGATATTCAACGGTTCCTGAAGGAAGCCCTGGAAGGGTTTAACGTTGAGGCTGAGGTTCGCCGGGTCGCGGTTACGAAGGAGCAGGTCGAGGCCTACCGGCTTCCGTACGCCCCGGAAGATGCGGCTGAGGCTGCGAAGCTCCAGCGCGACCCCAGGTTCAGGACCTGGCCCTACGGGTTGTACCGCGTCGAGCTGGACGCTCTCCTCGCCCTCCAGCCCGATGAGTTCCGTCGTCTAGTAGAGGAGAGCGTCAACGAGCACTTTGACCAGGCCGTCTACGCGAGGGTAAGGACGGAGGAGGCGGAGGCGAAGAGGGTAGTCCGCGAAACTGTCTGGGCGAGCCTGAGAAGGAGACTGGGAGGACCCTGATGGGGGGACGAAGTCCGCGCGCTCGGCCTGAAGAGGCTCCATCCCTAGGCCTCTGCGCCTTCTCTCGTAAGCCCGTCCGTCCGACGGCTGAGAACCCGGCGACTTTCACCGATGATGGGAGACCATGCCATAGGCGGTGTCTTCTAACTCGGGGATGATGGGAAGGTTGGCCTCTCAAGCCCCGCTGAAGAATCGAAGGCCCGCTGGCGGAAGCGGGGCAGACGATAGACTCGCACGGGAGCTTGAGAGGCTGAAGCGGGAGACTGGCCTGGGGCAGGGTCTCTTGGTGAAGTGGTGTCCGGACGCAGACTCCGATCGCCATGGTGAGGTCAAGGGCGACGTGATCTACGTCTACGACATGGACGAGGAGAGGGCTCTCGCGACCGTGAAGCATGAGTTCATCGACTACCACATCAGCAAGGAGATCGTGGAGCCCCTCGTCGAATACGTGAACATGCAGAAGCGCACGATAGAGGCGTTGATCTACAGGAGGAAGGAGGTGCTGGTGGAGAGGCTGTCGAAGCTACGATAAATTGTCCGCTTCACTTCCTGACCAGTATCTTCCCGCTCGGAAGCACGGTCTGCACATCCCATCCATCAGCCAGGTAGCGTTCAAGCTCATGCTCGCAGATAACCTTCTTGGGGTCGCTGTTGGCCTCCTTCGCCTTGAAGGCTTCAAGCTTCATGGGCTCTAGGCCCAGTCCCCCGCATATCGCGTTCACCTCAGCCTCCTCCTCGCTGAGACCTCTCTCCTTCATCCTCGCAACCCTAGCAGCCATATCCTCCATGCCCAGCTTCTGAGCCAGGTACTGCCTTATGCTGGGCTTGGAAAGGTCTAGCTGGCGGCTCTCCACAAGGACCCTGAGCGTCGTCAGCTCCTGGTCCTCCCCCCTTCCCGGCGGGTTCGAGATGAGGTTCAGCTGGGGCTCCACCTTCAAGTACTCGTGTCTGAACCATTCCTCATCGTACTCCGGGCTCTTATCGTAGCCCAACCTGTCGATGGAATGCCCGAGGAAGTACTCGCTCGCGACTGGGCTGACGCCCCTGAGCGTGCAGAGGCTCTTGAAGAGGTCGCGGAACTCATGTGCATGGATGCGGTAGCGGCCGAGGCTGCTCGGCCTTATCAACCCAGCCCTCTTCGCGACCTTGGTTATCATATCGGCGATAAGCCGCCCGGTGACAGGCACCCACCGCGCATCGTTCTTGTTGAACGTAACGAAGAGCGCGTCGAGGTCGACCTTCGGCCTGATAGACAGCCAGTCACCTATGAGCCGCTTCGCATCTTCGCCGATGAAGGTGTAGTACCGCTTCACCTGCCCACGGCTCGTCTTCTCCCGCCACAGGTCGATCCTCAAAGGGCCAGGGCTCCCCAGATCCTCGACGACCTTCCTCCATGCGAGCCTGTTGAACTCCTCAAACTCGGCGAGGCCCATCGCGCTCTGGAAGAGCACCATGAAAGCGGCCTTGTACGGCTGCGCCGCGTTCAGGACGAGCTGCCTCACATCCTCAAGCCTCAGGGGTGAAAGCTCGACCGAACGCCTCTTATCCTTCTCTGAGGGCGCGAAGAGCCTCGACGCCTCGCTCCGGGAAAGCTCAGGGAGCTTAAGGCGGTGGTAGTCGTAGAAGTTCCTGACGACGAACCAGACGTAACGCCTATCGCGCATCCCGGTCTTAAGCTGCTTGATGTACTCCTTCAGGGCCTCTACATGCCTGAACTGCTCCTTGGGGCCGAACGCTTCATACTCCCCAATCATCGCCTGAGCTGAGGCCCAGTATCCCTTCTCCTTAGCCCACTTCAGGTAACGGAGGAGGTAGTATACGTAGTTCCTCGCCATGGAAGGCTTGAGGTCTGAAGCCCACCTCCGGATGCAGTCCTCCTCCACCGGTAGGCTCTCCCACCCCTTGTACGGCAACTCTGAGACCGGAAGATAAGGACCACTTTCCTGTATTTAAAGCTGACGAACCCGTGAAAAGGCGGGCCCGGTGGGAATTGAACCCACGACCTACAGCTTTCTTCGTGTAAGCCTAGGAGGCTCAGCCCACATCTGGATGGTCTGCCGCGCTGTCCTTCTGCGCCACGGGCCCATCTGCTGTCTCGCTTCCCCTATGAGGAGGCTTCAGGCTCTAGGTACCGGTCTATGAGCCCTTTAAGCCTTTATCGAACCTGAAGCAGGACGTACGCCTGCTCCTCCGCTGAAGCGCTGCAGGTATTCAGGTTTGCGAGTCTGCCGTGTAAGGCTGAGTTGGCGGCCCTAGCAGGGCATGAGTCAGGATGAGGCGCCTGCGTACCTTGAGAGCCGGTCAGTCAGCATGCATCTTGCTTGAGACCGGCGTTAGTAAGTAAGTCTACCAGTCGCGGATGTAGCCGGCGGTCCATCCTCCGTCCACGACTAGGGTGCTTCCCGTCACGTAGCCCGCCTCAGGCGAGGCAAGGTAGAGCGCGGCGTAAGCCACGTCATCCGGGTCTCCGGGCCTCTTTAACGGTATGCTTGCGAGGATCCGTTTGGTTCTCTCTGGGTCTGAGTAGAAGAGCGCCTTCGTTCCCTCGGTGAGGATCGAGCCGGGGGCTATCGCGTTCACCCTGACCCCGTGAGGGGCGAGCTCCAAGGCCATGGAGCGCGTCAGGTTCACGACGGCCGCCTTCGCGGCTACGAAGGAGGTCTGAAGCCTCAACGGGACGAGTCCAGCCACGGAGGCTATGTTAATGATGACGCCTCCGCCCTGCCTGATCATCTGTTGAGCCGCACTTCTGCTGCAGTAGAAGACGCCGTCGAGGTCCGTCCTCAAGATGCGACGCCACTTCTCATCGGAGAACTCCTGCACCGGCGCACGCTCCTCCGCTGCCAGGTTGATGCCCGCGTTGTTCACGAGGATGTCCAGTCTGCCGAAGGCCTCGACCACCCGCGCGACCATGGCGTCTACCGCCTGACGATCGCCTACATCCGCGTCGACGAAGAGTGACCTCCGTCTCAGCTTCTGCACCTCCTCAGCGACTAAGGGGCCTGAGGAGCGGTCGATATCATTGATCGCCACCTCTGCCCCATTCTCAGCGAATCGAAGCGCTATTGCGCGGCCGATTCCGCGCGCGGCACCCGTGACGAGAGCCGCCTTACCGTTCAGGTCCACTCTCATCCCTACCACACCTAGGCCGTCTTCCAAAGAGTCACTCGCGCCCAGTGGTTGGCGTCAGCGCCTTTTAGACTTTAGAGGTCCCAACTCGTCTTGCGCAAGGCTTATTCTGGAAAGGCTGATGACTAAGGGGCCGCTGGGCTCACATGTATGAAATCAGGGACCGTGATGCCGCCGCTCGTAGACACCCATGCTCATATGGAGATCTTGCCGGACGTCGAGGATGCCGTCGCAAGGGCTAAGTCTGCAGGGGTCGAAGCTATCGTAGCTGTAGGGTCTAACCCGGAGTCTAACCTTAAGGTGCTGGGTCTCTCAAGGCACTATGCCGGCTATCTTCTCCCCGCCTTCGGTCTGCACCCATGGGACTTACCCGACTGCGCACAGGGAGGCTTGAGCTTCCTGAAGGCACGCGTGGACGAATGCATCGCCCTAGGCGAGGTAGGGCTCGACCACTGGATTAAGGCTGATAGGAAGCTGCAGAGGACGACCTTCGAAGAGGTCCTCTCACTGGCCTACGCTGCGGGCAAGCCCGTGCTCATCCATTCCCGAGGTGCGTGGGCTGAGGCGCTCGAAGCGGTTGAAGCAAGCGGCGTGAAGAAGGCGATCTTCCACTGGTTCAGCGGCCCCGCTGACGTCCTCAGAAAGGTCGTAGACCGGGGCTTCTTGATCAGCGCCACGCCGGCCTTAGCCTACAACAGGGCGCATCGTGAAGCGGTCAGGCTTGCTCCCTTGGAGAACATCGTGATCGAGACTGACTGCCCGGTCAAGTATGGAGGGGCTCCGTCCGAGCCTGCCGACCTCCTGAAGAGCCTGAAAGCGCTGGCGGAGCTGAAAGCCCTTAGAGAGCAGGTCGTCGCCGAGAGGACGACTGAGAACGCTGTGAGACTCTTCCAGATAGAGCTCAAGGACTGATCTGCTGCGTAGCGGAGATCACCCCTTCGGCGAGGGTTGAGATAGGAAGTCCGCGATCGTTCTCTGATGGAGCGCGTCTCTCAGGAGCCGGCTGCCCCTTATCCACGTTTCGAGAGGAATCTCAAGCCTCGCCGCTATCCTCGCTAGGGCTTCGCGTAACGTGTTGAACCTGAGAGGACGGTTCCTCAGCGCGTTCCGAGTGTTCTCCCTGACCTGCCAGACGCCGACGGGCATTATGTAACCCGGATGGGCCTCGCGAAGCACGAGCACGGAGGCCTGCCTCCTCTCCTTGACGAGGTACTCCGTTACGGCGAGCCGAGAGGCGTAGTAGCAGCCCCCCATGCTGGCGTAGGTGGCCCGCCCGTTGAAGCCCTCGTGGTCGCCGTAGAAGACAACACTTGGAGAGGAGGGGTTCCAGAGCGTGTTCGGGTACCAGGCCTCTATCGCCTCGTAGCTCCAAGCCTGCGGCATCATTAGCACCTCAAACCGGTTGTCGAGATACTCAGACTCGTAGACCCTATACTCGTCGATGATTGGGTACTCCTTTACTCGTTCCGCTAGGGCCCTCGAGATGGTGTCGTCGACGGCGGTTATGCTCCACCGGGTCGGGACGAGTCTTCGCTGGCCCTTTAGGCCTAAGGCCCCTATGCTGAGGGCTCTCTGTATCCTTGAGACGAGCACCCCATCGTGGAAGAGGTTGAGCACAGCCTCAGCCGCCTTAAGGTCTGTATCCTCGTAAGCCTTCTCAACCCGCGCGTCCCAGCGTCCTCCACCCGTCCGCATGTCGCTTATCCTAGCAGAGGGGCCGAAGGGCTGCACGTCGTCGCTCAGGAGCAGGTAGCCCCTCGGCTCCTTCTCGAACCGGAGCTCCACCTCGATGGGGTCTGCCGCTAGGGCTAACTCACGCGTCATCTCCAGCAGCCTCCCGCCGGCCTCGGCGTCTTGCACGTGGGCTATGGTCTTCCCCCTGACGAGGCTAGACCTGAAGGCAGCGATCTCTTGGATGCTCCTCCCGAACCAGAGCTCCGGGAGGTCGAGTAGGCTGGTATCCCCTTGGAAAGGCGGGGCGAGCGGCCCGACCGAGACATGGGGATAACCGATCCGGCCTACGAAGACGCCTGGAGGCGAGGAGCCTTCTAGGCGCAGCGACCGAATCTTAGGCGCGACGGCAAAGTGCGAGGAGAGCCTCGCGATGATCGGGCATTGAGCCTTACGGCAGAGCATCCTAGACCCTTTACAGAGGACGCAGAGGCCGTTCTGGGGCACCCGCAACCGTAGGGATTCCCAGTCCGCCGATATAGTTGAAGGGAGAAGAGAGAGGTCGAGCAGCGAGGCTGGGTCGAAGCCCAAGCTTGAACTGTCCAGGAGAGAGAGCTTCTCCTTGCCGCCTGAGGCTTTCAGGGCGGTCGCAGGCATCCGCAGATCTGCCTCCGACGAGACGCGTATCTCTACCCGCTTGCGCGAGGGGATAACTCTTTGGGCCCTCGTCAAGGTTTTCGGTTTAGCTTCATGAGTTGGACATGGTTCGAGCGGCTTCGTTGAAGCTTTTCTCCACGACCGAAACGTAACTGGGCGTCAGCTTTCTCCTCACATAGCCCCACTGTTCGCGGGCCTCAACGACATTCCCCTGGGCGAGAAAGATGGCTGTATACGCGAGTTCATTAATCAGGACAGGGATGCGTGATCGAACAGAGACCTGAAGCGCGCGTTGAGCGAGCGCCTCAGCCTTCGGCTTCTCGCCTAGAGATGTCTGTAGGAAGGAGGCGATGATGAGGTGCCACGCCGCCTCGAAGTCTAGGCCAGCGCGGGCGTAGTGCTCCGCTGCCCTCTCGTAGTCTCGGACGGCTAAGCGCGTTTCCCCAGCCTCCCTATGGGCGTCAGCCGCGTCGCGGAACAGCCCAGCCGCTAGCAGTGTCTTCCCATCTTCTGAGGCGGCCCTCGCCGCCCTCAGATAACATTCAGCCCCGTCCAGCATTCTCGCTGAGGCCTTGAGGTAGTCGCCTATGCCCTTCAAGTCCTTCGGCGTTGCCTTAACTCCGGCGAAGCCTGAGCGAAGTAGGCTGTCGTAATACTCGGTCACAAGTTGCTTGCACTTAGCAGCTCCAGGTTCGTCGCCTAAATCCCAGAGGCAGGAGGCTGCTGCTCGGTAGTAGAAGGCTGCTTGAACAACGTCGCCCTTGGTCCTCCGGGCATCTGCAGCTGCCAGGTAGGAGTCGCATAGTTTCCTCACGTACCGTGGGTATAAGTCTAGTTCCTGTGCGGCTCTGAGATAGACTACGACCCGCCTGAGATGGGCGGCCGCCGTCTCGTAATCGGCCCTCCGTAGGGCCTCCTCTGCCTCACGTATCCAGGAGAGGCATTCAAACCCTCTAGACTGCAACTCAAGCTACCTTGCTATGAATAAAACCTGCAAACTGGGACTTTACTCTTTCCCTCAGTCGCGGCCAGGTGAGATCAGCGCAGCCGACCTTGCGCAAAGGCTTAAATGCCTAATGGTTGACGATTCCGGCATCGCGATGACCACAGCCAAGCGGCTTTTGAGAACGCAAGGTGTGCGAAGTTGATGGGCTCGCTCCAATTGGCGAAGTCGGGCGTTCCCGGGTTGGATGAAGTTGCTGGTGGAGGCCTGCCTAGGGGAAGATGTATAACCCTTCACGGAGGCCCCGGAAGCGGGAAGACGATACTCTCGATCCAGTTCCTCTACAAAGGCGCTGTCGATTACGACGAGAACGGTGTCTTCGTTAGCCTCTCCGAGAACCCGGCGGAGATCAGGGCGAACATGAACGCCTTCGGCTGGAACCTGGAGAAGCTCGAGAAGGAGGGGAAACTCGCTATGGTCGATGCCAGGCCTGTAACACTCACGGAGGAGGGCTTCATAGCGCCGACTGAGGAGCTCTTCAGGGAGGAAGTCATCCCTTTCAGCCATATCACAAGGCTGGTGAACGAGAAGATCGCGCAGGTTAAAGCTCAACGGATCGTAGTCGACTCCGTGACTGTGTTGACGATGCAGTACAAGGATAGGTTCTACGTAAGACAGGGCATCCTCGGATTGGTTCAAGCCCTTACTAGAACTGGCTGCACGGCCCTCATTGTCTCGGAGGGTTTCATGGAGAGACCTAGGGTCAACCTTGAGATCGTGCTCGTCCCAGGGGTCATCCTGCTCCACTACGCGAGGAAAGGGGAGGGGATGGTCAGAGCCATCCAGGTGCTTAAGATGCGAGGAATGAAGCACAGCGAGCAACTGCACCATATGGAGATAGGCGATAACGGCATCGTAGTCCATCCCACAGAACGCGTAGAGCTCTAGAAAAAGCACGTCCTCGCAGGACCAAAGCAGAGGGTATGCTCCACCACTTCTACCGCTGCAGGCCCTAGAACGGCGGTTTCGCGACACCCTTCCCCCCGTGTTTTGCGGCGGTTTCATGCCGTCAGAAGAGCGCACGGAAGGCCTCGATACAGCTGGGAGGCAGCGCGGGGCCCCTCTGATTGATAATTCCCCTTACCTGATCACCCCAGCCCCGGGGGCAGCTCGTAGGTCTCGAGATGATAAACACGCCTCTTGTAGTGCAGTTGGCGACCCGGCGTCCTTTCCCCAGATTGGTATGTCTTTGATGGGCCGAGGGACGGTAGAGGAAGTACAAGAGCGGAGTAACGCCGAGGGAGGCGGGCACCTCGCTACGAACAGTCGTCTAGGAGGAATCTTTATACGCGAATAACGCCGTTATCCTGCGGCTCGTAACGGATACCCTGCAAAGAGCCAGATAGATAGATCAGTACAGGGGGTCAACACCATGCCGGGTCTGCTGAGCGATGAAGAGTTAGAAGCGTACTCAAGGCAGATCGTGCTACGCGATATAGGCTATGCGGGACAGCTGAAGCTTAAAGAGGGCACAGTTTCTCTCGTGGGTCTGGGCGGTCTCGGCTCGCCGATAGCGACGCAGCTGACCGCGATGGGTGTCGGCCACCTACGCCTCGTAGACAGAGACGTAGTAGAGCGTTCCAACCTTCAGAGGCAGCACCTCTACAGTGTTGACTCGATCGGATACCCGAAGGTTGAAGCGGCTGCCGAACGGCTGAAGAGGCTGAACCCCAACGTAGACCTTGAACTCCTCCCCCTGTCTGTTAGATCGAGCAACGCGGAACTAATCGTCAAAGGCGCCGATGTGGTGGTCGACGGCCTAGACCGGATGGCGCCACGGTACGCCTTGAACAGGGCAGCGGTCAAGGCTCAAGTCCCCTACGTTTTCGGAGCTGCAATAGAGATGTTCGGGAACGTGTCCACGATCCTCCCAGGGAGTACTGCCTGCCTTGAATGCTTCCTCCCGGGGTTGAACGACGACCTGCTGCCTACGTGCGCGGTGGCAGGTGTCCACCCCTCGATCATCGGCATAGTGGCAAGCATAGAGACAGCCGAGGCCGTCAGAGTGCTCCTAGGGGAGAACCCGCAGCTTGCAGGCAGACTGCTCTACTGCGACCTACGAAGCCTCTCCTTCGACATGATACCCGTCTCACGCGTCGAGAACTGCGCCGTCTGCGGACGACCCGTCGAGGAAGTTGCGCCCCAGCCGAGATGGAAGCCCATCGAGGAACTCTGCAGCAGGGCAGGAAAGAGGAGCTACATCGTTAACGTTGACGTAGACCTCCGCCTAGACCTCGCCAGCATCTGCCGCAGGATCAGAGACCGTGGGCTTCAGGTCAAGATTGAGTCGCCCACAGGCCTGAGATTCGTCTATAAGCAGGGCTGCAACGCCAGCCTTCTAAGCTCAGGGATCATGCTCGTCGAAGGTGCCGCAGATGAAAACGAGGTTGCGGAACTGTACCAGCAGATCACTGGGAGAAATATCCCGGCTGACGGCCAGTGAAGGGTCTACCAGAGTTCACGAGGCTAAGCCAAGCCGTGGACAGCCATCCCGGCGGGTCAGTACCCACCGTTGATCTGGCCTATCCCATGACGCTGCCGGCATTCTTCCGGTAGGCTTCTGCTGGGGTTAAGTGGGCAGTCTACGCCTTGATGGGGCCTCTCGCGGCTCCAGTAGTGGGCGAAGCCTTCCAGCGTGGGCGCCTCGTACCCGGCCGCTTTACGACAAGCCTCCTGGGGCTGGCTAAGATACGTTCGACCCCGTTTCACGCGGCAGTACTCGGTGAACGCGAGTAAGGCCTCCCCTCGACTGGTAGAACTGAGCTGCGCGCCTCTATCCGTCAATACCTGTCTGGGCTTGCCGTAACGGTTGAAGCAGTCCCGGAGCAGCCTTACAGCGGCCTCTACGGTGGGCTTCCAACCCTTCCAGACGCCTAGGATAAACCTGCTATGCTCGCCTAGGATGCTCAGTATCCAACAGCCGTCCTCCGCCAGTCTGAGGGCTGCTTGGCGTAGGCCGTCCGGAGAGGCCTCTCAAACCTGCGGGCGCCCTAGGTCCTCCTCGGCTTGGAGAGGGTCTTCTTCAGTCCAGCTAGGCAAAGTATTCCTGTGGGCGGCGATTATGTACCAGCCTGACGCCTCTACGCTTCAACTATCCCCCCATCTCGTATAGGCTTCAACGGTACCGCTTACGGAGCTCAAGGACGCGTTTCACAACCTCCTGAACAGTTCTATGAGGCGGGCGGCACCTCCTAGACCCTAACCCGTTCCAACACATACTCTTGAAACCACATCAGCCACTCGTAGGGTGGAAGGCGGCTCCTGCAGACCCAGCGTGGTCGCAGAGCGTGACGGCCCTCCAGTCTTCAAGCCTCCGATGGACGAGCCAACACCTCCTACGGTCCTAAAGCTCCACAGGCCCGTTCGCGTACTAAACGCGGGACTCTTGCAGCAGTCGCGTTGCGGCGCGGGATGCGTACTTGTAGGCGACGCTTGAGATGAGGGCTGTCACGGTGACGGCGACCGCGACCGCGGTGGGCAACTGTACGCCTATCCTTGCCGCGAGGCTGGGAGAGTACACATAGAGCGCGACGGGGGCTTCCGAGACGGCGGCTGCCCCCCAGAAGGCGAGTTGACCGACGACCCAGCCTTTCATCGCGACGAAACGCGTCCGCGGCCCCTCCGAGAAGTCAGGCCCCCAGCAGCCTACAGCTAAGCCTAGGAAGGCAGACTCCACCGTCAACGCGACGGTGACGGCGATGAAGCCCCCGAACAGGTCTGGTTGAACCCCTCCGGCCCACAGCATGAGGGCCGCGAACGCCACGTTGAAGGGCGTAGAGACGAGCAGTGAGGAGAGGAGCTTCCCTCCGAGAAGTTGACGGGGCGAGATGGGCGACGCGTAAAGGTTGAGGACCGCCTGTCCCTCCTGGCCTATCGAGGCCATCGCCAGGATGAGCGAGAAGAGGGCGAGAAGCGGCACGATCAACGGGAGGCCGAAGGCCACACGGTCAACAGGCTCCGCGCTCAGGTTTGAGAACGTGAGCGTAAACGGGATGAACAGAGCGATAGGCAACGCTAGGAAACGAGCCATCTCTCGACGCCTCGTGAGCGACCTCAGGTCTTTCCGCACGATGGCAGCCTCGACCGGACTGAGCCCGAGCCTGCCGAGAAGCCCGGCTCTAGGAGCGTAGACCGTGTTCGTCACCCTGATGGAGACCGGGAGCGGCGCCCAGTACCGCGTCCGAAGAGCTACAGCTGCGAAGAAGAGCGCCGCGGTGAAGACCGGTATCGCCCCGGCTAGCGCCGCCGCGCCTAAGAGGTCTGACTCGTAGAGTCTCTGGACGAGGAGGGCAGGCCAGAGGACGGGGATGAACCAGAAGGCGTTCACAGCGCCGACCAGAGCCTGGACGAGCGGCAGCATCAGGTTCGCGTTGAAGATGACCTGGAAGAGCACGAGAGCCAGCACGGTCAGTACTAGCCTGACCGCGATCACACCTCGCCCCCCTCTCCTGTAGAACGAGGAGGAGACCCTGTTCGTGAGAGACCTCAGCATCTCTACGGCGAAGCCCCCGATCAACGCGGCGACTAGGCTGACGAGCGCGGAGACGACCCACAGCAGCTCCATGCGGAACGTCAGGGCGAGGCCCAGTGTGGCTCCCCAGCCTACAGCTAGGAGGATGGAGTACGTGTACACAGACGACAAGGTCGAGGCTAGGACGTACTCAGAAGGCCGGAGCGGCAGCCAATTCACGGTGTCGCTGGACGTGAACCTGTACGGGGCGGCGATCTCCCATAGGACGCCGATGAGCAGAAGCGTAGAGGTCACGAAGACCGGTAACCCCACGAGGGCCTGAGCCGTCAGGTCCCATAGGAGAAGACCCAGCTGGAAGGGCAGACGTTTCAGCACGGTAAGCAGGAGAACGAGGGGAGCGATAAACCCGGCAAGGTCTACGTAGAGCAGCACCCGTGGCTTCCCTAGGAGAGATGTGGCAGGCCGGTCTCTGCCGCTGCCTCTCAGCTGCGAGGCGACAAGCACATGGGCGAGCCTCAGCACGTTCGCGGCTCTCATCTCGCGAGTGCCTCTACGACCTCGCGGAGGTCCATCGTCCCCGTGAGCTTCAGGAAGACCTCCTCCAGGGTAGAGCCTGGCAGATCAGCCTTATCGCGAAGGTCGGCCACTGTACCTTCGGCTATGACCTGGCCCTCGTACATGATCGACATGCGGTCGCAGATGGCCTCCGCGATCTCCAGAATATGCGTGCTGAAGATCGTTGTGACGCCCTCCTGCGAGAGCTTATGCAGCAGCTCCTTCACGATCCTCGCGGATTTCGGGTCGAGCCCGTTCAAAGGCTCGTCGAGGACTAGGAGCCTCGGCCTATGAAGGAGCGCCGCGGTGATCGCGAGCTTCTGCCTCATCCCCTGGGAGTAGCCGTTGATCATATCGTTCTCGCGGCCCTCCAGCTCTAGGGCTGAGAGGAACTCCGTTATCCGCTCCCTCTTCTCCGCGGCGCTAAGCCCGTAGATGTCCGCGACGAAGTCTAGGTACTCGACGCCTGTGAGGAAATCGTAAAGCCTAGGCGCCTCAGGCACGTAGCCCACGATCCGCTTGACCGCGATGGGGTCTCGGTCCACCCTCAGGCCGTAGACTATGATTTTTCCACCGTCGGGCCTGACAAGGCCGAGCACCGTCTTCATCAGGGTGGACTTCCCTGAACCGTTCGGGCCGAGGAGCCCATAGACCTGCCCCGGCTGAACACGGAGAGTAACGTTGTTCAGGGCTCTTATGGCGCCGAAGCTCTTTGAGACGCCCTCAACTTCTAAAGCGAACGACTGCACGGGCCCTGCCTCGCGGCCTTCCATCGAGGGCTTAACAACTCCGACGGGTAAATAGTTGTCGATCTGTTCCCTAGAGGCAGACTGACTCTGCATCTGTCTCTGAAGAAAGCCTAGGATGTCGCCCACTTATCTTGACGGCTTCCAGGTGAACTATTGGTCGGCGTCCGACCCGGTGAAGGCTTATAAGAAATCGTCGAGGTTAGAGCCTAGCTCATCCCGCGGAGCGGTGTTA
>JAWCPE010000039.1:0-13521 GCA_038870415.1 Bathyarchaeia archaeon
CATCGAAGCCCACGCCAGAAAGCTTCCCAAAAGGTGAGAACCTATCAAGGAGAGGCAGAAGAACGGGCGAAATGATTCCAGGATACTACACGGGAAGTTGTTGGCCGAAACGGGTAAAAGGCGTTCAACGAGTCTCTACTAGCGTAGGAGAGTAGCCGTGAGGATCACAAACGTGGAGTCCGTCAGCGTGAGGATGCCTCGCACCGAGGCCGATGAGGCTCTGAGAGAGAAGTACCAGTACGTGCCGAAGTTCTTCGACGCGGGGCTTCTCCGAGTCTCAACGGATGAGGGCATCACAGGCTACGGTTTCAGCTGGCTCGACCCAGGCTACGTGGAGAGGTCCCTGAAGCCGGCGCTTCTAGGCCGAGACCCACTCTCCATAGAACAGCTCCTGGAGGAACGTGTTCTCCCGGCGGTGGCGGAGCATGCCCTCTGGGACATCGCCGGCAAAGCGGCGCGTCAGCCGGTCTATAAACTTCTGGGCGGCCACAAGGATAAGGTGAGGGCGTACGTGACCTGTGTCTGGGCAGGGAAGCCGGACCAGACGAGCGTAACCCCTGAGCAGCAGGCGAAGGATGCAGTTCACTACCTTGAGAACGGGTTTAAGGGCATCAAGATCCGGTCTTGGCGACCTAAACCGGAGCAGGACCTAGACGCGGCGAAGGCCGTCCGCGACGCCGTAGGGGACGAGATGTCCATTATGGTCGACCGGACTGCGCATCACCCGGGCTGGGTCTGGGACCACCATACGGCTTTGAAGATGGCGCGGGGCTACGAGAAGTACGACGTTGCATGGTTGGAGGAGCCCCTCGACAGGAACGACCTTGACGGCCTAGCGGAACTCTCCCGCGCCGTGGACATCCCGATAACTGGCGGAGAGGCGGAGCATGGAATCTACAGGTTCAAGGAGATTCTTGAGAAGCGGAGCCTCGACATCGTTCAGCCCGACGCTTACACGTCCGGCGGAATCCTGACGGTCAAGAAGATCGCGTCGATAGCGGAGGCCTTCGGGAAACCCTGCATTCTGCATGGGTCGAACGGCTTCGGCCTGGCAGCGCCGCTTCAAGCGATAGGCGCCCTGCCGAACTGTCCATGGCTGGAGGTCGCGATCGTCTCGCCGCCCTTCCTACCCTGGGAGCAATGGGAGCCCCTCACCCCCCTGCTGAAGGGAGGCCCCCTCTTCAACGTCGAGGACGGCTACGTGAAGCTACCTGACAGGCCGGGGTTAGGGGTCGACCTAGATGAAGAGGCTCTGAAGAGATACGCGCCGAGTCTCAGGAGCTAAGCCGTCTCTCGGTCCGTTTGAAGGCTTAGGGTCTCCGCCGCCTTCCGTTTCTCTTCGGGCGGTGGCAGCCGTCTTAAGGAGGCGAACTGTAGGCTCGTCTTCGCGAGTTTAAGGCTGAGAATCACCGCTGCTAACGCTACGAAGAGACGGATGTCGAGGAGGAACGTTAGCTCGGCGGATCCCCCGCCGCCGGTTACACGGGTCTCGCCGAAGGTCCAAGGCTGCCCCAGGGTTATCACGAAGAGGAACAGGTAGAACCATACCAATGGCGATAACAGGTCCGTGATGAGCGCTATCACTGATGTGGGCTGGGCGAAGCCGCCTAGCAGGGCTAGGATGGTGAGCGCAATGCCTGGCGCCGTTAAGCTTAGGATGATGTCCTCAAGGTCAAAGCCCATCGTTCTGAGCATCGCGTAGAGTTCACCGGATAGCAGCGTGAGAGCGTACCTCGGCAGTACGACGAAGAGAATGATGAAGAACGCAGCGGCGAGGATACCCTTCGTTCTCCTATGCACGGCTCCTAGCCCTCCCCTCGGATCCGCATCTTGACCACGTACCCGGTCAGGTCCATCAGGGTTCTGATACGTATCTCAAGCTCCATAGCGCCCTGGTTCTGCTCGACGCCGTAGCGGTCTATCATCTCCTTCGTAAGCAGAAGCGAGACGGTGAACTCCCCGACTCCGCCAGGCGCTACGCGGGTCGAGTTCTCGTCTTCGGCTAGGGTTTTATTCGTCAAGGTGAGGAGCCTCGCCTTCACGCCGAAGGTGACGTCGAGGAAGCCCTCGTTCCTCGGTCGGCCCTTGAGGATGAACCTCCAATCGCCGGTCTCGGGGTCTATGACCCGGTCCATGCTGAAGGTGTTTTCTTCCTCCGAGACGGTAGCGGTGAGCGCCATCACCAACGTGTATGCGCTGAGGACTGCGAGGATGACGAGGGCGAGTTCCAAGCCTAGGATCGTGAGGCGTAGGGCTCTCACAGCCCTCCTGTAGGGCTTAGCGACATCTGATGTCAGACCTCAAACCTCAGCTGTGTAACCGCTCTGTAAGCATATAAAAGATGGTGTTGTAGTAGTGTCTAAGCCAGAGCTATGCGGTGAAAGGGCTCCCACCTGTTAGGAGAACCCTTCTCCTCGGTCCTTCTTCTCCTCCTCAAAGGCTTGCTCTGCCCATGCTCTATAAGAGTTTCTTGACCTTCGCCTCTAGGTAGGCTCTAGGGACGACTCCGACCACGGTGTCAACGAGTTTCCCCCCTTTGAAGAAGAGCAGCGTGGGGATACTCATGATGCCGAACCGCTCCGCGGTCAGCGGGTTCTCATCCGTGTTGAGCTTGGCGAAGGTAACCTTTCCCGCGTAGGCCTGGGCCAGCTCCTCCAAGACCGGCGCAAGCATTCGGCAGGGGGCGCACCATGGCGCCCAGCAGTCGACTACGACCGCCTCGGCGCCTTGAACTACCTTATCGAAGGACACGTCTGTAACCGTTAAGGTCGCATCAACCATCCATCTTTCACCTTCCTTATCATGTATATTACGGGGATTCCGCGTAGGGATGAGAGTTAAAAAGTCTTTTATAGTTGTTCAACAACTTTGAACAGGCGGGTCTTGCCCGCGTGAGGAGCCTTGTCCCTTAAGGAGGTGCCCTCCCTTCTCGCCGCGGTGGAACTTACGCCAGCAGACGTGATGAGGTGTACCTTGGGGCTTCGAACCGCTGAGCTGGAAGCCTACTTCGTCCTCGCCAAGCATGAGAGCGTCACAACGCAGGAGATGAGCGGCCTCATCGGGCGGAGCCGGCCGACCGCTCAGAGGCTCCTCCAAGACCTGGTCAGTAAGGGCTTGGCGACGAGGCAGGAGAGCCTCATCGGGCGTGGAGGCTACACCTACCGGTACCAGGCAGTCCCACCTGAGACGGTGAAAGGTCTCGTCCGCGAGATGCTTGAGAAATGGTACAGCCGAGTCCTCACGTACCTCGACCAGCTGCCGGAAGGCCTCCTCACAGAAGGACACCCTCCGACGGAAACAAGCAAGAAGCCAGGCGTGACATAGCCGGTCTATAGTCTCGACGCGTACGCGTCCACTCGGCGCTTACGACGTGAGGCTTGCGGAGCGTCGAGGTCGCTGCGAAAGGAACGTCTAAGTGAGAGCCTGCATCGCATCGCTCTCTCGAGCGGCGCTGAGGCAGGATGAGCTCGGAAACCCAGGCGAGGCGCGAGGACGGGTGGCTCTATCTCCCAGGGAATGCTCGGGTTCTCGCCTTGAGCGCTCTGGTCTGGAGCCTTGGCAGCTCGATGGCAAGCCCGTACCAGGCGAACTTTTTCTACGAGGTCGGCGCGACGCCCGTTTTCATCGGCCTCCTCATGGCGGCCAGCTCCGCCGTGACTGCCTCCGCCCAGCTCGTCGGCGGCTACGTCGCGGACAGGTGGGGGCGGAAGAAAGTGATCGTCGCCTTCAGCTTCCTGAGCGCCGCCTCAGGGTGGCTCTTCGTCTTCATCGACCGATACCAGTTGCTGATACTTCCGGTCATGTTAGGGGCCATATCCGGCGTTTACGGACCTGCCTTCAGCGCGCTTCTCTCGGAGTCGATGAGGCCTGAGCTCAGAGCGAAAGGCGTCGCCTCCTTTATGCTCGTGACGTACCTGCCCTCGGTCTTCTGCCCGTACCTCGGCGGGTTCCTCATGACGCGTTTCGGCGCGCTCCCGGGCTTACGGATCGCCTACTTCCTAAGCGGGCTCCTAGGCGTCGTCGGCATCGCTTACAGGGCTCTAAGGCTGGAAGAGACCTACGCGGGCGAGGGGGCCCTCGGAGGAGGCCTGCGAATCGTCATACTGGATACCCTCCGCAGCTACGTTGAAGCGGCCAAGCAGATGACCTCAGGCGCCAGGAGGCTCCTCGCATACTCGCTCGTCGCGAGTGTAGGCTCAGGCCTGACCGCCCCGTACGTGTCGCTCTACGTGATCGAGACGTTACGCGTTGAAGCGGACTACTATGGGCTCTTGGCGAACGTGGCGGGCGTCATGAACATCATCTTCCTTTTCGCCTCTACGGCGGTCTTCAAACGAGCCGGGCTACGAAGGACGGCTATCTACGCCTCCCTCTCCGTCCCTGTCAGCCAGTTCCTATTCGTCCGGTCGAAGGGAATGAACGACCTCGTCACTTGGACTGTCGTCGGCGCAGCTGGGTCAGCCTTCCTAGGCCCGTCCATCGCGGCGTTACAGGCGGACCTGACACCTAAGGAGGCGCGAGGCCGCCTCATGGCGCTCTTCAGCTTCTTACCCCTCGTCCTCGCCGTCCCGGCACAGGTAGTAGGTGGCTACCTGTACGAGAACGTGGACCCCCTAGCTCCCTTCGCCGTCTCCCTCCCCGTCTTCGTCTTCGCAGCGGCGATACTCGTAGGCCTCAAGGAGCCTGAAACCTTCTACGGTTAAACAATCGCAAAGGCAGGGGGGCGCGGGCTAACCGGTCTGCGTCTTCTTCGCGTTGACCTCTCTTTGATGCATGGCTTTGTTCAGGGCATTGATGAACGCGTTCACGGAGGCGATGACGATGTCTCCGTGGACGGCTCCGGCTTCGAAGCTGTTCCTCTGGGCGTCCTCTACCGTCATGGTGACGCTGGCGAGGGAGTTTGTGCCCCCTGTGAGGGCTCGGAGGTTGAACTCCTTGAGCTTCAGGTTCGCGACTGGGCCGACGACCTCCTCGATCGCGTTTGCCGCCGCATCTACGGGGCCGACGCCTATCCCCTGACCTATCCGTTCGGAGCCGTTTATCCTCAGCTTGATCGTGGCGGACGGCGTCACATTTACGCCTGTAGTCACGACGAGTTCCTCAAGCTTGACGTGAGGCTCATAAAGCCTTGCGCCCATCACGTCCTCCGCGATCGCTATGAGGTCCACGTCGCTCACGAGCTTGTTCCGCGCCGCGAGGCTCTTCACGCGGTCCGTGATCTTGAGGACCTCCTCCTCCGTCACGTCCCTGATGCCGAGCCCCTCTAGGGCTGCCCTTACGGAGTGTTTCCCAGTCTTCTTGCCGATGACGAGGCGCCTCTTCTGCCCCACATCCTCCGGGACTAAGGGCTCGAAGGTGGAAGCGTTCCTCAGAACCGGGTGGACGTGGATACCGCTCTCATGGGCGAAGGCGTGCTTCCCAACGATAGGCGTACAGGGCGAGAGCGCGACGCCGGTGTAACGCTCGACAAGGAGAGAGGTCTCCGTCATGAGACGCGGCTCTACACCTACGTCAACGCCATAGATCGTCAGTAGCGCTGAGACGGTAGGCTCTAGGGCAGCGTTGCCAGCTCGTTCGCCGATGCCGTTCACCGTCACTTGCACGCCGTCCGCGCCGGCCTCGACGCCTGCAAGGCTATTCGCCACCGCGAGGCCATAATCGTTATGGCAGTGCACATCCAGCCCTACGCGAATCTCCGGCCTGATTCGTTGGATGAGCTTCCTCATCGAGGAGGGGACCATAACGCCGACCGTATCTGGGACGTTAATTACGTCGGCGCCCGCATCTTCGGCGGCCTTCAGGACCTTGATGAGGTAGTTGGGCTCCGTCCGCGTCGCGTCCATGGCGGAGAAGAGGCATTCGAACCCGTGGGCTTTCACGTACTCCACAGCGTCGACGGCCATCCTTAGGATCTCGTCAGGCGTCTTCTCCATCTGATACTTCAAATGCAACTCAGAGGTCGAGACGAAGGTATGAACCATGTCCACGTCGCACTGGATGCAGGCATCTATATCCTTCTTCAGGACCCTTGCGAGCGCCGCGACCTTCGGTCCCTGGGTTTCCTTCGCCACGGCCCTGACGGCCTCCATCTCGTCTACGGAGTTCACCGGGGTGCCAGCCTCAATGACGTCTACTCCTAGCTTGCTCAGCTGCGCCGCGATGTTCAGCTTCTCCTTCATGGTTAAGGCGACGCCCGGCGTTTGCTCCCCGTCGCGCAACGTGCTGTCGTAGACCCTCACTCTCGCGGGGAGGCTTAGCCCCTCTTTCGAGATGTTCAGCACGTTGCTCTCATGGCTTAGTCGCATCTTCAACCACAGTTGCCTCCTTCGAGCTATCTGTGGAGATCCTTCTCATCTTGGGGCCGCTCTCCAAGAACGACTCTCCTCAAGGCGGTTTTCCAGAAGCTGCTTTCGGAAGGGTTGAGGCTGAGAAGCGGGGAAGGGCCTAGTTTTAAAGAACAGATTCACCCATGCGTAAGCCTCTTCGCGGGCTACAAGACGCCGGGTAGTAATATAAGCCTTACGGACAGCGTAGGCCTGTTCTAATGTCCTGAAATCACTATACCCCTCCCTTGCAGGCTTCATGGGGAGGAGGCCGAGGAACTGGAAGCTAACGGAGAGGAAGGCCCGATGGATCGTGGCTGAGAAGCAGAAGGGGCTCCTGACGAGCGGGCAGATAGCTCTTCTGCAAGGCGTCAGCGCAGCCAGGGTGAAGCAGCTGTGGACCCAGTTTAGAGCATCGGGCTGCATGCCTGCTGTAACCTTAAGGTTTTTCCATCATCTCCTTGACGAGGGATACCATCATGTCAGTCTCCGCCAGCTTCGTTTAAGTCTCCTCTTCCAACCGGACCTATTCATCGATCGCCTTCGAGACTTCCATCATGACAGCGATTATCAAGAGCCGTCGGCAGGCTATTAAAGCCCTGAGCCGGGGCCTCTCCTATTCAGACGGCTGCTCTGCCGGGTTTCACAGGAACCCGGGGCCCGGCCGCGCCCTGTCGGTGGCATGAAAACGTCTATAAACGCCCGGAGAGCCTTTGAAACCGCGACTGCCTGCCTCAAGCCGCGACCTCCTCGTAGGAATGCGTCCTCTCAGGGAGCTTCGCGAAAAGAGCCAGAGTGAAGCTACGGGAGGAGAGAGGTGGAAACATGTTATTAAGCAAGCCGTCGACCCGAGCCGAGGGGGTTCTGACGTGTACGATTACAACCTTCTCGTCTCCTACGGGGAAGGCCTCTACGCGAGGGCGAGGTCTGAGGCCTTAACCCTCCTCAAGGAGTTGGGCGACCCCAAGCCAAGGGTTAGGCGGACCCTAGCTCGAGGACTAATAGGGGTCAAGACAGCCCTCAACCCCGTCGAGGTTGTTCACGGGCTTAGGAGGCTCTACGGGGAGAAGCCTGACCTCTTCGGCTTCTGCCTCAAGTGGATACCCGTTGAGAGATGGACTTTCTCAGATATAGAGTCCATGAGGGCCGCCGTCGATCAGCTCCGTGAAGAGATCGCTGCGAGCGAAACGTGGAGGATGACCGTGGAGAAGAGGCGGTACAGCCTCCTCCATAGAAGCGAGATAGTCAAGGAACTCGCAGAGCTCATCGACCGCAAGGTGGACCTAGAGAACTACGACAAGGAACTCAGGGTCGATATTCTCGGAAGATACGCTGCCATATCCGTCCTGAGGCGGGGCGACATCTTCTCCCTAGCAGCCCCCTACGAGTAGTGTCTCGCAGGAGTGTTTTCTCGCTCGTGAGAATGTCTGGCTATGGAGGGGCTCGGAGTCCTATGAACCCGCGGGTATGAGCGCAGGGACTCCCCTCATTCACTCCGGGGAGCAGTAAGCCGGTTAGAGAGGGCTACTCGAGCTTTGCAAGCTGCTTGAGAACGTGTTCCCTTACGTTCTCCGCCTCCGGTATAGGAGACACGATCTTCCCATCCTTGATCAGGGGTTGCAGCATCTTCTCCGTCTGTGAGCCGCATCTAGGGCATCGTGGTTGAGGCTCGGCGAAGGGCTGTACCAGGTCGGTGAGGCATTGGGCGCACCTCCAGACCTGTTTCTTCCCCGCAAGTTTGCCTCTCTTCGCGGTCGGCCTGCCTTCCACCTCGACTATGTCCATCGCCATGTCTATCGTCGGCGCGTTGCTGACTGAGGTGCCTACGCCGAAGCCGTCTGCTCCCGCTTCGGCCAGCTCCTTAACGCTCTCGTCGTCTAAGCCGCCTGAGACCAGGATCTTCACATGCCTATACCCTCTTAGGTCGAGTTCCCAACGGACTTCTCGGATGATCGAGGCGAAGTTCCCCTTCCTAGACCCCGGCGTGTCAAGGCGGACACCGTAGAGCTTCTCGCCTAACGCCTCAGCAGCCATGAGCGACTCTGCCTTCTCATCGTATAACGTGTCGGTCAACGCTATCCTGGGAACGTCGCCGGGCATCGTCTCGTCGAAGGCCTTCCAAGCCTTAACTTGGTCTCCGAACACTACTACGAGGGCGTGGGGCATCGTGCCCATAGCTGCTCTCGCTATCGTCCTCGCCCCTACTAGGCTTGAGACTCCGTCGAAGCCCCCGATGAAGGTAGCCCTATCTATCATAGGCGCGAGGGCCGGATGCATCCTCCTTATACCGAAGCCTACGAGAAGCCTGTCGCCTACGGCTTTACGTACCCTCGCCGCCATTGTGGCGATCCCCGAGGCTTGGCATAGCAGGCCTAGGAGAGGGGTCTCGAAGATCGAGAACTCGCTATAGGGGCCTTCCATGAAGAGCAGCGGCACCCTTACCCCCCTAGCGTCTACGCTTCGGAAGACTGAGCCCTCCGCGAAGGCGTACACGTCAACGGGCAGACCCTCAAGCAGCTGAGCGGCCTCGTCGAGGCCGCAGAGCACAGCCCAAGGCCACCCCCTTGGCAAGGAGCCTGAGGTCACCTCCATCACAACCCTCCGCGAGGCTAAGCCGTACCTCTCCAAGACCTGCTTCGTACGCATGAAATAGACATCCGTCGTCTGACCGGCTTTGATCTCGTCCTCAGTCGCGATGTGGAAACGTCTAGGAATCATGATCCTACAGGCGGGACTTGCTTTACGCGCTATTTAACGATAGCAGACCCCTGGCTCTGTAGGAGCCCTCTCAGCGGTGCCCCTCTACGTCCTTAACAGACGCCTACCCAGGTCTACCGTCTACCCTCTCTTCGATAGAAACTAGATGAAAGCGAGGGGGATTTCTTAAAAAAGCCCGTCTCGGCGTAGCCTTCCTCCGCTGACGCGAAGCAAACTGGGCTGGCAGGTCGCGTGGAGGCTCTTCTCCACCTTCGCTGTCGGTAGGCCTCTAGGGCACGACGGCTATGACGTCTATCTCCACGGCGGCGGCGCCAAGCCCAACCTGGACGGTAGTTCGCGCCGGCGGGCTCTCGCTGAAGTACTTCTGCCAGATCGCGTTCAGGTACCGTTCCCTGTCTGCGATGTCTCTCAGGTAGACGGTAGCCTTCACCACATTCCGCATAGAGCTTCCGGCAGCTTCGAGCTTCGCCTTCACCTTCTCCAGTATCTGCGTGATCTGGGTGGGAACGTCCGCTGACGTGTCGCCGAGGAGGCCGCTCAGGAAGAGGAGCGAGCCGACCTTCACGTCCGCGAAGATACCGGTTCGAGAAACGATCTCCTTGCTCACTACGAATACCTCGGACATCCGAATGACCGTACGTGTTATTAAGGCGTATGGCATACGCACTGCCACAGGGGTTGCAGCTGCATAGGCTTCAGGGAGAAGCTGAGAGACAGGATGGCTGCCTTCGAGGCAGCTTTCCTCCTGCTCTTTAGGCTGGAGAACACCGGCTACCTGAGCGGCCGCTTCGCCGTAAAGCGGAGAGTGCCCAGGACCAGTATGGGAAAACGCTTTCACCCCGACCTTTCCAAGGAGACTTGACTTCACCCTGCGTTCCTACCGTCTTCTCCGTGGTTTACGTGAGTTTATCGGCCTCAAAGGGGTGTGAATCGCGCCCTGACTCAGCGGAAACCCAGCGTGGAAGGGTTCTGATTGAAACCGCTTCCTTCTACGTTTCACCGCTGGACGTTGGTGAAGGCTTCAGGGGCGAGGCTACCGGATAGTTGAACGACTGACGAGCAAAGGATTGGTCTGCCGGAACGAGGCAGGCTAAGCAAGGAGTTGCCACCGTACAGGTTGGGACTTTTCTGTTCGTTATCGAGGGGGCAGCGTTGGCGCCTGGATATTGGCAGTGTAGCCATAACGTTTATCAACGGAGAGGAGGAACGTGAGGCATCTCGCATCCTATGAGGGTCTAGGGTTTGGCTTTCAGGGTTAAGCTGGCGGAGTCCTCGGATTGGCGTAAGATTGTTAACGCGGTCTCCGCGTTGGTGGACGAGGCGGTCTTCAACGCTGACGCGGACGGCTTGAAGCTCAGGGCTATGGACCCGAGCCACGTAGCGATGGTCGACTTGGAATGGAAGGCTTCAGGCTTCGAGGAGTACGCCTGCGATAAACCGATCAGCCTTGGACTTAACATCCGTGAGATGCTCAGGCTGCTCAGGCGGACGGGGAGCGGCGAGAGCCTCGAACTCAGCCTCGACGAGTCCGGCGCGAAGCTGCTTATGAAGCTCACCGGGAAGTACGCGAGGACGTTCAGCATGGCGACGCTCGACATCACGGGCGAGGAGGTCCCAGTCGTGAAGGTGAACTTCACCGTGAAGGCCCGCGTGACTGGAGACTGCCTCTCAACGACCGTGGAGGACGCGGGCACCGTGAGCGAGAACATCCGGTTCGAGGCTACCCCTGAGAAGCTCACGATGACCGCGTCGGGCGACATGGGCTCCTTCACCGTCGACCTAGACAGGTCCTCGGAGGCCCTCCTAGCCTTGGAGGTGAAGGAACCGGCGAAGGCCACCTACAGCCTTAGCTTCCTCTCGCAGGTCGTGAAGGCCGGCACCGCCTCCTCCGAAACCGCCACCGTGGAGTTCGCCAACAACATGCCACTCAAACTCGACTTCGAACTCGTCCAAGGCAAGCTCGAATACTACATAGCCCCCTACATAGAATAGGAAGTTTTATGTTAACGAACCATTTCAGCTGCGGTAGCATAGCCTCGGCAAGCGGCCTTTCGCCATCGCTCAGCTCCCTGAACGCCATGCCCAGAAGAGGCGGCGCTGCCGTCCATCCATGAAAGGCGTTCAAGCCCGGCCTCCCGGTGGCATGCGGGCTAGCGTGAAGCCGCCCTCGAGTTGGGCTCCTTTGACTTAAGATCACCTTTTGGAGGAGTTGGATGAACCTCCGGTACTCGTATAGGCTCTCAGGGGAAAGCCTTATACTAGCAGGAGGAAGTACGAGATTCGAAGCGTGACGGGATGATGGCTGGAGAAGAGAAGATTCAGTGTCCCTGCGGAAGGTTCATCGACCGGCCCGAGGACTATAAGCTCATCTTCCTCAAGAAGGAGCTGAGAGAGATCGACATCCTCTGCCCTAACGAGAGCTGCTACCTCAGGGAGATAGGCTACATCACGTTCGACGTTAAAGACAGCAAGCCCATCTTCAAAGAGGCAATATTCTACCCGCCCTTCGTGACGTGGAACATCAGCCAGCTAGGCGAGAAGGCTCGCCCAATGATGAAGCAGCAGCTCACAGAGATGGTTACGAAGATAATAGACTGGAAGAAGATCACTGCGGACGTCCTCAAAGGGCAGGAGGCCGAGGCCGCAAGAGCAGAGGCAGCTAGAGTTGAGGCGGCGAGAGCCGTGGCTGAAGCAGCAGCCTCCGCGGAAGCCCGCAAGACTACGTGAGCCTTACGCTCATAGCTCCTCGGCCGGGAGCCGCTGAACACCTACTTTCCGTATTGCGCACGCAGTCCTCTTGGCGGATGACTACGCTACGTAGCGCGGCTCAGCTTGCTTAGCTTATTCTTTCTCGATGAACTCTGAGGCCTTAGGTGGCTCCGGCGAGAGGCCCTTACGCTTCCTGATCTCCTCTATTAGCCGTGGGAGGATCGTTGATGGTACGGGGGCCCATCTTGAGAAGGAGAGGGACCAGAAGGCTCGGCCTGAGGTGGAGGACCTAAGGGCCTCGGAGAGGTCGAAGGTCTCTGAGGCAGGCATCTCCGCGATGACCTCGCCTACGTAGCCCCTCTGCTGCAGCGAGATGACCTGGCCTCTTCTCCCCGCGACGATCTTTGTGACGGCTCCGACGAGGTCCATGGGGGACTTCGCGTCGAGCCGCATCACGGGCTCAAGCAGGATGGGGTCCGCTGAGAGTATGCCGGCGAATATCGCGTGGCGCGTCATGGGGATGACCTGGGCTGGGCCGCGGTGGACGGCGTCCGAGTGGAGTTCCGCCCTCTCAAGGTTGACTTTGACGCCTCGGACGTATTCGCGTGTGAGGGGGCCGTCGTCCATCGCGTAGGTGAAGCCTGAGACCACGTAGTCCTTCACCTCGTTCAGGTATTGGACGCCCTTCGTCCTGTCGACGAGTATATCGCCGTGTTCGTCGATGGCCCAGACGTTCCGCGACTCCTCGGCGTCCCATCCGAGGTCCCTGAGGATCTTCGCCATGCTTCGCCTGTCGAGGTTCTCGTTCAGCTCGCCCGTTCGGATCTTCTCAATAACCTCAGGCTGGAGGGGCTCGACGCTCACGCTCACCCTGTTATGTTTGTTGGGCGACTTCGACATGAACGGGCCTGCGGATGCGCGTATGCTCTCGCGGTATATGACGGTAGGCTGCGAGGTGACGATCTCCAGCCCGGTCTTGGTGATGAGCGTCTGGGCGATCTCCAGGTGGACCTGGCCCATGCCGGAGATGAGGTACTCGCCGCTCTCCTGGTCTATCTTCGTCACCAGGTTCGGGTCCTCGATAGAGAGCTTCGTAAGGATGTCTACAAGCCTAGGGAGGTCGCGGTTGAACTTCGGCTCGACGGCGATAGTCATCACGGGCTCCGTGACGTACCGGACAGCCTCGAAGGGGACGATGTCCTTCAGCTTCGAGATGGTCTCGCCTATCCTCGCATTCTCCAGCCCTAGCACCGCGGGGATGTTCCCGGCGAGGAGGCTCCCGACTATCTCGCGGTACGGGCCCATGTAGATGCAGACCTGCTGGACTCTGCCCTCAGCCCTCGAGTTGACGAGGTAGACCTGCTCTCCCTCGTTTAACGTGCCGGAGAAGAGCCGCCCGGTAGCGACGACGCCCGCCTGGGGGTCTACCGTGATGTTGGAGACGAACATCACCGCGGGGCCGTTATCGTCGCATTCGACCATCGCCTTGCCGACCTCCGAGTTGAGGTCTCCATGCCAGACCCTCGGTATCCTGTACTTCTGCGCCACGTGAGGCGGCGGCATGTGCTCAACGACCATGTTCAGTATCGCTTCATGCAACGGGAGATTCGCGCGGAGATCATCGACCTTCTCTTTGTTGTAGGCCTCCACGACGTCTGAGAACCTGACGCCTTTCCTCTGAGCGATGCCGAGGGTGAAGCCCCACCTGTGCTTCGCCGAGCCGAAGGCCACGTTATTCGCGGCTGCGTTTACCTTCCATCGGTCCTTGAAC
>JAWCPE010000040.1:0-13054 GCA_038870415.1 Bathyarchaeia archaeon
GGGGATGGTCCTCCACCTGGACGGCTAGACGTCTCACGCCGGGCTGAAGCGGCGGCTCCTTAGGAACAGCCCAAGACTTGAGGGTTCCGTCTAGTTCCAACCGGAAATCCCAATGAAGCCTAGTCGCACGATGCTCCTGAACCACAAACCGAGCGGGCAAAGGATGGTCTCCTTACAAGGGGATCAGCACGCTGCCATTAAAGCCCTTTTCCAGCCTCTCAGTCTCGGATCGCATGGGAGGCGCGGCAAGAAGGCTAACCTTAACCGGTCTATCCGTCAGTCGTGTGGGTCTTCGTCTTATGAGGCGCCGCGACGCGACCGTTGAGCGGCTCTCCAAGCCTCAAGCCTAGCGGCGATCTCGTTGTCCGTTAAGCCGAGTATCTCCGCTGCGAGGAACGCGGCGTTCCGAGCGTTCTCGATGCCTACTGTGGCGACGGGGACGCCGGTCGGCATCTGAACCATCGAGAGGAGCGCGTCTAGGCCTCCGAGCTTAACGTCCCGCGGAACGCCTACGACAGGTCGGACTGTCCTCGAGGCGATGAAGCCCGGCAGGGCGGCTGAGAGGCCTGCGACAGCGATGAAGACCCTCGCGTCGGAGCTGGCTACGTAGGCCTGGAGCCCATCTGGGTCACGATGGGCGGAGTGAACGACGACCTCGCAGTCAACGCCCAGCTCGTGAAGCATCTTCTTAGCCTCCTCTCCTGCAGGGCGGTCCGATTCGCTTCCGAGGACTATCGCAGCCCTAGGCAAGGTTTCCAAGCTTCCTTTAACGGGCGGTTGGCCCGTAGGTGATGCATCTCTCAGCGTAATGGGCGATGTCCTCCGCGACCTGTCGGGCCTTCAAGAGGTCTTCGTGGAAGCCTACGGCTAGCCCCATCCTTCTATACGCGTATGCGGCGGGTTTGCCGAAGTACCAGATGTCCCCGGAGTAGCCTCTTCGCCTTATGAAAGCCCGTGCCTCGTTTGCTCTCCACGCTTGGACAGGTATTTCCTCTTCGCCGGGGAAGTCTGGGGCTAGTATGACGTGGGCTACCCCATAGATGCCGGTCCTAGAAAGGTTTAGGTCGTGAGGGGCGAGGGTCAATCCGAGGGTTGAGTACAGCTCAAGGGCGCCCTCGTCTTGGTTGAGCATCCACCGGGTGACCATCCCTGTATCATGCGGCCTATTCGCGACCTCGTTGTTGTAGACGGCGTCGCCTATCACGAACTGTTCTACGGCGTAGACGCCTAGGCCGCCTATGAACTCCGCGATCTTCCGCGCGCTCTCCTGGCATTGTCGGGCCGCGTTCTCCGAGATGGCGGAGGGCAGCCAGCTCTCATGGTAGGTGGCGGCAGGCCTCCGATGCTCGACGGGCGGAGCCATCGAGGTCACGATCCTGCCTTCCTCGTTGAAGTGCCTCACGACGATCTGCATGACCTCCGTGCCTGAGACCCGAAGCTCAGGGAGGAACTTCTCACATATGACCTCGTTGCCTATCCCTCTTGCGTGGCGCACCGCGTAGTCGTAGACGCCCTCAAGCTGCCTCGGGGTCTCCACGATGGAGGTCCCATGCCCGCTGGAAGTCATGAGGGGTTTCACGATGAGGGGAACGCCCATCTTGCTGGCTATCGCCTCAATCTCGGCTTGACTGGAGGCGTAAGCCCACTCAACACGGGGCACCTTCAGGTAGTCGAACATCAGTTTCGTCAGGTACCGGTCCATGCAGATGAGCGGCCCGTAGCAGGTGGACATCACCCTGTAACCTTCGCTGAGACCCATCTCGAAGGCCTTCGACGTGCTCACCTTCTCGATCTCCAGATAGATGACGTGCGGCTCCCGCGGATCGGGCACATGCCTCCTAATCGCCTGCTCTAAGAGGGCGCCATCCATCATGTCGAAGCGCTCGAAGCTATCCGCCGCATCTTGAGCCGGGCATCCCTCATACCTGTCGAAGACCACCGTTCTTATGCCGCCAGCTAGGCCTCCGAGCTGCCTCTTCGCCGCCGTCACGACGAGGTCGCCGAGCTCACCGCCCCCAATGGAGATGAAGGTAACCGGCCGCTTAGAGCTAAGCTCCTCGAGCGGGCTTAGCCCAGCCTCGAACCGCGACTTGTACTCCTCCGCAGCCTTCAACAGGTCGAGCTTCCTCTCTAGAACGCCTCGGTCAACCATCCTGCTCACCTTCAGGTGTTTTCATCGATCATAGCCGCCGCTTTCAGATCGAGGTCTCCCCTCTTTACGAGAGGAGGATATATCTCTCACGCTTCAGGCCGCGTGCTGTAGCGTTAAGGTTTAGGGGAACTCTATCTCCGGGCGAACGGGAAGGAAACCCCTATAAGCCCTCATGCCGAGACGACGCATCTGAGGAAGGTTGCTGAACGCCAGTGGCGTAGGAGTTGTCTAACCTGCTCTCGAGGCTTAGGCTCAACTTGGCGAAGTTTCACGAGGTGCTGAACAGGTTCGAAGACCCGCGTGAGCAGCTGGACTACGCGTATGAGAAGATGCTCGGCCGCCTCCAGGACATCGATTCCTCCATCGTGTCGGCGATTACGGCTCGGAAGAGGCTGGAGTTCGAGAAGAAGAGGCTTGAAGAGAGGGCTCAGAGAAGCGAGGAGCAGGCGAGAGAAGCCCTCGCCGCGGGCAGGGAAGACGTGGCGAAGGCGGCTCTTGTACGGAAGAATACGTTGCTTCTCCAAGCCGAAGGCCTTGCCGCCCGGGTTGAAGAGCTGAAGAAGACGGAGGAGGACCTGAAGCTCGTACGGAGCGAGCTGCAGACGAAGGCGGCTCAGTTCGCGGCGCGGAAGGAGGAGCTCAAGGCGAGCTACGAGTCGGCAAGGGCGAGGCAGGAGATCCACGAGTTGGTGACCGGTCTCGGAACAGACTTTGCGAAGACCGGGGCGGCTATAAGGCGGACCGAGGAGCAGGTTCTAGGCATGGAAGCAAGAGCGGCGGCCTTGGAGGAGCTCACCGCGACGGGAGGCGTGGTGGATTACCTCGGCGCAGAAGAGAAGAGCGCGATCGAGAAGGAGCTTGAGAAGTCGAAGCTCGAGGACGCCGTCAAGAACGACCTGGAGAAGCTGAGGGGGAAAACCGGTAGCCTCGCATGATACAGGCTTAGGAGATGATCCGAATTGCGGCTTTCTCGCCTTTGGCTCTTCGCCGTCGCGGCCACACTCATCTTCCTCGGCATCGTCTGGATGATCGCCGCAGTCTTCGAACCCGTCAGGGCTGTTACAGGGCTGACCATGATCATCCTAGGCGGCGCGGCGGCCGCCTCCGCACTCTACGTGGTCAAAGAACCAGCGCCGCCAGAGTTCTACGAGGCGAGGATCATAGGCTTGGCAAGGGCTTACGAGGGCAAGCTCACCGTCAACGATGTCTCCTCAGAACTCGGCATACCTGTCTCCGACGCTAAGAGGGCGCTCAGCCAGCTGTCGCGGAAAGGCTCGTGCTACATCGACTTCGAAGAAACAGGTGAGGTAGGCGTAGAAGTCTACATCTTCCCCATCTTCATTGCAAAGGGGAAGTAGGCCTGCTTGGGCCTCGGGGCGCTCATCACAGTGTCATCATCCTTCTGCTCCCCGTCTTCGCCGTCATCCCCCTCAGCCTTCCCCGGTGGATGAGAGAAGACATAGCGCTGCTCATCGGCTTCGGCGCAGGCTGCCCCCCGGGAAGGCGGGGCTGACATCGCAGCCGGTAGAGAAAGAGAGAAGAGTGAGGCCGGGTCACTTGGCGGACGCCGCCTCCCTTACCGCCTGCGGAGGATGCAGCCTCGGTATCTCGTTGATGGAGCCTATCCCAGCCGGCCTTAAAGGTAAGGGACTGCCATCCACCTGCGGTGAGGGAAGCCCGTCGAGGGGACAGGTCTTCAGGCATTCATGTCCGTTCGCCAAACCCGATGATGCTGGAAGCCCAAGCAGCGTTGATGGTTGAGCCTCGTAGAGGTCTTGTCCGTTGCTCAGCCTTGAGCCGTCCCACTTCGGGCGGCTCTTGACGGAGTAAACGTACGGGATGGCAAAGTCTACGTCGTCGTTCGCCGCGAAGCCTTCGTAGATGCGCTTCGTGATCTCGTACGTGATCCTAGGCCTGTCTGTGGCGAGCGTCATGTACCGCAGCCTGAGCAGGACGCCGTAGTCGTAGAAGTCCGCGCGGATGTAAGGCTCTTGCCCCGTCTGCTTGATGATGTCACCCGTCACCTTCCTCGCGGCGTCCAAGAGTATCTGCTCCGCCTTGTTCCAGTTCGAGTCGAAGGTGAGCCGGACGATGACCTCGTCTAGGATATGGGGAGGAGGCGGCTTAACCTCCCTCTTCAAGAAATGGACGGGATGCACGTGGTGAGGTGGAGGCGTGTAGTTGATGACGAGGTTGCCGAAGAGCATCGCGTTAGGTATAAGGATGTCTCGCCCGACAGGCTCCTCGCTTCCCACGGCTCCGCCTACCTGGTTGAGAACGGTGTACATGGGGCCTACGTCTATCACGTCCCCAACCAAGCCGTACGATGGTAGTTGTACGCGGTCGCCCACCCTGAAGGGCCTCTTAGCGCTGATCAGAACCCAGGCTGCCAGGCCGCTTACAGGCTGTGCCAGAGCCCAGCCTAGGAACATGCCGCCGAAGGTGCCTATCACCGTCGCCACGGCTCCCAGCTGGAAGTAGACCGTGATGAAGGCGAGCCCGGCGGCGAAGATGACGACGAAACGCCAGAAACCCCTCACCATCACCAAGTCGCCCTCCTTCCCGCCGTGCTTCAGGATGGCAGCGCTGATCAGCTTCGCGGTGAGCTTGTAGAAGACGAAGACTGTCACGACTGTCCCAGCGCCTAGGAGGGCTGTCCAAACCTCCGGGCTGAGACCGAACTGCGCCTGGCTGCCGAGGCCCTTTGACATGTAGGAGCTTAAGAAGCCCAAGGCTAGAGCGGCGCCAAGAACGGTTAGGAAACTCTTCACCGCCTCCTTCATGGCAGGACGCCTCCCCTCAACTTACGCGGCAGGCTCCGCTCTCTTGCCAGCAAGCGGAGTGATGAGTTGCTCTACGGAGTTGAGCTTCGTCTCCAAGCCGGCAAGCCTTTCCTCAAGCGACCCCTCCGCCTTCTGACCGTCGAAGTGAGCGTCGATCAGGTTCCGTAGGAGCTGCGACCTGTTCTCGACGAGTCGAAGCTTCTCGTACTGGTCGAGGCGGACGGTGATGCTGAACCTGACGAACCTTCCCATCGGAGACCCGCGTAGCCTAGCAGCCCACAAGCCGGAAAAACCTTGGTAGAACTACGGATCGGCGCCGCGTAACACCGCCACCTCGACAACTCAACCATACCTCCGGTCGCACATCATGGAAACAACAATCTGGTTGCTATCGAGTGTGATTGCAGACATCTACGTGTTAACTGTCTACGTTCACGCCAGAAAGAGGAGGGGGCTCAGAGTCAGCCCCTCCCCCGCATGAGTCGACTACTTCCAACCTTACAAGGGTGGGGGCGGCCTCTTGCCCAGGACGAGTTGCACGGTCTGCTCCACGTTTTCCCTCAGTAGAGTAACCTGAACGGTCTGGCCGGGCGTTGTGCGCGCCTCGAGGTAAGCTGAGAGGTCATCTCCGTTCCTGACGAGCGTATCGTTCAACGCGATGATGATGTCTCCGCCCACCTTCAGGGCGGTTCCCGAGACCTGGATCTGCCTCGTGCCGCCTCGGATGCCAGCCTTCTCCGCAGGACCGCCCGGTGTGACTTCGACCACGAGCCAACCGTAAGTCCTGGTCAGGTTGAGTGCCTTCGCTACGTCCGGCGTGACATCGACCCCGGCTATACCCATCCAGGAATGCTTCTCATACGTCCCACGGGAGATAAGGTCTAGGAGCTCCCGACGGATCGTGTCGGAGGGGATCGCAAGCCCTACGCCTTGAGAGCCTGAGACTATGGCTGTCGTTACGCCGACGACCTCGCCTAGGCTGTTCAGCAGGGGGCCGCCTGAGTTGCCTGGGTTGATAGGCGCGCTCGTCTGTATCACGTTCGCTATCGAGAAGCCTCCAGTCGTGGTCTCCTGGATCGTTCTACCCAGCTGGCTTACGATGCCCGTCGTCATAGAGCCTGCGAGGCCTAGAGGGTTCCCTACAGCTACTACTAGGTCGCCGACGCGGAGGCTAGACGAGCTGCCGAGGGTGAGAGGCTTGAACTCAACACCCGGAGCTGAAACCTCGAGAACGGCCAGGTCGCTGTAGGGGTCCGTTCCTAGGACCCTAGCATCGAACGCGCTACCGTTGAACAGCGACACCGTGAGGTTCTGGACTCGATTGACGACGTGGAAGTTCGTCACAAACACGATTCGACCGGTCTCGTTCAAGATGAAGCCTGAGCCCTGCACTCTGCTGTATTGGATGATCGGTCCGAAGATGGTGTCGATCCTCTGAACCACCACGCCTGACACGACTACAACAGAATCCTTCACTTGAAGGTACAACTGAGCGAGGTCAACCGTAGAGCCGAATGAGCGGTTCTGAACCGCCACCGTCAGCACTGAGACTCGCTGTTCCAAGCTGCGGACGCTCTCGGTCAGCCGCCTGATCTCCTCACCCTGCTCAGCGATCCTCTGCTGAACAGAGAGCAATCCGTAGCCTAGAGAGGCTGCGATGACGACTGAAGCTAACAGCACGACGAGCAGGCTAGTCTTGAGAGCCGAAGACATACAGGCAGTCAATGCGTCAGGGTACCATATATTATTGTTGATGCGGAGAGGGGCCCCCGGGGCTCTCAGAGCTGTCGGTGAGGTTAAGCCCCAGGCGCCTGTCGACCTCTCTATCGATAGTAGGCAGCCTTCTCTAACAGACACCGTCTACGTGGACGGGAGCCCTCACGTATGAGGCAAAACTCTCACCGGCGTAAGCCATCATGCAGGTCAACCCGAGACCTAGCAGAAAGAGGACTGGACAGCACGGTCTAAGCTGGCTCAGAAGATGCTTTATCCCGCCTGGCAGAAGGGGAGGCCTCGGATACCTAGGGGGTTCCCCGGTGCGGTCGAAGGACCAGTTATGGGACTTGATTAAGAGGCAGCCTGGGCTCAGCCCGGTTCAGGCATCTTCGCAGCTCAACTGGCCGATGAGGAAGGTGAGACAGCTCTTAGCCAGGCTTGAAGGCGAGAACAGGGTCGTCTCGAAGGTCTACCCTGTGGAGGCCGCCGAGTTGGAGGACGCGCTCGTTCGCTTGGAGGGTGGACTCCGCGGGCTGGCCGTCCTCAAAGAAAGAATGAGGGAGCGCGAAAACAAGCTCTTCGAGGAGACCGTCAAAGCGAAGGAGTCAGGAGACGAGGCGAAGGCCAAGATCTACGCTGAGGAGTGTGCAAGAGTTCGGGGCCTCCTAGCCTGGGTCGAACGGAATGAGGCTCAGGTAGAGGAGTTCTCCCAGAGGGTGAGGGCTTCCCTGACACGGGCGTTCGTCGAGCCGCCTTGAGTCTCGCGGCTAATACTGGCTTAGCGACCCATCCCTCCGTGACGAGTTGTAGCCAGCCTTGAAGACTAGGAGCGCGACCGGTAAAGCGACCGCTGTGAAGACGATGAGTGAGACCGCATCTGTCAATACGGCTGGAGAGAGAAGCGTCTCGCCCCCTTGAAGGCAACGTCTAATCCCGTCTAGTGCCGGGGTAAGAGGGAAAGCGAGGCCGATCCATCTCAGGTACCACGGGAGGAGCCCCAGGGGGTAGAAGACCCCTGAGACGAGCTGGGTCATCCAGGAGAAGGCCCAGACGATAGGGTCGCCCTGCTTAATCTTCATGATCGCGCCGGCGCTCATAATGCCTATGCAGACGTGGCTGCTCACGAGGAGCCCCGTCAGGACGACCGCCGATAAGACCACCGCGGGGTCCAAGTAGAGCTCCGCGCCGAAGGCTAGGCCTGTGGCTAATGAGCCGAGCAGGAAGTACGAGGCGATGATGAAGCGGAAGGCTGACTCTCCGAAGAGGAAGAGCCTGAAGCTCGTCGCGGATGCGAGGATGCTCTCCATCGTTCCATGCCACTGCTCCTCCCTTATGCTCTCGGATATGCCCTGAACGGCGAAGAAGACGTACTGCTGGAACGCGATCCCTATCATCGCGAACGAGAAGTAGCCGCCGAGGGTGTAGCCTGCCTCCGCAACCTGCTGACTTGAGACGATCGTAGAGACAAGATAGTAGGTGGCGATGAAGACCACCGTGCCGGTGACGTCGAGCGTAACCCAGAGCTTATACGTCCACCAGTTCTTGAAATCCCTGACGACGAACGCCCAGACCTTCGAGAGCGGCCTCACGGGAATACTAGCCCCATTCTCCGAGAGGAGCTGTATGAGCTTCCGCCTCTCCATAGCTCCACCCCCAAGCTAGTATGAGGCCGTTGAGCCCTCCGTCCTCACCCTGTTGTAGCCCCTCCGGAAGGCGAAGAGCCCTAGGGGTACGAGCAGAGAGGTGTAGGCGACGAGCAGGACCACCGTGGAGAGGACCTCCGCCTCTAGGAGCGTCGCGCCGCTGAGCAAGACCTTCCGGAGACCTTCCAACGCGTAGGTGTACGGCATCACCTTCGCTATGGCCCAGAGCACCGGGTAGTTCGCAAGCAGCTGAAGCGGGAAGAGGACGCCTCCGAAGAACTCGGTGAAGATGGCGAAGAGGAAGGTCAAGGGGTCGCCCTTCTTGTAGACCAGGATGATGCCGGCGGCGGCCATGCCTATCCCCAGGTGGCTTGAGACAAGCAGAAGCAGCAAAGCCACGGATGAGAGGATCGTTCCAGGGTTGAGCACAAGCGGGGCTCCGAGCAGGAAGGTTCCTACGGCTAGAGCCCCTATCATGAAGTAGCCGCTCACCAGGAAGCCTCTCACAGACTGCCCGACGAGGTAAGACCTCAGCCTGATGGGCGAACAGATGATGGTTTCGAAGGTGCCGTCCTGTATCTCGTGCTGCATCGTATGGCTCAACCTGCTGATGCACATCCAAAGGTAGTGGGTTGACGCAACGCCCACAAGGGCGAAGGCTAACCAGCTTGAACCGTACCCGGCGCTGACGAGCTGACCCGGCTTGACCTGGAAGCCCATGAAGTAGTACATCGCGATCGAGGCGACCGTGCTGAGGGTCTCCGTGATCACCCAGGTCTTGTAGGAGAGAAATATCTTAAGCTGAGCCCAGAAGACGCCCCACGTCTGCCTGAGCTCAGAGCGCAGCCTAGGCGGGTCCTCCCTCAGCAGGTCAACGATCTTCCTTCGGTCCACATGTCATCCCCTCGTAAGCTTTACGAAGACATCCTCCAGCGTAGGCTGCGTCCAACCGATCGATACGACGCCCACACCGAGTGCCTCCAGCTGCGCCGCGACTGAGGCGATGACGCCTCGGTCACGGTCTACTTCTAGTCGCACTACGTAGCCTTCCCCCTCAGGGATCACCTCTAGCACTCGCCTGACAGCGGAAAGCCTACCCATCCTCTCCGCAACCGACTGGGAGCCCACGCATCCCCTGACTCTTACCTCGACCGCGTGGGTATCCCTCACGGCAGCGCTGAGACGAGATGGGGCGTCGTCGATTATGATGCGTCCGTTCCTCATGATCGCGACGCGTTCGCAGAGCCTCTCGACCTCGTACATGTTGTGGCTCGTGAAGAGTATCGTCTTTCCCAGCTCCCTGTTCAGGTCTTGGAGTAGGGCTCTCGTCTCAACCGCGGAGATCGTGTCAAGCCCGACTGTTGGCTCGTCCATGAAGAGGATGGGCGGATTCGCGAGCAGCGACCGCGCCAACATGACGCGGACCTTCATCCCTGTCGAGTAGTCCTTCACCATCTTGCGCCGGTCCTCTCTCAACTCGAAGAAGTCAAGTAGGGCGTCGATCCGCTTCTCTGCGACCGGCCGCGGCACGTTCTGGAGGTACGCGTAGAACCTGAGGTTATCCTCCGCGTTCAGCCTCCAGTAGAGGGCCCTGCCACCCGTCTCGCCGTGGAGCCACCCGAAGCTGCTCCTAGCCTTCTCCGCCTCCTTCACCACGTCGTAACCGTTCACCCGCGCGGTTCCCTCGGTCGGCAGCATGATCGTTGCGAGCATCTTGATCAGGGTCGTCTTCCCAGCGCCGTTCGGGCCTAGGAGGCCGAAGAACTCCCCATACCGGACTTTGAGGTTGACACCGTCGACTGCCCTTACCTCTCGTGTCTTCCCGCTCTCCTTGCGGGTGAAGACTTTCGTCAGGTTCGATGTCTCAACCGCGTAGTCCAAGAGGAGAGTCCACCTAGGACGGCCCCTTCGTAGGTAGCGGCAAGGCTAGGCTGGCCACAGCGATAAGGAGTACCAGCCTTCAGCTGAACATGCCGCTCCACCAAACGGTTACGCCCACTCCACACAGGCTCTATATATACGTAGCTTACGATTCCATCCCGCCTACCGGGTCCAGGCTTCTCTCTCAACCATCAGCGATGAACGAGGCTAGGACAGTCCGCTGCAAATCGGAAGCAAGAAGGCGTAGCGAGACTACTAGAGGGACCCGTCTCTGAAGGATTTAGGTCCTCCTACTCAGCCGCGTTCCGGAAGACATCCCCTGCAGCCGAGGTGCCGGCGCCGTGCTCAGCAGGGAAGCCCTCCTCGATGAGCGCCGATTCGAGGGCTGCAAGGGTCTGCAGCACGTATTCAGGGCTTGCCGTCATCGCCATGTGACCGATCCTGATGATAGCCTGCGAGAGCTGGCCGACGCCGCCTCCTAAGACGATGTGGTACTTCTCCTCCATCCTCTTCCTTAACGCGGCGCCTTTGACGCCTTGTGGAACGCGGAACGTCGTGACCGTCGGCGAGGCTGCCCCTTCATCAGCGAACAGCTCGAGGCCTAGCGCTTTAAGCCCGGCGCGCGTCGCTGCGGCCGCCGTCATGTGTCGTCGGAACCTATCCTCAAGGCCTTCCTCTAGGACGAGTTCCAAAGCCTTCCTCAGTCCTCTGATGAGGCCTGTCGCCGCGGAGGCAGGGTATGGGTGTCCGAAGGAGCCCCAGCTGTCCATGTAACGTCTCCAAACCGACAGGTTCAGGTAGAAACCCTGTATCGGTTGCTTCCTCTCCGCGATCAAACGCCACATCCGTGGCGAGACCGCGACGAGGCCGAGAACAGGCGGCGCTCCTAGCCCTTTAGGGGAACTAGCGAAGGCGAGGTCAACGTTCCACTCGTCCATCCTGACATCGACGCCGCCGAGCGCCGAGACCTCGTCGACGATGAGGGGGATGTTGAACTCGGAGACAACCTCGCTTATCTCCTCGGCGGGGTTCAAGACGCCGACGGAGGTCTCGTTATGCACCATGCAGACGGCTTTCACGTCACCGTGCTCCATGAGGGCGCGGCATACATCCCGCGGGTCGATGGGCTTTCCGTACTCGGCTCTCACATCTATGGGCTTCGCGCCGTAGCAGAGCGCGATCTCGTCAAACCTCTCGCAGAAGAAGCCATTCGAGAGGACAAGTATCTTGCTTCCCGGCTCGGCGACGGCTGAGAGGCACATCTCCGAGGCTGCCGTCCCGGAGGCGGTGAGGATCAACACGTCGCCCTGGGTGTTGAAGAGCCTCTTGAGCAACCCGCAGGTCTCATCGTAGAATCTGCCCCACTCCAAGCCGTAATGCGGCCAGGTGGGCAACGCCATCTCGGCTAAAGCCTCAGGATATGTCTCGGTAGGCCCGGGCAGCATCAGAATCTTCCTTGAAACCATCGTCGTATCGACCTGAGCCGGCACTATGTGCAAGAGCCTACGTTTAAGCACTCCGTTCCGGAAGGCCTCCGGGTGTCTCTAAAGCCTTATAGCCCCAGCCTGGGTAGCCTGGGCAGGCAAAGGAGCCTTGAACCCTTTGAGCAGCATAGTTAAGGTGTTCTACGCGGACCTCTCCTGGGAAGAGGTTAAACAGGCGGCCTCAGAGAACATGGTGGTCGTTCTCCCGGTTGGCAGCACGGAGCAGCATGGGCCGCATCTTCCCGTCAAGACGGATTGGCTCTGCGTCTCTGAGGTGGCGCGGATGGCCGTTGATAAGGTACGTGGCCACGCCCTGGTGATGCCTACCATCTACTACGGTTTCCAAGAGCACACTTTAGACTTCCCGGGAACGATCTCTGTGCGCGACGAGCACTTCGTCAACTACGTCTACGACATCTGTAGGAGCGTCGCTCATCACGGGTTTAAGAAGATGATACTGATCAACGGGCATGGAAGCAACATGCCCTTCCTCGACGCCGTGATGAGAAGAGTGAACAACTACCACCCGAATGTGATGTGCGCTCTTGTCGCCTGGTGGGACCTCGTCTTCAGAGTCGGGCCGAAAGCCGAGGAGATGAAGAGGCTGAGGCAGTCAGAGTTCCCAGGCGGCATGAGCCACGCCTGCGAACTGGAGACCTCCGCGATGCTCCACCTAGACCCGCAGCTCGTAGATATGAGCAAAGCCGTCAAGGAGGTCGCTCGTAAGACCTCTGAGTTCACCTGGGGCGACATAATGATAGGCGCCTGGTACTCGCCTGTCCACACCGTAAGCCTCACCAGTCGAGGGAGTAAGACTGGAGTCTTCGGAGACCCCACGGTCGCCACCGCCGCTAAGGGCAAAGCCTGGCTGGAGGCCGCGGCTGAGAACCTGGCCAGATTCATCCTAGAATGGCAGGATAGGCCAATACCGCCTAGGGTAGACCATCACTGAGAGCAGGGCGGTTCAACGCGCCTCTCAGGCCGACGCATAAGAGTTAAGTTATCAAGCGTAATCGCGGAAGCTCAGCCTGACAAGCAGGGGTAGGACTGCATGAGCTTCAACCCGGAGAGGTTCATCGAGGAGAAGGTCGCATGGCTGAAGTCGGAGATAGGCCGCGAGAAAGCGGTCGCAGCTACGTCGGGCGGCGTGGACAGCACCGTCACGGCTGTCCTCGGGCATAAGGCTGTCGGGAAGGCTTTAACCGTGGTCTTCCTCGACGACGGACTGATGAGAGAGGGGGAGCCTGAAGAGGTCACGAGCATGCTGAGAGGGCAGGGGTTGCACGTCGAGCTGCTCGACGTCAAGGAGGACTTCTTCAAGGCGTTGAGGGGGGTCGTCGACCCAGAGGAGAAACGTAAAGCCTTCCGCGAAGCCTTCTACCAGACCCTGGGCAA
>JAWCPE010000041.1:0-13001 GCA_038870415.1 Bathyarchaeia archaeon
TCTCCCTCGAGGCTCTATGCTCAGCGTCGAGCCTAACGGTCATCGTCGGCGTCGAAGGCTCTCTTCTGGCGTCCACGATCTCGATCAGCCTGGGCAGGCCGAGGGTAACGTCCAGTTCCTTAACCCCTGCGAAGTGGAAGACCCTGAGAGTCATCTGCGTTCCCGGCTCTCCTATCGACTGGGCAGCCACGATTCCAGACGCCTCGCCCGGCTCGACCTGGGCGCGTTCGTACTCCTCGATAGCCGTGCTGACCGCTTGCTCCGCTGCAAGCCGGGATAGCTTCGCCTCAAGTATCCTACCGCGTAGCTGTTCTATGAGGAGCGGAGGCAACCGTTCCTTTCCCAGCTCGAGGAGAGCGTCGAGCTCCTTCTCCTGGATCGGCCTCCCAGCGGGGCCTTCGTTTTCCAGCCGCTCAACAAGCCTTCGGATGCTCAGAGCGCGGCCGTGGTCGCTCTTGGCCGGGTCGACGCCGTCCTCGCCGTACTTGAACTGCACAATCGTCTCCTCGGCGTCTCGGACGGTTCCGTCGTACTCCACCTTCAAATACTCGAGCGCGTGGATCAGCCTGCGCTGCATATAGCCGCTCTGCTGAGTCCTCACCGCGGTGTCCACAAGCCCTTCTCGTCCACCCATCGAGTGGAAGAAGAACTCCGCCGGTGAGAGACCCTTGTGGAAGGATGACTGGATGAATCCCCTCGCGACGGGGCTGTAGTCTCCCCATTTGAAGTGTGGAAGCGCTCTCCCAGAGTAGCCTAGTATTACGCGTTTGCCCCTCACAGCCTGCTGGCCTAGGAGCGCGGTCATATGGCCGATGTTCAGGTCTGAGCCTCGGGCTCCAACCCGGGTCATCACCGCTCCCTGGTTCTCCATCCCGAAGCAGCTCTCCGCGATCCTGTCGCATTTCTCCCGCGCATTCGAGAGTTCATTCATGATGTACAGGTCTAGGGATTCCTCCAACGACTTACCGGGAATCCTCTGCAGCGTGCCTTCTTCGTAGGCGGCGATAAGCTGTCTCGTCGCAACGCGGGACTGCTCCAAGACCTCGGCGATCTGAGCGTCAGCCTCAGGTGTCAGTTTCAGTTCGTCTATGGCGTAGGAGAAGCCTCGCATCGTGATGAAGGCGGTGAGGGCCTTGCAAAGACTGTTCAGGAAATCCCTCGCGTACGCGACGCCGTAGTCTTTTACCAGCCTATGGTAGAGGCTGTCCGGCCGCTCGGCGCCGATCGAGTTCTTGTCTATAACCCCCCTCTGAAGGACACCTTTCCTTATCACGACGATGCCGTCTCTCGGGCATTCCTCCCTCCACGAGGCGTGCCTGTGCTTGCAGACGCTCGCTCGGCCCGTGTAGTTGAAGTCGGGCGGCAGGAAGAGGCTGAAGACCTGTCGGCCGCGCCATAAGGGTTCTGGCCTCGTGATAGCAGGCTCAGGCAGTTTCCCGCTGTAGCCGGCGGCGGCGAGCAGGTAGGCCACTTCATCCTTCGAGAGTAGCGTCTCCTTCTTGGTCAGCAGGTAGGCGGCGGTTAGGAAGTCCCTGCCCGTGCCGATGATGGGCGCACCGTACCTAGGCGAGACGATCTGGTCTTGAACCTGCATCAGGTACTTCGCCTCAGACCGCGCCTCCTCGCTCTGCGGCACGTGGAGGTTCATCTCGTCACCGTCGAAGTCCGCGTTGTAGGGGATACACACCGCCGGATGCAGCCTGAAGGTCTTATACGGCAGCACCTTGACGACGTGCGCCATGATCGACATCCGGTGCAGCGAAGGCTGACGGTTGAAGACCACGATATCGCCGTTCTTGAGGTGGCGTTCCACCGTGAAGCCGGGCTGGATGGCTTCCGCAACCTTCGCTCTATCTGCGACGAACTCTAGCCTCACTCTTCTGCCGTCAGACCTGATAACGTAGAGGGCTCCGGGGTAGATGTCAGGGCCGTTCCTGACCAGCGTCCGCATCTCCTCGAGGTTGAAGTCTGTAACTCTCTCGGGCACCGTCAGCTTCCTCGCCACATCGACGGGGACACCGACCTCGGCGATGTCAAGGTTTGGGTCAGGCGAGATGACGGTCCGAGCTGAGAAGTCAACTCGCTTACCTGAAAGGTTCAGCCTGAAACGTCCCTCCTTCCCCTTCAACCGTTGGGAGAGCGTCTTCAAGGCCCTGCCAGACCTATGCCTTGAAGGAGGTATCCCTGGGGCCTCGTTGTCGAGGAATGTAGTCACATGGTACTGGAGTAGCTCCGAGAGCTCCTCCTTGATCAATGTGGGAGCCCCGCTGTTGATGCACTCCCTAAGCCTCTGGTTTATCCTTACGATGTCCACGAGCTTATGGGTCAGGTCGTCCTCGGAGCGTATCCCCGACTCCAGAGTTATGGAGGGCCGGACATAGACCGGAGGCACGGGTAGAACCTGGAGGACCATCCATTCCGGCCGTCCGGAGGAGGGGTCATACCCGAGAAGCCTGAGGTCATCGTCAGGAATCCGTTCTAGTCTGCTTCTTATCGCCGCGGGCTCTAGGGTGACGGAGCCTCCGCCCTCGAGCGCCTCGTGGAAGGTGGTAGGCTTCACGAACTCTATCGCGTACTGGGGCCGTCCACAGTGGGGGCATTCGGCGGTCCGCTTCGCCTCCTTCTTCACGGTGTCAAAGAACGTTAGAGGCACCTCGTTCAGCGTCCTCAGGTATTCTCTCATCCGTTCGCGGTAGCTCTCAATCTTGTCTTCGCCGAGAAGTAGTCGTCCGCAGTCCCTGCACGTCACGGTCAGCAGCTCGTGCACGATCTTCGCAAAGCCTACGTGGACCACGGGGACGGCGAGCTCTATGTGGCCGAAGTGGCCGGGACAACTCTGAGCGGTGTTCCCACACGTCTTGCATCTTTGACGTGGCTCTAAGGTGCCTAGGCGGCCGTCCATTAAGCCTGAGGTGATGGGTGCACCGTCTTCATCGTAGGTGTCCGCGGTCTCGATCTCAGCCACGGACATCCTTCGGACCTCGTGAGGAGAGAAGATGCCGAACTTGATCCCGGCTATCTCCTTGCCCATCTCCTCGCGGATGCCGGACGACAACTAGGCTCTCTCCTCCAAGAGTATCCGGGGCGCAACGCACATGCTCATGAGCTCCTGGACGAGGAGCTTGAAAGCGTAAGAGATGACCAGCGGCTCTATCACGGCTTCTTCTTTGCAGATGGGGCAGGTGTACGTCCTCTGCCGGAGGTCATAGTAGCCCAGGTAGCCGCATCGTTCGCAGACGTAGGCGGTGAACTTGTCTGACTCCTCCAGCATCCGGTCCTTCAGGAGCATCGCTGCGCCGTGACCGATGAGGCAGTCACGCTCCATCTCTCCAAACCGGAGGCCGCCGCCCCGCGCGCGGCCCTCCGTCGGCTGCCGCGTCAACATCTGTACTTGGCCTCGGGCTCGGGCGTGTATCTTGTCGGCCACCATGTGGTGGAGCTTCTGGTAGTATACAAGCCCCACGTAGATGTCAACCTCGAACTTCTTGCCAATCCTGCCATCGTACATGACTTCTCTCCCGCTCGGCCTGAAACCGTACCTTAGCAGCACTTGTCGGAGGTCCTCCTCCGCGACGCCGCTGAAGGGTGTTCCGTCCACCTGCTTCCCTTGCAGCGCCGCAGCCTTGCCAGCTAGAGCCTCTAGGAGCTGTCCAACCGTCATCCTAGACGGGATAGCGTGAGGGTTGATGATGAGGTCCGGGACGACGCCGTCAACTGTGAAGGGCATGTCCTCCTGGGGGTAGATCATCCCTATCACGCCCTTCTGTCCATGCCTCGACGCGAACTTATCCCCGATCTCTGGGATACGGTTGTCGCGCACCTTGATCTTGACCAGTCTGCCTCCTTGGGACGTCTCGGTGACGAGGACGGTGTCGGCTACACCCACCTCTGAGGGCCTCAACGGGACGGAGGTATCCCTACGGCTTGGGCCCCTTATATCGAACTCCTTGTACTCCTCGAGGAAACGGGGCGGGCTTGTTCGCCCGATGAGGACGTCGCCGCCTGAGAGGTCGCTCTCCACGCTGACGATGCCATCTGGCTCCAGGAGCCTGTAGAAGTGTTCGCCTCGGTAACCTCTTATCGTCGGGTCTGGAAGCTGGAAGACGTCCTTCTGTCCGCCCATGTACTGTCTGCACTCGGCCTCGTAGAGCCGGAAGAAGGTGGAGCGGCCCAGTCCACGCTCGATCGAGGACCTGTTGAAGACCAACGCGTCCTCCATGTTGTAGCCCGCGTACGAGATGACGGCTACGACGTAGTTCTGCCCAGACGGCCTTGAGTCGTAGCCTATAACGTCCATGGGCTTAGTCCGTACAAGCGGCCTCTGCGGATAATGCAGCAGGTGCCCTCGTGTGTCAACCCTGTGCGCGTAGTTGGTGGCGTAGACGCCGAGCGCTTGCTTCGCCATCGCAGACTCGTACGTGTTCCTCGGCGCATGGTTATGCTCGGAGTACGGTATGACCGACGCGCAGATACCCAGCATCGTGTATGGGCATAGCTCAAGATGCGTAGTCTCAGGTGAAAGGTCAGCCTCAGAGAGGGCGATGTAGGCGTTCTCCTCCTCTTCCGCGTCGAGGTACTCGACCGCGCCCAGCTCGACGAGTTCCTCGAAGTTCCCGACCCCAGACTTCACCCTCTCAATCATGTCGAGGGTAAGGGCCGGCAGACCATTCTGGACGATTATCAGCGGCCGCCTGCACCTCCCTGCGTCACCGTTTACGTGCAGCTCGCGCTCGTCGCGGTAGTACGCGATGTTCAACTCTGAGCTGACCTCGCGTCTTCGCCTCATCGACCGGACCGTGGCCGCAAGGGCTTCAGGCGTTGCCGTATAGCCGAAGAGTGTACCGTCAAGGAAGACTTTCGCTCCGTTTACGCGAAGCTCGGGGTCCGCATCTTTCAGAGGCACCGTGCCAAGCCGGACGAGGAGCTGCTTCGCCTCCTCCGGGTTCACGGCGACTGAGATGCATGACATCAACGCGAGGTTCTTCACGAGGCCGCAGTTCGAGCCTTCCGGGGTCTCGCTCGGGCAGAGCCTGCCGAAATGAGTGGAGTGAAGGTCCCTCGCCTCGAAGTTCGGCTGGCTGCGGCTCAGAGGAGACTGTAGTCTCCGGAGATGGCTGAGCGTCGAGATGAAGTTCGTCCTGTCCAGAAGCTGGGTTATGCCGACTTTTCCCCGGCCCCAGTTGCCTGTCGCGAGGGCGTGTTGAACCCTCTCCGTGATTATCCCAGGCCTCACAGCCAGCTCTGGGACGACCCCCCTACGCCTGTTGATCCTCTCCAGCTGATAGGTCATGTCCTTGACGAGGTCCCTGAAGACCGCTCGGAAGAGGTCGGCTAGCAAGGGGCCTGCTAGGCGTATCCTCTTGTTCGCGTAGTGGTCCTTGTCATCCTCCTTCCTCAGCCCGAGCTTCAGCTCGATGACGCGGTTCACCATCTCTGCGAGGTACCGGGCCTTGTCTATCCTGCTGTCAGCCGTCCGGCCTAGGTGCAGGAGAAAGTTGTTGTCGAGGATGTTGCAGGCCTTCTCCCTTCTCCTCTGCTCATCTTGGCCGAAGGCGACGCGGTTTCCGATGTACATTATGGCCTGGTCCGCCGTGAAGATGCCCTGCGCCTTCTCCAGGGAGGGTTCTATCCATCTTTGAACCTCAGGCAGCGGCGAGACCATCTCCACAAGCCTATCGTCGCGTTCCACACCCAACGCGCGCATCAAGACCAGCAGGGGCAGCTCGGTGGGAACGCCGGGTATCGTCACGTAAACCGCGCCGTCAGCCTTCATCCGCACCTCTACCCTCGTCCTGAAACCCACCGTGGTCGAGAAGACCTTCGCTCTGTAGACGGGGCTCGAACCGCTCCTGTCTATATCGACGATAATCCTGTTAGGGGCGAGGTCTTCGAGGCCGACGATGACCCTTTCGGAGCCGTTGATGATGAAGTATCCGCCAGGGTCCTCAGGGTCCTCCTTTATCCGTCGGAGTCCCTCAGGCCTCATCTCGCTGAGCGGGCATTTGGACGACTTCAACATGACCGGCAGGTCGCCTATGTAGGCTGCCTCGGTCTTGATCTCCCTCTCGGCGGAGGTCATCGTCATCTCAAGGTACAGAGGCGCCGCGTAGGTGAGGTTCCTAAGCCTGCACTCCATAGGGTAGACGTCGTGCTCTGAGCCATCTACCTCGACAACCCTGGGAGAACCCATGTGGATATGTCCGAACTTGATCTGAAGGGGAGCCTCCGGCGAGGGGACCTCTATGCCGCCTACCTCTTGGACGATCTCTTCCAGCCCCTTCTCAATGAACTCGTCGTAGGAATCTAGGTGCTGCCTAACTAGGCCTTTCTCTCTGAAGAAGGCCTTCATCAACTCCCACATGTCTTGGTTCTGATACATGACTAGCCCTCCACAACGTACCGGTAAGCGACCGCCTCACCTGCGGTCGGACTCCTTCTCCGAGTGATCTTGATGATGTCCCCGACCTTCGCCCCTATCGCTCTCGCTACGGGATCAGACTCCTTGATACGCGGGAACTGATAGGGCTTCGCCCTGTAGGTTCGTAGAACCTCCTCAGCCTCGGGCTTGCTGAGGATCTCATGCTTCGGCACAAGCTCATGTTCAAGCACGTTGAAAGTTCTCTTCTCGGTCAAATGCAGGTCCTCTTCAGAAGAAGCCGGCGCATTGAAGCATCGCTATGACCCCAGTTACGGTCTAATAAACCTTATGACCGTTCCATCGCCGAAACCCTCTCACCCCTCCTCGACCGGGGAGGAGGGTAGTATCTCTATCCTTCTCCTCCTCAAGGGGACTGCCAAAGACGCGATAGAGAAGGCGAGAGGGCCTTTTAGACGTTCATCCACGCTGGTGCTTCGGGCCCTCTAGGGCGCAGAGTGGGGCGCTAGGCTTTCTCGCCGCAGAGCGCTAGTATCCTACGCCAGTTCGCGTCGACACCCTTCTGGATGACGTCTATCTCACCTCGGAGCTCCGGTCTGAAGAGGTGGCTGTATCGGCCTTGGCCTTTAAGGAACTCCTCCACGGGCAGAGGCTTCGACACGCGCATGCTCAGCTTGTAGACGCCGTTCTCAACCTCGTAGAGCGGGAAGTAACAGGTCTGAACGGCCAGCCTCGCGTACCTGACGGTGTCGGAGGGGTTGTAACGCCACCCTAAGGGGCAGGGTGTCAGGACGTGGATGACGGCAGGCCCATCCACCGCGAGGGCCTTCCCCACCTTCGTGATGTAGTCGTTCCAATACGCGACGGTGGCCGTCGCCGCGTACTTGATCCCATGAGCCACACAGATGCCTATCAGGTCCTTCTTCCACTCCGGTTTGCCCGGCACTACTCTACCGGCGGGGCTGGTGGTCGTCGCGGCGTCACGTGGGGTCGCGCCCGACCGTTGGATGCCTGTGTTCATGTAGGCTTCGTTGTCGCAGCAGATGTAGGTGAAGTCATGTCCCCTCTCTAAAGCTCCTGAGAGAGCCTGGATGCCTATATCGAATGTTCCTCCATCCCCTGCAACTGCGATGACGTCTACCTTCTTATCCCATGCTCCCCTTCTGGCCAAGGCCTTGTAGCCTGCCTCCACGCCGCTAGCCACCGCGCCTGCGTTCTCGAAGGCTACGTGAGCGTATGGGATACGCCAAGCCGTGTACGGGTAGGGGGTCGTGAAGATCTCGATGCAGCCGGTAACGTTCACGATGACGGCGGGTCCTCGTGACGCCTTCAAGGCCATGCGAACTGACATCGCCTCGCCGCACCCGGTGCAGGCCCTATGTCCAGGCCCGTAGAGTTCGTGCTCCGGTAACTCCCTCAGCCTCACCATCACTCGTCGACCCCCATGAATCGAACCGGCTTCTCAACACGCCCCATCCGCGCCGTAGAGAGCGTCTCCTCGAAGAGGGCTTCAAGCTCCCTCGGGCCTACATCTCGGCCTCCTAAGCCGTAGACGACGTTGAAGACCTGTAGGTTGGGGGCTTGAATGGCTGAACGTACATCCGCGCAGAGAGGCCCGTAGGGTGCGCCGAAGCTGCAGGCCCGGTCCATCACAGCTAGGGCTTTGAGGCCTCGTACCGCCTCGGCAAGCTGATCGGTTGGGAAGGGCCTATAGACCCAGAGCTTGATCACGCCGACCTTCTTACCTTCGCCTCGCAGCTTCTCCGCCACCGTTCGGGCCGTCCCAGCCGTGCCGCCGAGGCAGAGAACGGCTGCTTCAGCGTCCTCCAAGCCGTACGTCTCCAGGCTTCCATACCTGCGCCCGGAGACCGAAGCGTACTCTTCCCCTACTGCTTCTATCCTCGCTAGGGACTGCTTCAACGCCTCATTCTGCTGGTACTTCAGGTCCATGTAGTAGGCGGGAACCATCCACGCCCCAAAGGTAAGGGGCCTGTCAGGGTCCAGCCTGTAAAGGGCGTCTCTAGGGGGGAGGAAGCCTCGGACCTCCGCGTCTTCCAGGACTTCCATGCCTTCCATGCAATGGGTCACGGTGAAGCCGTCTAGGCAGACCGCGACTGGGAGCTGAACCTGAGGGTGCTCAGCCACCTTGAAGGCCTGAACCGTCCAGTCGTAGGCCTCTTGAACGCTCTCCGCGTAGACCTGAATCCATCCGCAGTCTCTTGAGCCCATCATGTCTGAGTGGTCGCAGTGAATGTTCAAAGGCGCGGAGAGCGCTCTATTCGCCACAGCCATCACTATGGGCAACCTCATGCCTGAGGCGATGTAGAGCATCTCATGCATCAAAGCCAGCCCTTGGCTGGCCGTCGCCGTGAAGGCCCTCGCGCCGGTAAGGCTGGCGCCTATGCACGCGGACATGGCTGAATGCTCCGATTCGACGCAGACATACTCGGTCTTGACCTCCCCGTCATATACGTATCTGCTAAAGGCCTCAACGATGATCGTTTGAGGCGTTATGGGGTAAGCGGCAACCACGTCTACGTCGCATTGCTTCACCGCGTAGGCGACGGCCTCGTCGCCTGTAAAACCAACTCTCTTCGCCACGTCTCACTCCTCCACCATCGAGATCGCCTTCACAGGGCACTCAGCCGCACATATTCCGCAGCCCTTACAATAGGTGAGGTCTATCTCCACGCTCTTCTCCCCGCGAATGATGGTAGGTTCAGGGCAGTAGATCCAGCAGATGAGACAGTTCGTGCACTTGCTCTTGTCTAGGGAAGGCTTCAGCCCGGTCCTCCATTCACCGGTCTTGTACTTGACGGAAGTCCCCGTCTCCGTGAGAACTCCTCCGATGGCAATCGCTTTCCAAGCCTTCTCTGCCATGCTCATCACCTAGGTCCGACTACCTCTTCGTAAGCCTTCCTCATAGCGTCCACGTTCATCTTCCCCATTGACCCTGGAAACCGCTCGAGAGTAACTTTCTCCACTGAATCGAAGGAGACGATGGGGAGAACCCTGAGGAGCGCGCCGAGCATAGGGGTGTTGTAGATCGCCCTTCCGAAGACTTCAGACGCGATCCTGCTAACATCGACCGTGTACACGTTCGCGTCTTTAAGCTTCAGCTTCGCCTTCAAATCGCCCGGTTCCTCCTCTGAGTTCACAACCATGTATCCTCCGGGGATTAACCCCTCCGAGACATTAACAGACCTGAGAAGCCTCGGGTCGAGCACGACGACGGCCTCAGGCGAGTAGATCTGGCTTCGAATATCCACAGGTTGCTCCGAGATGCGAGTGAAGCCGCTCACAGGGGCTCCTAGCCGCTCGGCGCCGAACTCAGGGAATGCTTGAACGAACTTGCCCTCATCTAAGGCTGCCTGGGCTAGCAGCCGGCTCGCGGTGATGACGCCTTGACCAGCTCGCCCATGCCATCGGATCTCATGGATCGGTTTTAGCGGCCTCATCGTAACGCCGCCCCTGAGACCACGACCTCCGCTTATAGCCTTTTCCCGCCTGAGGCTCTGAAAACCCTCTCTACGGCGTCGGTTGACATGTTAAACCTCCAGCTATGCTGCGCACCTGTGGTCTCCCATTTTGACATGCGTGAAGCTATGCTGGAAAGGGTTTCTACAGAGCCCCGCCTGATGCCGGAGCACGAGTAGTCTCTTCCCGCCTCAACTACACACTATCGGATGGAGGCCCTCTCGATGGCGTAGACCATGTCCAGCAGTCTCGTTTCGCCACGGTGGGATGTGACCGAGACAACCGTGCCGAGGGAAATCTAACTAGCGAATGTAGCGTTCATACATGCTCATTGCCTGAGCTAGGATGAGTCCCTGAAGGTCTGCCTCAGGCGTCTCGACTTCGTGGAAGCCGGTCTGCGGGATAGCTCGTAGTGTTCTGACCTCGTCGGGGTACTCCCAGCCCTTCAGGTGAAAGATGGTCACGGTGTGCCCTTCGGAACTCAGCTTTCGAAGCGGGGGGACCACCTCCTTGATGTTCTGCCATCCGCCGTCGGTGATGATGACTACGTAGCATGGGCCGCCCATCTTCTCCACGAGCTGCAAGATCGATGGCATAGGCATGAGCGTCAAACCACCGAGGTGGGTGGCAAGGACCAGCTCCTTGGAATCCATGCTTTGAGCCCAACCGGCGACAAGATAGTCGGTGGAGAATGAGATGCAGGCCGTCTCGCCGCCAGCCCAGGCTGCACTGAGGTAGGCTATGTAGGCTGCTGTTGACGCCTCATCGTACGAGCTGGCCATGCTTCGGCTGGAGTCTAGCACAACGACGACGGAGGGAACGTAGCCTGAGACCGGGCCCTGTCCGAACCCCATCAGCCGCTCTCGCCATTTCACGGTCGTCACCTCTGGGATGAGGGGGCCGTCGTCTAGGCTCGCTTCCACATCTAGGGCTTCGATCTCGTCGTCTACGTTCCACTCCTCCGGGTAGCTTAGCACTTGCCATGTAGGCTTCATCCTGGGGCTTTCCGCCAAGTACCGGATGATGACGCGCTCCGCTCTCGCCCTGTACCAATACCTCTTCCAGTACGCCTCGCCTCTCTCAGCGTGAACCCCAACCCGTTTGCTCAAGCTTGTAGGTAGGCTCTGCGACTCTCCCTTTGTGCCCTCCTCTCTCTTCAAGCCGGGGCCTTCCTCCTTGGTCTCAGAGCCCTCTCCGCCTCCCCCTCCCTCCCGGGGCCTCTCCACGCGTCTCTTCAGCTTCTGCAGGGCCTCCTGACGGCCCTGCCTCCTCTCCGCCTCCTTTGGAAGCCTGGGTTGAACCCATTGCTCGAAGAAGAACTTCGCCTCCTCCGGGTCTTTGATCTCGGCCATGACGCTTGAGACAAGCTTTGCCGAGTTTGCCGAGAGGTCTTCCTGAAGCGGTAAGCCCCGTGATCCTGAGAGCCTAGCATGACGTTTTACTTCGACCTCTTTCAGCAAGCCCGGGTTCCGCGCCTTGAGCTCCCTAAGGATCGCCGCTATCGTCTGGACCTTCACGAGCCAAGGCTTCGGCAGCCTGATCGTCTCAGCGATCAGCCCCGCGTAGGTTGAATACTCTCCCGGCATATGGTGTGCTGGAAGGCTTGGGTAGAAGATGCGGTAGGCGGAGTAGAAGAGCCGCCCGACCCCCTTCGGCCTCTCCCTTCTAAAGTCTTCCTCCAGGTGGTAGGGGGTCGTCCTGAACCGATTCCTGAGATAGACGCAGTCTAGTTGAAGGTCTGAGAACAAGAGCAGGGCGAGGAGGGAGAGCTCACGGCTTCGGACGATGCTGTAGGCGGCTTTCTGAAGCTCGTAGGCTGTCCTAATATCGTACGGACAGTAATGCGCGTGCCCCAGACTATGCCTTAGAGACCAGAGCAGATAATCCTCCGGGTGCCGGCTGACCTGGACGGCCTCAGCGTCGACCTGAACGACGCCCCTTGAGACGGAGCTTTGAACCCTCAGTCCAAGCCTCTCCCCTCTTCGGTCTAGGTCTCTGAGGACCTCAAGCCTGCAGGGCGGACAGTAGAGCTCCGTCCTAGCTTGGTCGAAGACCCTGGCGAGCCCAGTTTCGTCTATCGCCACCCCATGACCGCCTCGAGGGTTTCCTCACGTTTCACGGCCCCTTCTCGAAGCCACCTCGTCTCAAGTCTGAGGAGTTCCTCTGCGAAGACGATGTCCTCCATGGATATCTCTTTCGCGTGTTGGTACAGCCCGCGGTCGAACTGCTTGAGGAGGTAGTTCATGATAGGCCACTGCCTCCTAGCCTCGCGGTCCGCCATCTTCGACCATTCCCTCCGCAGCAGAGACCTCAGTTCCTCCTGGGAGTTCCTAGTGGCGACCAGAGAGATCCTGTGTGAAAGAGCGGCTTCAGCGACGCGTTGAATGTCCTCTGGGCGGCACTGGCCATTAAGCCACGTGATAGCCTTCGCCAGCTCCATCAGCACGACGGCCGCCCTCTCGCTGGGCGGCTCCCTGACCCGCGCGCAGGCGTCGCGGATGAAGTGGCATCCCTCGCAAAGTGCGGGAGGCTTCAACTCGGACTGTTCACGGTTCCGTACACATGCCTGGAAATCCCTTACTAGGATGTTCACTAGCCCGGCGATGTCGCTGCTCACCGGGGTCGCCTTCACCTCTCTGCGGATCTGCTCAAGCTCCTCTTGTGACAGGACCTGGGGCATCGAGTCCACCACGTCACCCTCATGTTTATCGATGATGGCCTGTAGTTCAAACTTCTCGCTTAGCGTGAGGGACCTGAGATGGACGCAGATGTCGAATCGGTCGTAGAAGGGGGGTGGATGAGCGAACGTAGACGGGTCGGAGGGGTTTTCATTAGCCACTATGGTATAGTCGCCTATCTTCGACTTCTGACCGTAAGCCCAGACCTCGCCGAACTGCATCATGTGGTGGATGTTCGCCGTCGTGTAAGGGTTCAGCCTGTTCACCTCGTCCAGCCCCTTTCCGCCTGTCTTGGTGAAGGCAGCCCAGAGGACGCGCTCAACCCCATCCTTCTCCAAGGAGGGTATATGCAGCCTGCCGATGACCTCGCCCCGCTTCACCTCTGATGCCCCGGAGATTACGACGTGGCCCTCACCGTATAGGCCCCTAAGCACGAGCAGCATCAACGTGGATTTGCCTGCCCCCCTCGG
>JAWCPE010000042.1:0-12875 GCA_038870415.1 Bathyarchaeia archaeon
CCACTTCCAGACGAATGAGGAGGTGGAACGCCTCTACAGAACCCTCAGGGATAAGGCCTGCTTCTTCCCCTCCGCGGAGGAACGCGTAAGGGGGGTATAACGAGCTGAAGCCCTGCCTAAGCCTGATCTTCGAGAACGCGGAAGCCTTAATGGAAGCCCACGCTAGAAAGGTTTCCCAAAAGGTGAGAACCTGTGGATGAGACGGAAAAGGAGGGGGCGAAATGATTTCAGGATACTCGATAAGCGCCATGTGGGGAAACACCTAAATTCCGACAGATACGGTAGGTTTCGGAGGGTTTCTCGTGTCTAAGAAGGCAAAGGCTAAGCCTAAGAAGAAAGCGGCGAAGAAGAAGAGCTAGAAGCCCGCTGATATGCGAAGAGGCGGCGGAAAGGCCTGACGCTACCCCTCACGGCGGGCAAACCCTCTTATTTTCGCAGACAGCCAAACCGGGCTGGTGCTCTCAGTGGCTCGACAGCCACGAGTCCCAGTTGTTTTCGAACTCGGCAAGAGGCAGGAGAGCGCCCTCGTCGAGGAATGGCTGAGCCGGAAGGCTGTACGTTTCCGACGAGTATGGGACCGCGAAGGCGGACAGTTGATGGCAAGAACGGAGAGGCTATGCGGTTTCAGCTACCCGAGCCAAGTCAAGCAGGTGACGGTGCTCCTTCACAGGCGAAGACGAGGAGACGCTCGCGGCGACATGGTCGAGACGCAGCCTGACACCGTGAACCTCTACCTTCGAAAGAGCGACACGTGGGCTTCCATCAAGGATGCGCTCATCCACGAGCTAGTACACTCCATGATGTGGGCTAGGTACTACTACGGGCCGAGGAGGAGGGAGGCAAGCTTCTTCGAAGACTTCTTCTCCGACGAGTTGTTGACCTCCCTGCTTGAGCAGATGATCCTAAAGAAGGAGGTGAACGCCAAGGAGGCGCTGGATTACGCATTGTCCTACGTGACCGAGCGGCTGAAGCATCTCAGGAAACAGAAAGACTACGGTATCCTCCTAGAGTCTTGGAGAGAGTACGCGGAAACCTACCTGAAACGGATAAGGAGAGGAGAGTCCAACGCGCTCTTAGAGAGAAGACGCATCCTAGAGAGTCTGAAGAGCCCTCTCCCCGCACGGCTGGATGCATAGCACAGCGAAGCCGCTCTGGAAGGGCCGCTGAGAGCTTCTGGCATATCCCCTCCGCATCTAAGAGGGAAGATGCGGCTTACCGGGCTCAGTAGAAGCCCTCTGCGCGGCATCGGTTAACGTGCCAAACTGTAGGTATGCTGTACACCTGTGGTGTGGTCTCCCATTTTGACATTTTTGACACGAGTGAAGCTATGCTAGGAAGGGGTTTCTACAAAGCCGCTTACCTGGAAGGCTGAAATAGGACGAAGAGGGGAGAGCGCTCACTCTTTCACCTGCTGGAAGGACTGCGGCCTTGACAAGGAGACGCCTTATCCTCGTATCCCTTACCGTAGCGCTGCTTCTGAACTCCCCAGTTCCATACGTGGCCTCGCAAACCCAGTATACGATTCTATTAGGGGGCCTAACGTGGGATCACACCATCCTGCAGACACTGGTGGTTCCGCAGCCCTCCCAGTCTTGGTGGAGGCCAGCCTACTTGAACGCGACTCTGAGGGCGATCAACCAGTGGAACCACGCGATCCTGGACTTTTCAAGCTTGAGCGCCTCCTTCGCCTACCTTTCCAGGGTGCGGTTCTCATGGACGGTCAGCGACTCGATGGAGGCCGGCTACGATGTCTACATAACGTGGACCGAGGTCTACGAGGGGACGCATACGTTAGGCTCCGCTCAGGCCACGTACCTGCAGCCCTGCACGATCTTAAAGTATGTGGTCCAGCTCGGCGCAAGGGTTACGGAGGGCCTCGTACTGAGCGAGTCGGATATGCAGAACGTGGCGCTCCATGAGCTCGGCCACGTTCTAGGCCTCGGTCACTCCAACTACCAGGAAGACGTTATGGCGCCTCGGTATGCGATAGGCAGTAGGGTTCGGGCCATAAGCAACCTTGACCTCTACGCCGTCGCAGAGGTCTTCCGATGGGCCTCTCGCCCCCTAATCCCAGGTATCACAGGCATCTGTCCTCGGGTTTCCTCCGTGACGCTTCCGCCAGGCGAGGAGTTCAGGTTCCTCCCTATCTCATCCGCTGACCTGCCGCCCCAGGCCTACTGGGAGACGCTCCTAGACAGGGTTCAGACCGTCCTGTCAAGGTACCTCACCGTGACGCTTGTCGTCTTCACCGTAGCGCTCATTGGCCTAAGCCTTATCGCCGTAGGGCTGAGACGACTCCTTAGGAGGCCTCCTGAGACGGCACAGCCAGCTGCCAACCCGCCCGGCGCCACCGCAGCTCGCAGGTGATCGCCATCAGCCATAAGAGAATCGCCGCTGACTGTCCTCGACGCCGAATCTCTACCACCTATCTACAAGCTGAGAAATAACGGGATGTTGTCATGTTTTTGACTGAGGGGAAGAAAGCCTCAGTTTGCGGATAGGCTCAGCTTCTCCTGCTGGTCTTCGGCCGCTATCTAGCCGAAGCCCCAGGGGGGAAGCCGTCTCAATGGTCGAGGGCCCGAGCGAGAGCACGCTTTAGGCTTTGGGGTATCGGTGCGTCTGGACCGGTTTGAACCGGATATATTCCTCTAGGGCTACGACCGTGCCTTCGACCGCGGCCTCGAGGAGCTTCTCGCCTTTCTCCTTGGTTGCCAGGTGGGAGCCGTAGGTGTGAGCGTTCAGGTAGTACTCGTCGTTGTAGTGGGCTCTGTGAACCTTGACGCTCGGCGGGGCTTCAGGCTTCGCAGGGGGGTCCTCGATGTAATCCGTCCTGACAGCCTGAGGGGCGGCCGCCAAGAGGATGCTGGTCTCTGCCTCGCCGCCGTGGCCTATGCCCCGTTCGGCCTCCATGATGTTCTCCCAGGCTTCCCTTGGGATGACCTCCCAGTAGGAGAAGCACCCGACCTCTAGGTCGACGCCGTAACGGTAGTGGAGCTCCTCCCTTATCTTCCTACATGCGACGAGGTTCGGCTCCACGTTCCCGCCATGCCCGTTCACGAAGACGATACGCTTCACACCGTACTTTTGGAGGCTCTCAGCCACCTCGTAGAGGACCTGGATGTACGTCTCAGCCCTGAGCGTTAGCGTACCGGTGAAGGGCTTGCACATGTTATGGGGGGCGAAGCCTACCCAGAGAGCTCTCACGACGAGGGCCCTAGGGTACATCCTCTTAGCCGCCTCCTCGCAGACCTTGCTCACGCTGAGGATGTCGTTTCCCACGCCGAGGTGGTGGCCGTGGACCTCTGTGGACCCGGTCGGTATGATGACGACCTCCAGTTTCGGCATTAACTCAGCCAGCTCCCGCATCGTATGCTCATGCCAATACACTTTCATCGTCCCGCTCATAGAATAGGGCCTCGAACGGAACAGGCTGGCCGCATACGATATAAAGCATTTTGCTGAACCGCCTCTCTAAAGGCCCGGATCGACACCTAGCGGGATTAAGCCCACCGTTAGGGGGTTGCACGTCAACCTCTCCCGGCTGAGCCTTCGCATAGTCTTTAAGCTTGGTCAGCCATCATACGAGCCTCAGGTGCATCGGGCATGTTCGTGACGAAGGTTGAGGCTTTCAAGGTGAAGGTTCCTTTCCTGAAGAACGTCATATCGCCCGCGTTGAACGCTGACCTATACCCGCACTACGTCTGGGAGACCCCTATCGTCCGAGTCCACACGGACGAAGGGATCACGGGCATAGGCGAGAGCACCGTTCAAAGCGGAGCTGACCAGGTCGTAGGAGCGGTTCAAGCCTGCGCCGGCGAGCTCGTAGGAAAGGACCCTTTAGAGTTTAACCTTCAGAGGCTTCCTTTCTCCGGCTCAGTCGCGCAACCCTTGGAGCATGCGCTCTACGATATCGCCGGTAAAGCCCTAGGGCAGCCGGTCTGCAGGCTCCTAGGCGGGCGTTACCGGAGCCGCGTCCCTATAGCCTACTGGTCGACTGTCATCCCCGTGGAGGCTACCGTGAAGGAGGCGAGGCGCGCCGCGGAGCTAGGCTTCAAGGTGCATAAGTTGAAGGCTCGGCCTTGGAACATAGTTGAGATCGCCGAGCGCGTCATGAAAGAGGTCGGCTCCGGGCTTCAGATAAGGGTAGACCCGAACACGTTATTCAACGACCCTGCCACAGCTGCGAAGCTCGCGCAGAGGCTGGAACCGTACAGCGTCGAGTGCTTCGAAGACCCCGTTCCGAAAGAGAACATGGACTGGTACCGGTTGCTGAGGCTGAAGACGAGTATCCCGCAGGGCTTACATCTAGGTCGGCCTGAAGACCTGCTCAGGGCCGTGAAAGCCGAAGCTGTAGACTGCGTCAACCTCTCAGGCCTCGCAGGCAGCGTCCTCGCCTCCGCCGCGATAGCGGACGCGGCGGGCGTGAAGGTTTGGACCCAGGTGGCAGGGTTAGGCCTCGGCGTATCAGAGGCCTTCGCGGTTCACGTCGCCGCGGCTTTGAGGAACGAGCCTATGCCCTGCGACGAACTCCACTTCCTACGCGAAGACGACCTGATCGCGGAGCCCCTAGAGGTTAAGGACGGCTACATCGAGGTGCCGTCGAAGCCAGGGCTGGGAGTCGAACTCGACGAGAAGGCCCTCGCGAAGTTCAAAGTCGACTAGAACCTGCAAGGCCTAGGCTTCTCTCAGCCCGGTGGGATGTAGAAGCCGTACTTCGGTCTATCCCACTCTGGGGTAGGTTCGAAGTATCCTGGGTACCGTAGGTGTTCCTGGATGACTTTGGGGTTTAGGTCGACGCCTAGGCCGGGCTTCTCAGGGACGGTGATGTAGCCGTCTTTCACAAGCGGGTCGGGCAGCCCAGTGACGAGGTCCTTCCACCAGGGGATATCGAGAGCGTGATGCTCGAGGGCTACGAATTGGCGGATAGCAGCGGCAGTGTGGACATTAGCCATCAGCGAGATCGGCGAGCCGGCGAAGTGCATGATGCAGGCCATGCCGCTCCGCTCCTCGGCGTAGTCCGCGATTCTCTTCGTCTCCCTACAGCCGCCCGCCGTCGCCAGGTCCGGGTGGACAAGGTCCACGGCGCGTCTGTCGATGATCTCTCGGAACCCGTCTAGGCTGAAGATGTCTTCCCCCGTCGCGGTGGGGGCTGTTATCGCGCGCGTGACGAGCCGGTTTCCCTCCACGTCGGTCCAGGGGCGCATATCCTCCAGCCAGGCTAAGCTGTACTTTTCCAGGGCTTTGCCGAGCCGGATGCAGTCCTTGACGCTGAGAGGGCCGAAGTGGTCGATGGCGAGGGGGGTCTCCCAGCCGACGGCGTCACGTACGGCTTCGACGCATGAAGCCATGTACCTGAGACCCTCATCCGTCGGATGGAACCCTATCAATGCGCCAGGCCGGTTGCGCAGTATCCAGATGCCGAGGTCGAACTTGATGAATGTGAGGCCCATCTTCTTCCTTTCAAGGACTCTCTCAGCGTATCCCTCAGGGGTAGGCTCCTCAGGCGTAGGCGTGTCTCCGTAGATCCGGACCTTGTCCCGGTACCTGCCTCCTAGGAGCTGGTAGACGGGTACCTCGTAGACCTTGCCGATTATATCCCAGAGGGCCATCTCTATGCCGCTGATCCCGCCGCCTTCCCGGCCGTGGCCAGCGTAGGGCTTCATCATCCTGAAGAGCCGGTCTACATCCATAGGGTTCTGGCCGAGCAGCAGCCCCTTATACATCAACGCCGACTCTCTATGCCCGGCATCTCGGACCTCTCCGAGCCCGTAGACGCCCTGATTCGTATCGACCCTGATGAGTGGGTAGTCGAAGTTAGACGCCACAACCGCCGTCCGCATATCCGTAATCTTAAGCTTGGACGGCTCGAAACTCTCCCTCTTCATGAACCCGCGTCAGGAGTCATTCAGGATTTAAGCTTTGAACTATCGAATAGACTTAGGAGCCGGATTTCACAGGTTCTCTCATCACGCGTTAAGTGAAGTGGTTTTTATGCCGCCTAAGGAGCCTGCGGAAAGCCCTGATTCAGCGAAGCCTAGCGCGGAGGGGCTCAGATCGAGAGGCTCTCCTCTAGGATTCTAGGCTTGTTCTAGGGCTTTCTTCTTCACTTGTAGGTAGTAGAGAAAGTTCTCGTACGATATGTCCGGTGGGAAGGAATGGTCAAGCGTGGGGATGTAGCCTCCCTCCGCGATGAGCCCGGGAACCTTGGCCTCCACCTCGCGTTCTATGGCTTCTCTACCCTTCGCGACCTCGCGTTTGTCGATGCCTCCGCTCAAAGCGAGGCTTCGGCCGTATTCACGCCTTACTTTCCGTGGGTCCATGCCTGCGGCGGCTTCGAGCGGCCAGAGGCAGGTTATCCCGGCCTCGAGGAGTAGTGGAAGTAGGGGCTCTACGTTTCCGTCGCTGTCCAGCCATATGATGCTGACGCCGTGCTTCCTTAGGAAGCCCGTCACGAGCTGATACCGCGGGAGCAGGAACTCCTTGAAGACCCTCGGCGAAATGTGTGGTCCCCCTGTGTAGGCGAAGTCCTCGAAGAAGTTGAAGTAGTCCGGCTGGAGGTCGTGAACCGCCTTATGGGTCGCCTCTATGATGAAGTCGGCGATGAAATCCATCATCTCGTGGACGAGACTGGGCTGGGCGAAGAAGGCCTTCGAGAGGCCCACCGTGCCCATCCAACGCCTTGGAAGACTGTAGAAGCCCACCGTACCGTTGGGGACGAGACAGAGGGGCACCTTCCTATGGGGACCATACTCGGCTACGACGGCCGGCCAATCCTCTGGGTAGCGCCTCGGGTCACGCGGGTCGTACCGCTTCCTCAACTCTACGAAGTCTTCGCGGTTCTTGACGGGGAAGTCTAGGTAGGTGTCCATCGAGGGCCGGGTCCCTCGCACGGTGCCCTCCTTCAAGGCCTTCCTCAGGATGCCGTCCTCATCGTAGTAAAGCAGATAGCGGTCCGTCTCCTCGAGGACCTTAACCTCGAAGGGCGGGAGAGCGAAGAGCTCAAGGGGCACGCAGGGGCGCTCGTCGAGGCCGAAGTACGGATGCCCGTAGAGCGGCCCCTCGTACCTACGTCTCCCGACGCGTATGCCGCGCTGGTCGTAATCGGTCAGCCAAGGGTAGGCTTCCTTGGGCATACCCTCCTGAAGCCACCGCTCCACGGTCTGGCCCCAGTAGCCTAGCTCAAAGTTCGGAGGCCGATCTACGGACTGGAAACGCATACATCTGAGGAAACGCTCACGCGGGGTCAACCCGCCCACGTCGCTGCACCCTGCCCAGCCAACGCGGTGAAGCCGCTCGGATAATAACGCTTTCGCCGATGAAGAGGGAGGGCGTAGAGGAGCGATGTGCAGCCACCTATCCTCTCAGATGCGGTAGGACCTTCTCCCCGTAGAACTTTATGAACTTGGGCTCGTCAGGGCTTGAGCTTACGAAGTAGAGGTGGTTGAACCCGGCCTCTACGTACCCCTCTACTCTCTCGATATGTTCCTCCGGCGTCGTGGCGACTATCCAGTTTCTGGCTATGGCCTCGTCGCCTACAAGGGTTCCGTGAGCTTCTATCTCCCTTGGGTCGGATACGTCGTACTTGAAGAACACCGGCAGCATAGAGCCAGCCCAGAACCTGCATGATCTCAAAGCGGCTTCATAACTCTCGTCGTAGGAGACGAGAAGCTCCACTATCCGTTCCAGCTTCTGAGGGTCTCTTCCCGCCCTCTTGGCTGCGCTCTCAAAGATTTCGAGCAGCCGCTTTGAGCGGGCTAGGTCCGGGAGTAGGAGGATTCCGTCGGCGAGTCTACCTGCGAGCTCCGCGACCTTAGGCCCGCCCGCGGCGACGTAGATCCTTATCGGCTTGTCGGGCTTCGTGTACAGCTTCGCGTTCCTCAACCTGTAGTATTTTCCCATGAAGTTCACGAAGCCACCTGTCCAGAGCTTTCTGATCACGAATATGGCTTCTTCCAGCATCTCTACGCGTTGACGAGGGGAGGGCCAGGTGTAGCCTAAAGGCGACTCGTTCAGGGCTTCGCCTGCGCCGAGACCGAGGAAGACCCTGCCTGGGTACATCACGGCGAGCGTCGCGAAGGCCTGAGCCACTATCGCAGGGTGGTACCTCAGTATCGGAGCGGTTACGGAGGTCCCAAACCGCATCTTGCGGGTTCTCTCCGCTGCGGCGGCCATCCAGACCCAGGCGAAGCCCCCAGCCGCGCCTGTGTGAGCCCAGGGATGGAAGTGGTCGCTCGTCCAGAGCGTCTCAAACCCGTGCTTCTCCGCTAGAACAGCGTGCGTGAGAAGCCTGTCAGGCTGATACTGCTCATGGCAAGTCTTGTAGCCCAGCAGCAAGGGCATTCTGACGCGGTCCTCCTACGCATCGCATCTAGCCTTGGACGCGTATTAAAAGAGACATGTTTGAACAGCTCGCTACGGCAGCCGCTGAGGGGCCTCTCACTTTATCTGTCTCAGCGAGGATTAGCGGAAAGCCTCCGGGCTGCATATGTTGACGATCCGGTACGATAGGGGGACGATCCTCCTCTGGGGTGAGGTACGGGTTCCTTACTGCACGTGGGACCCGCGGGTTAAGGCCTTCCGAGCTATGGCCTTGTATTACAAGGAGATACTGGACTACCTCGACCGAAGCGCCATCCGATACGTGGACCACGTGCTGGACCCGCCGCCGTGCCCTGAGCTTAGGTGCAGCTTGAAGCTGAGAGACTATCAGCGTAGCGCTCTTGAAGCGTGGCTCAGAGCCGGACGGAGAGGCGTCATAGTCTTGCCTACCGGGGCGGGGAAGACCGTTATCGCGGTTAAGGCTATCGCGGAGCTGAACCGGCCCGCCCTCGTGGTCGTCCCAACCCTCGACCTCGTCGAGCAGTGGCGTAGGAGGCTGGCTGAGGAGTTCCACCTAGAGGTAGGGGTCTACGGCGGAGGCGTCAACGTTCTTAGGCCGCTGACGGTCTCCACGTATGATTCCGCCTACCTCCGGGTAGAGGAGCTCGGTAACCGTTTTCCCCTCGTCGTCTTCGACGAGGCCCACCATCTCCCTGCGCCAGGCTACAGCCAGATCGCGGAGATGTTCGCTTCGCCCTACAGGATGGGTTTAACCGCGACCTACGAGCGTGAAGACGGCCTCCATAAGGAGCTGCCGCGCCTCATAGGGGGGAAGGTCTACGAGCTGGACGTCGAAGACCTCGCCGGACGGCATCTGTCGACTTACACGCTTCACAGGGTCTTCGTGGAGCTTACCCCCGAGGAGCAGGCGGAGTACGATAGGCAGTATCAGGCCTTCAGGGAGTACCTCCGGACCCGCGGCGTCATCCTGAGGAGCCATGAGGACTTCCGCGAGTTCATCATGCGAACCGGAAGGGATAGGGCCGCGAGGGAAGCCCTCCTGGCCAGGAATAGGGCGTTAGAGATAGCCCTCAACAGCCAGGGGAAGATGGAGGCCTTGAAGAGAACCCTCGCCGAGAACCCAAAGGAGCGGACGCTCATCTTCACGCAGCACAACCAGTTGGTCCACAGGATCAGCAGGGAGTTCCTCATCCCAGCGATAACCCATAAGACGCCTAGAGAGGAGCGCCAGGAGACCCTGCAGAGGTTCAAGGACGGAGTGTACCGGGCGATCGTGACCTCCAAGGTTCTCGACGAAGGCGTAGACGTGCCGGATGCCACCCTGGCCGTCATCCTAAGCGGGACCGGGAGCACGAGGGAATTCATCCAGCGCCTAGGACGCGTCTTACGGAAACGCGAAGGGAAGAAGGCGAGACTCATCGAGATCGTCTCCAAAGAGACGGCTGAGACAAGGATCAGCAGGCGAAGAAGAAGGGGGCAAGCTCGAAGAGAGATGCCGGGCTGAAGAGTGAAAGCTCATGCTGCCTTCGAACCTCCTCATCGCTCGCGTCCGCAGAGGCATCGTGAAGCCCGTCTACGCCCGGCTTGATGAGGCGAACCTCGACATCGCACGGACGCTTATAGAGCTCTTCCAAGCCCATGTGGGCGAGCGTAAGGGCAGGTTGATGGAGGCCATCAGCGGCTACGAGGAGGTGGGCTTCGACTTCCGCTTTGTACGGGGACTCTCCACGCTCCTTGAGAGAAGATGCATCTTCGAGGCTAAGAGCCGCCTCGACCCTCTTCAGGCGAGGAGACTGGTCTTCCAAGAGGCGAGCAGGCTGGGCGGAGCGCTCACCAAGGAGACGCGCAGCCACATCATAAGGACCGTAGCGGAGGCTTTGCACTCCTCCCCGGAGGAGTTGGAGGAGTCGCTTTGGAGCGACATGGAAGAGGAGCTGGTCCTGAAGGAGTTCCAGTCCCTGGAGCCCCTCGACCTGTTGAGGTACTACAACCTCTGCCTGACGCAGACGCTTCTCTTCAAGGCCACCTACCTGGAGTTCACGGTGCGAAGCGGATGGAAAGAGGTCTTCCGCAGGATGAAGCAGCTGGGCCTGATGTATTCGGCTGAGGCAAGGCGGGGCGGCTTCTACGTCGCCGTGGACGGCGCCCTCTCCCTCTTCAAGCTTACCGAGCGGTACGGCGCATCCCTCGCTAAGCTTCTGCCCGCCGTCGTAACGTCTGAAGGCTGGGCGCTCAGAGCGAGCATCGTCAGAGGCAGGGAGGGCGAGAAGAGGCTCCTCCAACTTGAGCTGACCGACCGAGAAGCTGGCAGCCTGATGAGGTACGCGCCTCGGGAGCCGGCGGAGGAGCGGCTCTTCGACAGCACGGTAGAGGAGCGTTTCGCACGGAGCTTCCAGTCCTCTGGGTCAGGTTGGAAGCTGACGCGTGAGCCTGGGCCTCTTCTCGCCGGGGGCCACGTGCTCATCCCAGACTTCAGCTTCGAGAAGGATGGCTTGAAAGTCTACCTAGAGGTGGTAGGCTTCTGGACGGAGGAGTACCTCAACCGGAAGCTCTCGAAGCTCAGGCAGCTCCCAGAGGTAGATATGCTCATAGCCGTCGACGAGAAACTCGCCTGCTCGAAACTAAGCCAGGTCAAGGGCCGGGTCCTCCTATACGACAGGGATGTGCCGGTCAAGCCTATCATCGACCATCTGAAAGCCCTAGAGGAGAAGCTGAACGCCGAGCAGGCTGAGAGGCTGAAGGCTCAGGGAGTCACGTTAGAAGGCGACATCCTAGAGCTGAAGAAGCTCGCTGACAGCCTCGGCGTCTCAGAGGAAGCCCTCAGAAGAGCCCTTCAAGACAAGAAGCCTGAAGCGTACAGGCTACTGGCGAACATCCTCGTAAGCGAGACAAAGCTGAAACGGATAGACCGCAGGATCAAGGAGTTACCGGAGCTGAGCCTGCCCAAGGTTATTCAGACCGTCGAGGCGGAGGGGGTTAAGGAGCCCTACCAGGTCTTGGAAGCCCTAGGATACGAGGTCAGATGGCGAGGCCTAGACCCTGAGAAGGCCGTCGTCACTAGGAAGCCCAGCGCCTAGAACAGCCCTCCCTTACTTCCCAGCGCTACAGCGAGGGTACCGTGAGAAACTCGTTGAAAGAGGGGCCGAGGCTTTGCATACTTTTATGTTGCGAGAAAGGTAGATGGGGACGTGCGGCTTGGGGATGATGACGCCTAGGCAGAGATGGTATAGGGTCTCGTCGCATCCGCCTAAGTGGCCGGATAGGGTCTGTAAGGAGTTCCTCGGAGGCGTCGGGAGCACCGCGCCCCTCGACCAGGAGCCTTACGGGCTGAAGGCGGTAGCTGACTACGTGGGCGTCCCGGACTACGCAGACCCTCACCCGGACCTGATATGGGGCTACACATGGGTGGACGAACGTATACTTCAGAAGTTCCGCTGCGACTTCCGCTACTTGCCGGTGGGCGGCGGGAGCCTCTACGGGGATCCAAGGGACTGGCAGCATCTTCCAAATGGGTACGTTCAAACAGGCTGCGGCATCCTCTGGAAGCCCGGCTACGGCGTGAGCAGACAAGGCGTTCGACGGATGATGGTGGCGCCCGAGCATGAGCAGCCAGGAGCGAAACTACGGACGCTGAAGGATATCGAGGAGTACCCTTACTGGCCTGACACGGAGAGCAGCCGGGCACGGCAGGTCTTGGAGGAGAGGGCTAGGGAAGCCGGGAAGGTGGCTCGGAGGATGCATGAGGAGACCGACTACGCGGTGACGGGCGGTGGTGCCGGTTACTCCACCGAGATGCATTACCGCGTCCGCGGCTTCGGGCAGTGGCTTAAGGACATGAAGACGGACCCGGAGTTCTACCATGCCTTCGCCGATAAGCTGTGGCAGAGTGGCAGCGACATGGCGGAGATATACCTGAACCAGGTCGGCGACTACGTAGACAGGGTAAGCCTAACCCCTGGCGATATGGGGACGCAGCGCGGCCCTATGGTCTCTCTGAGCGACTTCAGGGAGTTCGTCCTCCCCTACGTGAGGAGGAGCTTCGCCCTGATAAGGAAACATACGAAGGCGCGGACCTACGCCCATGCCTGCGGCTCGATCCATCTGTACGTCAAGGACCTGGCCGAAGCCGGCTTGGACATGATTGGGCAGCAGATCACGCCGTACACGTTTCGCATGGAGCCTGAGAGGCTTCATAGGGACTACGGCGACATCATGACATTCTGGGGCGGAATCGACACCCAGGTAGTCTTGGTCAGGTACACGCGGGAGCAGATACGGGACTGGGTGAGACGCGTCATCTACGGGCTTGCGCCGGGGCATGTTGTCGCGTCCAACCATGCCATTCAGGGCGACGTGCCGCCTGAGAACATATGGGCTGCCAACGAGGCCGTAGAGGAATTCAGCAAAGCAGTGTACGGAAACGACTAGAGGCCATCTCATAAATACCATCTGAGGAGTATGAGGATGCAGGCTGGGTGGATGAGGCCCTAGGAGGTTCTCGGCGTAGTACTCGTATCGAACGACGAGGCGCCGGA
>JAWCPE010000043.1:0-12610 GCA_038870415.1 Bathyarchaeia archaeon
GGACTGGAGAAGCCTCGTCCGGCATAGGATTCCGCTCGTAAGGATGGGTTTGGCGGAGAACCGTGTCCATGCGCTCCTAGACAGGTACAAGCTGGACCTGCCCCGACTTGTAAGGCAGGCTTTTACACGTCATGTCCACATGGATGATAGAGCCAGGTGACTCTGTAGAAACCTCTCCCGGCATCGCTTCACTCGTGTCAAAGTGGGAGATGGCAGGTGTGCATACCTAGAGGTTTCGCGCATCAACCGATGCTGCAGAGAGGTCTCCTACAGGGCCCTGTCAACTGGGCGCTTAACCCTGCTTCAGAGAGTCTTGAGAAGCTTCCAGAGCTTGTCGCCTGCGAAGTGAAAGACCTTGACAACTCGACCCCTCTGCGCGCTTAGGATCTCTTCAGAGCTCAACAGGCTGTTCCCAAGGGCGATCGGCTTCCCGAAGCGTTCGTCGACCACAGCCACGAGCGCTCCCCTCTGGAAGCGTCCATCGACTCTTCTAACTCCGGGCTTCATCACGTCGGCGCCTCGGCAGATATACGGGATCGCTCCTTGGTCCACGACTATCCTAGGCAACTGAGCAATATGCCTCTGGAAGAGGAGCGTCGGTCTCAGCCCTCCATCCGTCTCGAAGACGAGGGGCTGTTGGCCGAGAAGGTAGAGCGTTCCAAGCTCTGTCTTGTGCACCTCCACCTTCTCGCCTCGCTTCAGCTCATCTGACAACGCGTAGCCGTACTCCGCCAGGTACCGGGCTAGAAGAGCCTTCTTCTCGCGTTCCTGTACCGCGTGCCTCAAGACCTTCATGCAGTCTCTCAGTAGCGCAAGGCTATAGGCCAGTTAATTGTTTGCCTCCGGGATGTGTGCTCAGATGACGCTATTCGAAGAAGGTTTCGCCCTCTTTGAGGTGTTTCCTGACTGCCTGTTCGTCAAGCTCTATGCCTAAGCCTGGCTTCTCAGGGACCTGTGCGTAGCCGTTCTTTATGATGGGTTTCTCCACGCCTTTAACGAGGCTGTCCCACCAGGGTACGCTGACCGCGTGGAACTCGACCGCGATGAGGTTCGGCATCGCCGCTGCCGCGTGGAGGTTCGCCATGAAGCAGACCGGTGAGGCTGCGAAGTGCGGCGCGACCTGTAACCCATGCAGTTCGGCAAGCTCCGCGATCTTCTTGCTCTCCATGATGCCACCTGCGGTAGCCATGTCCGGGGCAGGTATGCGAATCGCGCCTTCTTCTATGAAGCGCCTGAAGCCCTCGCGGAGGTAGAGGTCCTCCCCCGTCAGCGTTGGAACGTTGACGCGGCGCGTGACCTCCTTGAAGCCCTCCACTTGGCTTTCGTGGCCCCAGAGGAGGTCCTCTATCCACGCGAGCCCGTAGGGCTCCACGGCTTGCCCGAACCGGATCGCAGCCTCCACCGTGCCCTGACCGCAGTCTAGGGCTAGCTCCGTCTCCCAGCCGACCGCTTCCCGGAGCGCCTTCACGATAGAGACCTCGTAGGCTATCCCGGCAGCTGTGATGTGTCCGTCGTACCATCCGCCGGGCACGAGGCTTCCCACGTGGGCGCCTATGTCGAACTTGAGAAGCGTGAAGCCCAGTCGTTTAATCTCCCTCGCGTTCTTAGCGTAAGCTTCAGGCGTGTAATCCTCCTTGTTCAAGGCATAATCCACGGCGGAGTCCCTGATGGGCTTCCCAGCATGGCAGTCGCAGTAGATCCGAACCCTGTCACGATATCTGCCGCCTAGGAGCCTCCAGACTGGGACGCCTAACGTCTTGCCGAAGATGTCCCAGAGGGCCATCTCAACGCCGCTTACGCCTCCTCCCTGCCGGCCTTGGCCACCGAACCCCTTGATCCTACGGAAGAGACGCTCTATATTCGTAGGGTCTTCTCCGATAAGGAACGGTTTCAGGTCTAAGGCAAGCCGCTTCATCCTGTCGTCGTAGTAGGCCCGGCCGTGGTCGCGTACCTCGCCGTAACCTGAGATGCCCTCGTCCGTATCGATGCGGACGAGCGGCCAGTAGAAGTTCCCCTCCACCACCGCGACACGGATATTCGTTATCTTCAACCTGTATCACACGGAGGCCTCCTCCAGCTGGCATGGCTTAAAATGCTTCCGCATCGCAGGCAGAGCCGTGTAGAGGACTCCCGCCCGGCCTGCGTGGGGGGCCGGTTGCTTCCACGCCCACTGCTGTCTAGCGAGAGTTTGCGGCGACCTGAGACTTCCTTTGGGAACGCTAGGGCTCCTTGACCTCGTACTTCTCAGCGTTTCGCTCGTCGATCTCCATGCCGAAGCCCGGTCTCTCCGGTATCTCGATGTAGCCGTCCTTAACCTGTAGGGGGTCTTGGTAGAGGCTGGGAGGCGGGTCTGGGTCCCTGTAGGGGCTGGCTCTGCCTCCGTAGTGCTCGACGATGAGGCCGTTCGGGAAGGCGGCTACCGCGTGGCTCCCAACGATATGTCCACCGTGCGGCGCGAAGCGAATATGGTAAGCGTCTGCTAAGGCGGCGATCTTACGTATCTCTGTGAGGCCCCCGGCTATGTTAGGGTCTGCCTGAATGATGTCTACGGCTCTCTTCGCGATGAGGTCGCGGAACCCGTACCGTGTGAACTCGTTCTCACCCGACGCGATGGGGATAACCGTGGAACCCTTCAGCTCTAGGCTTCCATCTAGGTCATCCGGCTCTACAGGCTCCTCGAGCCAGAAAGGCTGGTAGGGCTCTACGAGCTTCGCGAAACGCTTCGCCTCATACGCGTTCCAGGCGTTGTTCGCGTCCACCATGATGTCCACCTCGTCGCCTAGGGCTTCCCTCGCCGCCTTCACCCGCGCCACATCGGTCTCCATCGTTACGCCGAAACGCCAGGCGCCTACCTTCATCTTGACGGCTGTGAAGCCTTCCGCCACGTTGCTCTCCAGCTCCTTTACGAGGCCCTCGATGCTCTTGCCCTCTGCGTAGTAGCCGCCTGCAGCATAGACACGGACACGGTTCGTGTAGCCTCCCAGCAGCCTGTAGACCGGCTGGCCTAAGATCTTCCCAGCGAGGTCCCAGAGCGCGTTGTCCACGTGGCTCATCACGGAGATGTAGTCGCCCTTCGCCACGGGTTTCCGGTCGCCGCCCATGTACATCCTCTGCCAGAGCCGCTCAAGGTTGAGCGGGTTCTCGCCCAGAAGCTTCGGCTTGATGCGGCCCTCGATTATCTCCTTGTTCCCTCCCGGCCAGAAGCCCGTTATGCCCTCGTCGGTCGTTATCTGGGTTATCGAAGCCCCGCGTTCGCGGGAAGGCCGATTGTACAGGATGGAGTTGAAGAAGGGCTTCCTCAACACCGTGGAAGGGGGGAAACGGAACCTTCGAACCCTTACATCCGCTATCTTCAAAGCCAAAAACCTAGCCGGTAAGCTTCTCTAGCCGCAGTTAAGTCTTGTCGAGCAGCTGGGGCTTCAGGTGAAGACCCCTAGCGTTTCGCAGAGATACGAGCCAGAGGCTTGCTGGAGAGGGGAAGGCGCAGCCTTTCCCCTCTTCGGCTATCCGCTCGGTCAGCTTGAGCCTCTCTCCCCTCTTGAAGCAACCGATAACCCTTGGCTAGGTCTCCCCTCGTCTTGACGCCGTATCTCTTGAATCGCCGCTTCTCCCCTAAAGCGTTTCATCCGGAGACTTGCGGTTGTTCCCTTCGGTAAGTCTCTGCTTCACTCGGAGTTAGGCGTGTTCGAAGAAGTCGTCTCCTTCAGGGAGATGCTTCCTTACGGCTTTCTCGTTCAGTTCGACGCCCATCCCAGGTCTGTCAGGCACCTCGATGTAGCCGTCTTTCACGAGGGGGTTCGGTAGGCCCTCGACGAGCTCCCACCATAACGGTTGTATGATGGGCATCTCGAAGGCGATGTAGTTCTTCGGCAGCGTCGCGGCCATCTGGACGAGCGCGGCGGCTCCGATTATCCCGTCTGCCACGCCGTGGGGTGCGACGAGGACACCGTAGAGGTCGGCGAACTCAGCCGTCCATTTGAGCTCCGCGATGCCGCCTACATCGCAGGGGTCTGGCCCTATTATGTCTACGGCGTTCTTCTCGACGAGGTCTTTAAACCCTTGACGGAGGTATATCTGCTCCCCAGTGTGGATGGGCGTCGTCGTATTCGACGAGACTAGGCGGAAAGCCTCCACGGCAGTGTAGGGCGTATAGTCGCCGGTGATGAGGTCCTCCAGCCACATCACGTTCAGCGGCTCAACCGCCTTCGCTAACTGAAGCGCAGACTGGATGCCGAAGCCAGGGCCGCAGTCCAAGGCGAGCCCATACTTGTCCCCGAGGACTTCCTTCAACGCCTCGACGACCTCAACCGTATGCCTCAAGCCTGACTCCGTGAGGTGCCCCCTATTCGGGTAGAGCGGGCCCTCCTCCACTTCCCCATAGAAGTACCGGGGAACCTGCGCGTACATGGCGCTGTGGAAGCCTATCCCGAACTTGAAGATGGTGAAGCCCTCAGGCAGCTTCAGCTTTTGACGTGCGCTCTCAGCGTAGTCCTCCGGCCTAGTTCCCTTCGGCCCCGGCCCCGTACCGGTGTTGTAGACCCGCACCTTATCTCGGACCTTGCCGCCTAGGAGCTTATAGACCGGCGCACCGAGGGCTTTTCCAGCTATGTCCCAGAGTGCCATCTCTATCGCGCTGACGCTGCTCCCCCAGGGCTTGAAGCCGCCGAGGCGGCGTATCCTGAGCATCACTCGTTCCACGTCTGTCGGGTCCTGGCCAAGGATGAAGCGCTTGTAGAAGAGCACGTGCGGCTTCAGGTAGCTCTTCGGAAACTCGATCTGCGCAAGCCCGCTGATGCCTTCGTCCGTGTCTACGCGGACTAACGGATAGCCCTCGATCACGGTGCACTTCAGGTCGATGATCTTCATACCCATCCACCGAGCCTGTTCCATGCCTAGGCTTGCTTCGATTTGATAAAGCTTGAGGAGGCCAACCGAGCAGGCGACTTTCCGGCGGATATCCCTTTACGCTATCGTTGGGAAGGCGGAGATCCGCAGGCGGGCGCAGCCCATCGGGACCAGCGTGAGACGCTCCTCAGGCTCATCTGACCTGACGGGGCTCTCCGGCAGAGCGCCTACGAGACCGTTCTCCTCCTGCCTCCACTCCGGGATGCGCTTGCCCTTAGCTAACAGCTGGACCGGCGCGGCGTCTACCGTGAATGGCTGGTCAGGCAGCTCGCCTAAGCGTTTGACTACCTCGAAGGACGTGGTCGGGTCCTCCTCGTCGAGGATTAGCCCATAGTTCCACTCTGCGGTCGGGTAGACCTCGTAGGCAGGCCACCTATCCGTACCGCCGTACCTAACCCATCTCTCCCCGATCTTGAGCGAGAAGGTTAAAGGTCCTCTGTGGACGGAGACCGAGTTCTTATTCCTCGCCCATACCGTCAGTTGGACCTTCATGGGCAGTTCAAGGCGTACCTCGTCGCCGTCCCGCCATGCTCTGTCAACGACCGCGTAGGAGAGCGGGCTTAGATGCGCGTCCTCTAGTTGCTCGTTCACGTAGACCTTCGCGTCTTGACACCATCGAGGTATCCGAAGCAGCAGCGGAAAACGTACGGGCTTAGGAGCGGAGAGCGTAAACCTGACGGTCTCCTCGAACGGGTAGCCTGTCTCCTCGAGGACCTTCACCTTCGCGCCGTCTCCTACCTTCGCCTCGACCTCTGAGGCGGCGTAGAGCAGAGCGGCTAGGCCGTTATCCTGCGTTGCCATCCAGAGGTGCTCGGCGTAGTAGGGCCAACCATGCGAGACGTTATGCTGGCAGCACCGGTAACCGTACGGGTCGTAGGCGAGCATATTACCTGCGTTCTGTAGGAGCGGCGCCTTACTCTCACGGTCCAACTGGACCATGTTGGGGGCCGTGAGGTAGTGGAGCCCCCTCAGGTCGGGGGTCATAGCGGCTGGAAGCGAGTTGAAGGCTATCTCCTCGCAGCGGTCGGCGTAAAGCGGATCCCCAGTTATCTTGAGGAGAAGCTCGTCGCTGAGCATGAACTCGACGATGGAGCAGGTCTCCGCCGCCTGACGAGGGTCCGTATAGCCGGGCCGACAGTTCTCATCCGCCCCGAACATTCCGCCGGGAACCTGGCCGTAGGTGCCCATCACCGTCTCGTAGTTCCTCTCCGTCGCCTGAAGATGCCGCGCCTCATGCGACTGCTGATAATACTGGGCGGGCTCACGGAAACCCTGGCAGATGTTGACGCCATGCCAGCTCACGATGCCGCTCGTCCAGTCGGCGGTCCGATCGTGTACTCGCTGCGCGAGCTCTAGGAGCCACGTCTCGCCCGTGCGGTTGTAGAGCCAGTAGATGCTCTGGAGGTTGTCGCCGCCCCTCACCTTCTGCCAGATGAGCGGATGCTCCCAGCTGCCGGGGAAGAGTTGCTCCGGCGGCAGGCTTAGCTGCCAGCGGAAGTACCTCGTCATGAACGGTAGGACTCGTCCATCGCCGGTCGCCTCGTAGTAAGACCGTAGCACGTCGAGCATTATCATGTTCGGCCAGAGGTCGCGGTTCGCCTTGTTCACGCGCGGTCCGAAGTAGCCGTCAGGCTCCTGGCTGGAGAGGACGGCGTCGATCCATCTCTTCGCCTCTCGGATGACCCGTTCGTCTCTTAGCACGTAGCCTAGGTCGCCGAACCCCCTCAACCAGTAGGGTAGTTCCTCCCAACCGTACTCGCCTTGCCCCTCAGGGCTGGACCAGGCGCTTCGCTCGAACTGGCACCACTTGCTGAGCTCAGGGAGGTGGCCTGTGAAGCCTTCAGCCATCAAGGTGAGCTGACGCCTCAGCCATCCCTTAGGCTGGATGCTGCCTATAGGCAGCTTGATGAACGGGCTGGGCAGAAGGGGCTCACGGTTGGAGACGTAGAACGCGTTCTTCCCTTCAACCGTGGGAGATCGGACCGTCTTCATTCTGGACCGCGCCCAAACGTGGTTAGGCTAGCGAGATAAGGCTTAGCTGAACGCAGGGAAGACGGCTACATTCCGAAGCCTGCCTTCCAATTGCGAGGGTCCCCTTTTTAAAGTGCTGCAGCTTGACGCTACCGTGGAGCCGTGTGGGCGAGGGTAGGGTAGATGGAGCGCTCCGTAATGAGCGACGTCCTCTCGATCTACGTGCCCTCCTTCTTCCTCCACATCGGTATGTCGATAATCTCTCCGGTCCTGCCTATCTACGCTCGCAGCTTCGGCGTCAGCTACGCCCTCGCAGCTATGGCCATATCGGTCTACGCCCTCGGCCGACTTGTGACAGACCTGCCCGTGGGCTTCGCGGCTGACAAGGTAGGGAGGAGACCTCTGCTCCTGATCGGGGCCGTCGTGCTGACCGTGGGCGCGTTGCTGAACGGCCTAGCCGAGTCTTTCTGGGAGCTTCTCCTCTACCGTTTCGTGCAGGGCGTCGGCTCCTCGATGTGGATGACAAGCCGCACCATCCTTATCGCCGATATTGTCCGGCCGGAGGAGCGCGGCCGGGTCCTGAGCTACTTTCAGGCCTTCATGCTTCTGGGGTCTTCCGCCGGTCCCACGATAGGGGGCTTCGTCGCCGCCGGGTGGGGGCTTAGGGCGCCCTTCTACGCGGGCGCCGCCTGCTTCGTTCTCTCCCTTCTACTCGTCCATGAGCCTGACCGCAGAGCTATGAGCCGAGAAGAGGGGCAGTCGGATGGCGCTTGGCTCTCGCTTAACGCGGCGAAGAGGGTCCTGTCGAATCGAACCTTTACCGTAGCCTGCTTGGCGACTTTCACCGTCTTCTTCATGCGGACCGGAATAAGGGCTACGATGATACCGCTCTACGCGAGTTCCGTCATAGGCCTGGGCGAGGCTGAGATTGGGCTTGCGATAAGCTTCGCGACGATAATGAACCTCCTCGTCACGGTCCCTGTAGGCCACCTGATGGACAAGCACGGTCGGAAGGTCGTCATCACCTCGAACCTGCTGATAACTGGGGTGTCCGCCCTCTCCTTCCCCTTCAGCTTCGACCTGACAACCCTCTCGCTTTCATGCCTCCTGCTCGGCGTGGGCACCGGGGGCGCAGGCCAGGCTCCGCTCGCGCTCGCGGCTGACGTGACGATGGACGCTCCGAGGGGTTTCGCGATGGGCCTCTACAGGTTCTTCGGCGACGTAGGCTTCATCGTAGGCCCCATAATCGTAGGCGCGGTCGCGGACACCTTCGACTTACGGTCGCCGTTCTTCACCGTGGCCGTCCTCGTCTTCCTCTCAGCCTTCTTGGTGCAGCTTCTCGCCGTCGAGACTGTACGGAGGAAGAGACAATCGTAGACACGGAGCCGAGGTGGCCAAATGAATATGTCTCCGTGGGTGATATTGGCGGTCCGCAGGAGGGAAGCACATGAGTCCCCCCAACGGATACGTTCAGCTTAAGCGTAGGGGTCGCTTTGAGGCTTGACGATGCAGAGCTTAACGGTAGGCTTCAGGAGCATCTGAACTCGGCTCCACGTAAGGAGCTAGGTCCCTTAGCTCACGGTAAGGTTACCAACCTCAGGTTGCACGACAGACAAGGCCTGAGCAACGAGACTTACACCTTGAGGGTTGAGGCTGAAGATGGATCAGGCATAGAGCTGATACTTCGACTGTACAACGGCGACGGGAAGAAAGCCGGAGAGGAGTTCAGGCTGCTAGGCTTTCTACACGGCAGAGGTCTACCCGTTCCCCGGGTTTACCTACTCGGGGAGGACAGAAAGGTCTTAGGTAAACCCTTCATCCTAATGGAGAGGATCTGTGCTGAACGCCCAGCGGACGCTCAGGAGATGCTGGATTCCGCAGCACGGTCTCTGGCGGCGATCCACAGCCTTGACGGAGATGAGCTTCAAGGAATCCTAGAGAAGAAGGACGACTACCCCTCAAGAGAGCTCAGGTCGATCAAAGCCTTGGCGGCAGTATCGGCGTTCTCAACGCTTAAGCTTCCTACAACCTCGCTGCGATGCTGGAGATACGCGAGTAGACTTGGGAAAGAGCCTGTCAAGCCTAGGCTCAAGCTCATCCACGGCGACTGTGGTTTCGATAACATGGTCTACAGCCGAGGCAAGGCGTATCTCATCGACTGGGAGAGCGCAGACATCGCTGAACCCACCTACGATGTCGCTTACGCGTACAACCTCCTAGAGTTTCAGGAGAAGCTCGCAGGAAGGCCGCAGCTTGAGCTCCCGGAGATGTTCCTTGAGGCCTACAAGAGGAACGGGGGAACCCTCAGGGACCTCCCGTTCTACAGGAAGCTGGCAGCCCTCAAACTCCTAGCCCTCATAGATGCTGCAACGACACCCGGTCTGATAGCCCTCCTTACGGGAGGGCTGAGAAGACTTAAGAGAGACAAAGAGACCCATCTCTTCCTTGAGAACTTCAAAGCCCACCTCTCGGATATTCTCGCCACCTCAGATCCATGGAGCTAGGAGGACCCGTTTGCAGTAGTCCTTTCCGAGACAGCAGCTCCCTAGAGAGGAAAGGGATTACAATCACTCACATGCGGCTCAGTTGTAGTTCCCCAGTGAACTAAAGGAGCGTTCGAGGGCGTCTCTTGAGCATGGAACTCGGAGCGTATCCCGATGCACATCGATTGTTGAGTATGCCCCGGACTGAGCGGTCGGCCAGCTACCCTTGTAGCAAGGCTCTTATTCCCAACCTCATGTGGAGGGGAAGCTTCCAGGGCCGGTGATAGGGCTTCTCCGCGTTACTTACCGCGAACAGCTACCTGGCCTTGGCGATCTTCGCCCTAGTCCTAGTCCTCGTCGTCATCCGTAGGATGGGCGGCTGGGACTGTCCCATATGGACCGCGATGATGATCGGGGCTGCGCTTATGATCTTGACGGGGGTTCTAAGCGTCTCCGCGGCTTACGAGGCGATCGACTTTGACGTCATCTTCTTCCTTGTAGGGATGTTCGGCATCGTGGCCGGCATGGAGAGGTCCGGTCTCCTCGCCTACTTGACGTATAGGGTTCTCGCGCCGGCGAAGAGTCTACGGTCGATGCTCGTCCTCTTCGTCTTCTTGATGGGTTTCCTCTCCGCCTTCACGGTGAACGATACGATGGCGGTGATGGGCACCCCGATAGCGATCACCGTGGTGAAGCAGATGGGCCTCCCCCTAGAACCGGTCTTGGTAGCGTTAGCCTTCGCGATAACCGTGGGGAGCGTGATGACCCCTATAGGGAACCCTCAGAACATGCTCATCGCAAGCGAGTCAGGCATCACCGCGCCCTTCGCGAGCTTCCTCTCCGTCCTATTCATCCCTACGCTGCTGAACCTCGTCTTCGTAACGGGCTTCCTCTGGATAATCCTGAGAAGGCATGGGGTACGCCCGGATGGGAGACAGATCGCGGTCATCGAGGCGGAGCACATACGGAGCCACAGCCTCGCCCGTTTCTCGGCGGTCGCTCTGAGCCTAGCCGTCGGCGGTTTCCTCCTGAACGACCTCCTAGGCGCTTTGGGGCTTCCTCACACGCAGCATCTAGGCGTCATCGCCTTCCTAGCCTCTGTGCCACTCTACGCGTTCGCGGCGGAGAAGCGTGAGCTCCTTCGCGCAGTAGATTGGAGCACGATCGTCTTCTTCATCTCGATGTTCATCGTGATGGATGGGCTGTGGCAGTCCGGCGCCGCGGAGCTGATGCTGAGCTTCATACCGGCCCCCAGCCCCGCGGATAGGGCCGGGGCCATAGTTAACATAATGCTCGTCAGCACGGTGCTGAGCCAGGTCTTCAGCAACGTGCCACTGGTGAAGCTCTACATCGAGGTGATGAAAGGCCTAGGCTTCAACGGGTCGCATCAGTACGCCTGGCTCACGTTGGCAGCAGGCTCCACCGTCGCCGGGAACCTCACCGTGCTCGGCGCCGCGAGCAACGTCATCATCATCGAGGCCTCTGAGAACCGGACCGGGCGTCCCTTCACCTTCCTCTACTTCCTGAAGCTAGGCCTCGGGATGACCGCCCTGAACGTCGCCACCTACACAGTATGGCTTACGGCCTTCGCGTAGGAACGGCCTAGGCTTCACGGAAGCCTCGAAACGACTTGAAACCCCCGTCTCAACCGGGTACCGTATATCCTACCGCCTGAACAGGTTAGGCAAGTGCAGCTGAGATGTATGCCTTGAAAGCATCGCGGAAGGTGCTCGTCGCGATATTGCTGCTGACGCTGACGCCGCTGCTCGTAGGCTCAGTTACCCTTGCGAAGCCCAGCCAGGGAAACGGTAACCCCCACGGAGAAGACGGCGATGGACGAGGTAATGGGAAGCCTCCGAAGGTCGTGCCTGCCTCGCAGAGCGCCTCCTTGGCCTCGATGAACATCTCCGTGAGGATAGTGAATGGGACCGCTTACAACGCTACGAATCGAAGCGACGTGTACCGTTTCAACGCGACGATAAACGGCACCATCGAGAAGGTCTCTAAGGGTAGATGGAAGGCCCCTGTCCTAATGACGCAGGTCTCAGAGGCGAACTTCACCATCTTGGGCTCGGCCGGCGACAGTGCCACCTACGAGTTCGCGAAGGGACTCATCATCCTGCCGATGCGGAGCGGCAAGATACACATCTGGGCTGCGATGAACACGAGGACCGGCGACACGGCTAAGCTCATACTCCACGGAAGGCTGAACCTCAGCGACGAGATGCCCCGAAGCCCCGAGAACATGACCGTGCCCGTTGACTTCCTAGCCCCACAGAGCAAGCTAGTCAGAGGGATCGCCCAGCCAGCCTACTTCCTAGAAGCCCTCAACGGAGACGAAGACGTCATCTCCGAGCTGACAATCACCGTCGCCGAAGACTAAGCCCGACCAAGACCGCTCTTCTCTTCTCTTAAGCAAGCTTGAGCGGAGCGGCCACCGCTTAACGAGATGGCGTTTCCGCCGAGGAGGCCCTCTACGCGGAGCTGGGGCTTCCGGCGGTTGATGTCGCCAGGCGACCTCTCAGAGGCTAGGTCTTGATCTCCGCTCCGCAGTTGCGGCAGAACCTGCTCTCAGGTGGGTTAGCTGTTCCGCATTTACCGCAGTAGATGACGGTTCCCACCTGGGGCGGCGTAGGGGGACTGGGCGTGTAACCACCCGAGTATGAGGGTGGGGTGGGGCCCTTGCCGTAGAAGGCTTTCACGTGGGGCTGCCACAGGTACCAAGCGATGATGCCGTCGATCAAGATGTCGATGATGCCGCCTTGACCGATGCGGAAGAGGCCTAGGACTATGCCGATGACCGCGAGAATGAATGCTAAGGTCCACGCCCATCCCTGGCCGGTCCATAAGCCCCAGGCGACGATGAAGCCCACAATGCCGATGATGAGAAGTACGACCCCGAAGAAGGTGAAGAAGACCGCTGCTATCACGCTCGGGATCGGTCTCTGTACCAACTCCGGAAGAGCGATACCTAGGAGCGGGCCTAGGAGGGCTAGGGCGAGCCCGGAGAGGACCAAGAGGGCGGAGATGATCGCCTCGAGGATTACTAGGATGGTGATGCCTGTCGGTCGAACCTTTGACGGTTGCATGGAGAAACGCCCAAGGACGCATGATATAAACGTAGCGTATCTAGTGCTGGGCTCTGTTATCCATCCATGAAAGGCGTGGTTTTCTCTGCCCAGCCTCGTCTGCGTGCGTGTGAGCTACCTTGAGGCTGTCCCCTCCATCCTCTTAAGCTTACGCTCCGTAAG